>JACCZE010000188.1 GCA_013696105.1 Planctomycetota bacterium | reverse complement strand
CGCGCCGCTGGTGCATGTGCGTTCGCGGTCGGAGGTGCGCCCGGGAACGTGGCATTTCGATTACGATGCCGACCGCATCTGGTTCGCCGACGATCCCGCGGGACACCGGGTGGAGACCAGCGTCGCGCGCTGTGCGTTCTCCGGTGAGGCGATCGATGTCGTCATCGCAACCCTGGTGATCGAGAAGTACGCCATCCCCGCGCAGATGGGGGCAATCGGCGGGCAATACCCGCCTGCGGGCTGGTCGATCCATGACTGCGAGGTGAGGCTGAACCACGGCACCGGCATCAACATGGGCGACCGATGGGCGGTCAGCGGATGCCGCATCCAAGACAACGGACAGAAGGGAGTCGGCGGATCCGGCCGCCACCTGCGGCTGTCGGCCTGCGAGATCAGCCGCAACAACTTTGCGCATTTCGACCCCGGCTGGGAGGCGGGCGGGGCCAAGTTCGGCGACACCGTGGAGCTGAACGTGCTCGGCAACCGCGTGGTCGGCAATCTCGGATTCGGGCTGCTCGCCGAGGGCGACGTCGTCGGCGCGCGCTTCGACGGCAACGTGGTGCTCGACAATGCGCGCGAAGGCATCAGCAGCACCACCGCGTCGGGCGGAGTCATCGTCGGCAACGAGGTCAGGCGCAACAGCCGCGGATCCTCTCCGTGGATGTGGGGCGCGCAGATCCTCGTGCGCAATTCGTCGGACCTCGAGATCACGGGCAACATCGTCGATGTCGCCGCCGATGGCGGCAATGCGATCGGCCTGATCCAGCAGGAGTGCGGCAGCGGGCCTCGCGGACGCTACCTGACGCAGCGCAATCGCGTCCATGACAACGAGATCATCTTCCGCGGTGCCGTCGGCCAAGCCGGCTGTGTCGCCGATTTCGACCAAGCATCCATGGATGCTGGCGGGAATCAGTTCGACGCCAACCGCTACCACATGCCCGATACCACGCTCGCCCATTGGGGCTGGGGCGGTTCTGAGGTCACCTGGACGGGCCTGCGGACACTCGGCCAGGAAGCCAACGGTTCCATCGACTCCATCCTTCCGCCGTAACCAGAGGAGCCTGTCATGATCTTCCCACGCGTGCTGCCCTTCGTCGTCGTCTTGGCTGCGGCCACGGCGCCTTCGGCCGAGGTGATCCTGCGTCCCGGGAACGACATCCAGGCAGCGGTCGCGGCCAATCCTCCGGGAACCACCTTCCGCATCGCACGCGGACTCTACCGCCATCAGGAGATCACCCCAAAGGACAACGACGTGTTCATCGGCGAGCCAGGCGCGATCCTCAGCGGCGCGCGCCTGTTGACCGCATTCGTGCGCGAGGGCGTCTATTGGGTCGCCACCGGCCAGACCCAGCAGGGTCAGGTCCATGGAGACACCGAACCGGGCTGGCGCTCGCAATATGCGGAAGACCTGTTCATCGACGACGTCGCGCTGCAGCATGTTCCCGCGCTCTCAGACGTGGGCCCCGGGAAGTGGTTCTTCGATTATGCGGCGGACAAGATCTACTTCGCGAACGATCCGGCCGGTCACCGCGTCGAGACCAGCGTCTCGCGCCGCGCATTTGCTGGCGGGGCCACGGGCGTCACCATCCGCGGTCTGGTGATCGAGAAGTACGCGATTCCCGCGCAGATGGGCGCGATCGGCGATCAATACCCATCCCGGTCGTGGACCATCATCGACAACGAGGTGCGCTGGAACCATGGCACCGGCATCAACGTCTCCACCGGCAGCGTGGTGCGCGACAACCGGGTGCACCATAACGGCCAGAAGGGCATCGGCGCCGGCGGCGACGACATCCTGATCGAGGGCAACGAGATCTCGTTCAGCAATGTCGCCCACTTCGATTCCGGCTGGGAGGCGGGCGGAACCAAGTTCGCGAACACTGCGCGGCTGACGGTGCGCGCCAACTACTCGCACGACAACCGCGGCACGGGGCTGTGGACCGACATCAACAACATCGACACGCTGTACGAGCGCAACGTCTGCGCCGACAACTTCGACGCGGGGATCTTCCATGAGATCAGCTACCGTGCGATCGTCCGCGACAACGTGGTGGTCGGCAACGGTCGTGCATTCGACGTGTGGCTGTGGGGCGCGGGCATCCTGATATCCACCTCGCGCGACGTCGAGATCTTCGGCAACACCGTCGATGTGGCATCCGACGGAGGCAACGGCATCGCGCTCATCCAGCAGCAGCGCGGCGATGGAGCCTACGGCCCGTATGTGACCGCGAACTGCCGCGTACACGACAACACGGTGGTCTTCCGTGGCGTCGCTGGCCAGACCGGCGGGGTCGCGGACTGGCAATGGGACGAATTCTTCGCGGCCGGAAACACCTTCGACCGCAACGCCTACCATGTCACGGATCTCGCCGAGGACCGCTTCGGCTGGGCCAACGCGGCGCGGACGTGGACCGACTTCCGCACCTACGGCCTCGAAGCGACCGGTACCATCGACACCACGCTGCCGCCCCCGACCGACACCCATCCACCGGTCATAACCGCGTTGGCGCCGACCTGGATCGGTTCCACGTCATGCGTCGTGCGCTGGATCACCGACGAGGCGGCTGATGGCTCGGTCGATTACGGCGTGATGTCGTACGACGATCGCCGATCGGTCGGCAGTGCCCGCGTCACCACCCATGAGGCGCTGCTGACGAACCTCGCGCCTGGGAGGCAGTGCCATGTGCGGGCCCAGGGCCGCGACGCCGCGGGCAACCGCGCGTGGTCGGCCGATCTGCTGCTGACCACGCTGGGATCGTCAGCCGCTCTCGCGGCCACGCCGACGATCACGGCATCCACCACCGCGAGCACGGTGTCGTGCGCGACGCCCGGGGCGGTCATCCGCGTCACCACGGACGGCAGCGCGCCGACACCCGTGCACGGCGCCGTGTATTCCGCGCCATTCGCCGTCGCGCCGGGAACGACGATCAAGGCCATGGCGTTCGCCAGCGGCTTCGATGCCAGCGCCACCGCGAGCGCGATCGTCGGGGCTCCCGCCGGGACCACCGGTGCGGGGACTACGGGCGGCGGGTCCACCGGCGGATCGACGGGAGGAACCAGTGGGGGAACCACCGGCTCGACCCCGGACGACGGCGGCTCGCACCACACGCGCTGCGGACTTGGCGGCGGTCTCGCCCTGGCACTCATGGCGACGGCCTTGGCCTGGGCGGGGTCGCGCGCGCACCGGCGGTGAGCGTCAGCCGTTCGCGTGCGGTCCGTCGTCGACGGGTGGCGCCTCGCGCCTCGGCTCGGGCCTACGTCGCGGGCGCGGGCGATCGGTCCGTGGCGCCATCATGCCCATGATGAGCAGCTCCTCAGCGGGCTCGGACCCCGTCCGTGGCGTGCGCATGATGCGTTCGGCCGCTTCGATTCCGGCGCCGACGTTTACGCAGTCCGCGGGGGACGCGGGAGGTGGCTCCGTTTCCGACGGCGCTCGGCGGTCCGGCCCGCGATCCGCCGTGGCGCCATCCTGTCCGCCACCGGAGCAGCCCGAGACGGCGACCGCGAGCATGGCCGCGAGTGCATTGGTGAGCAGGCGCCCCCCGGCAAGTCGGCCGCGCGGATCGAGGCGGGCGCGGACGCAGACCTGGCTGCCGGGATCGGTAGCCAGGCGATCGCCCAGCGTGCGAAGCAGGGCGTCAGCCGCGGGCGGAGCCATCGCGGTCAGATCGACGACGGTCTTGGCGCATGCGTCGCAATGGCGGCCGCCGGTCGCTGGCGTCATGCCGTCCCAGTGTTCGTGGCAGGGCTTAGAGATGTGCGGCAGAGGGGTCATCGGTCACCTCATTCAGGTAGACGGCGGCGCGCAGGATCGGTTCAGAACTTTGTCTTGTCGCCGCATCCATCGTTATATGATGATGGACCGATATCTGCGCCACCGACCCCCTAAAAGAGACCCCCATGGCCAAGCCCGCGCTCGCCCCCAAAGCCATCAAATCAGGTAAGGGAGCCGATTTCGTCATCAGTGACCCCGCGCTCGCGGACTGGGGCCGCCGCGAGATCCTCATCGCCGAGCACGAAATGCCCGGCCTGATGGCGCTGCGCAAGAAGTTCGCCAAGAGCCAGCCGCTCGCAGGCGCGCGCATCGCCGGTTCCTTGCACATGACCATCCAGACCGCGGTGCTGATCGAGACGCTGCAGTCGCTCGGCGCCGAGGTGCGCTGGGTGTCGTGCAACATCTTCTCGACTCAGGACCACGCCGCTGCCGCGATCGCCAAGGCGGGGACTCCGGTGTTCGCCAAGAAGGGCGAGACCCTCGAGGAATACTGGGACTACACCCACCGGCTGTTCGTGTGGCAGGACGGCGGCACCCCGAACCTGATCCTGGATGATGGCGGCGACGCGACCCTGCTCATCCACCTCGGCTGCGATGCCGAGCGGGATCGCAAGATCCTCGACCGCCCGGCTGGCAACGAAGAGGAGGCGGTCCTGCTCGCGTCGATCAAGCGTACGCTCGCCAAGGATCCGACCTTCTATTCGCGTATCGCCGCCAATCTCACGGGCGTCAGCGAGGAGACCACCACCGGCGTCCATCGCCTGTACGAGATGGTGAAGAAGGGGACGCTGAAGTTCCCCGCGATCAACGTCAACGACTGCGTCACCAAGAGCAAGTTCGACAATCTCTATGGTTGCCGCGAATCGCTGATCGACGGCATCAAGCGCGCCACCGACGTGATGATCTCAGGCAAGAAGGCCGTGGTGTGCGGCTACGGCGACGTCGGCAAGGGCTGCGCGCAGGCGTTCCGCGGCCAGGGCGCGACGGTGTTCATCACCGAGATCGATCCCATCTGCGCGCTGCAGGCGTGTATGGAGGGATTCCAGGTCGTGACCATGGAGGATGCCGCGGCTTTCGGCGACATCTTCGTCACCACCACCGGAAATCTCGACGTCATCACCCGCGCGCACATGGATCGCATGAAGCACAACGCCATCGTGTGCAACATCGGCCATTTCGATTCCGAGATCCAGGTGTCGTCTCTGTCGGACCTCGCGTGGGAAGAGATCAAGCCGCAGGTGGACCATGTCATCTGGCCGGCCAAGGGCGCCAAGCCCGAGAAGCGCATCATCCTGCTCGCCAAGGGCCGCCTGGTGAACCTCGGTTGCGCTACGGGCCATCCCTCGTTCGTGATGTCCAACAGCTTCTGCAACCAGACCCTGGCGCAGATCGAACTGTGGACCAAGCACGCGACGATGGACAAGAAGGTGTACCTGCTGCCCAAGCACCTCGATGAAGAGGTCGCGCGCCTGCACCTCGGTCAGCTCGGCGCCAAGCTGACGAAGCTCACGCCGAAGCAGGCCGAGTACATCGGAGTGAAGCCCAACGGCCCGTACAAGGCCGAGATCTACCGCTACTGAATCCGCGCCACGCCACCGCTCGCCGATGGCGTCGAGCGTGAGCTCACGGAAATCACATCGGCTGCGAGCCGGTGGCGTTGACGAGGTGGCTTCTGATAAGAAGAGCCGCGCGCGGTAGGCGCTGCTGCGCGCGCGAGTCCGCTATTCCGGTCCCTTGACCCGCGCGAGGATGCCGATCTTCGCGAACTTCTGCTTTGCCGACTCGGCCTCGTCCTTGGTCGCGCCCTTGAGCACGGGGATGATGACCTTCTTCGACAGGGTTTCGGCTTCGTCGTTGCCGATCTTGGCGAGCTCCGCGATCAGGCCGACCGCCTTGGTGCGCCGCGCCTCGTCCGCGATCTTGGCCAGGAACACCGAGAATCCGCCGCCAGCCGGGCCGGCAGGAGCCGCGTTGGTGACCGCGTTCCGACGGCCGGACGCCTGGGTCTGGGGTTTGCCGCCGACCTGCGAAGCGGATTCCTCATCGGGCAGGAGCCGATCGAGGATGTTGGTGATGTCTTCGTTGTTGGGGACGAAACCGCCCTCGTCGGGAAACAGTTCGTTCAGGCGCGATGTGGGATCGTCCTTCTCCTGGTTCTGGGCGACCGACATCGGCGGTGCGGTCGGACGCTGCTGCACGACCGGGTTGGAGAAGGGGGTGATCTCCGGCAGCGGCATGTTCTTGAATTCGGATGCTTGCTGGGTCGGGATGCTCGCTGGCGCCGCGGCTGCCTTCGGGCGCTGCGCGGGCTTGATGCCGATCGAGGGCTCATCGTCCACGGGGGCATCTGCTTCTCCCGCAGCCAGGCTGGCGAGGCCGGCGATCAGGAGGTCGATCAGCGGCTGGCGCGAGCCGTCTGGGGTCGGCACCGTGGTCTGAAGATCTTCGAGGTGGTCGGAGATCTCGCGCTTGAACACCTGCGGCCTGCGCGGCCAATCGATCTTCGGGAGATCTCCGGTGTCTGCGGTCGAGAATTCGAGGACCCCGCCCAGGCGTTGGATGCCGGACAGCGCAAGCGTCATGGCCGCGGCTTCGAAGGGATTGAGCGCCGGGATGAGGATGATGGGCGTCGACGAGGCGATCGCCGCGCAGGTGCTTTCCTTGAGGCTGAACGCCTTGCCGAGAAA
>JACCZE010000180.1 GCA_013696105.1 Planctomycetota bacterium | reverse complement strand
GCACGGGATTGCCCAGCAGGCGGACCTTGCCGCGCGGGAAGGCGTCCGCCGCTTCCGGGAACTGGGTGACCACCGCCCGGGCGAAGCGCGCGAGCAGACGGTTGGTGCGTCCGGCGCGGGCGTTCTGCTCCATCACCACCAACGGCCGGCGACACAGCGGCGCGAGCAGACCGGGCAGCAGCGCCGCGTACCCGCCGAGCGCGACCACCGCATGCGGCGGATGGGCACGCAATTCCGCCAGGCACCGCCAGGCCAGGCGCGCTGCGCCGATCAGCCAACGGGGATCCGTCAGGCGCGGCCGCGACAGCCCGAAGGGCAGGAGCGGGATGCCGGCACCTGGGACCAACCGCGCTTCGATGCGCTGCGGATCGCCGATCCAGCGGATGCCCTCTTCGCCGCGCGCGCGCAGGCGTGCGGCCACGGCCAGGCCCGGCAGGACATGCCCGCCGGTACCGCCGCCGCAGAAGAGGATGCCGGACGCCTTAGGCATGGATGGATATCCCGGAATGATGACGCGCAAAAGCGCAGACGACAAGGGCGGGTGCTCCGTCCTCCGTCCTCCGTGCTCCGTCGACGGCGGGACTGCCGACCCGGAGCCCGTGTCGACCTCTCACCACCTCATCGATTCGTGCCGACGCTTCCGACCGACGACGGAGGACGGAGGACGGAGAACGGAGGACGTTGCAGATCATCCCCCCTCCGTTTGCCAACGCAGCGAGCGTCCGGTGCGGATGGCGGCGCCTATGCGCGAGGTCGTGTGTCCGCGGAGCGGCTCCTGGACGTTGGCGCGCGCCACCGCGTCGAGCAGGCCGACCAGCGCCAGGCACACCACCACGCTCGAGCCGCCATAACTGATGAACGGCAGGGTGAGCCCCTTGGTCGGGACCGCGCCGGTCACCACCAGCATGTTCCAGAACCCCTGGATGCCCAGGATCATGGTCGCCCCGATGGCGAGCAGGCGCTGGTGGAGATCCCGGGTGTTCGCGGCGATCAGCAGTCCGGTGACCACCAGCATCAGGAAGGCGACGGCGATGGACAAGGCGCCGGCCATGCCGAATTCCTCGCAGATCACCGCATAGATGAAGTCGGTGTGCTTCTCGGGCAGGAAGGCGAGCTTGGTCGAGCTCTCGCCCAGGCCGACCCCGAACAGCCCGCCGCTACCGATCGCGATGAAGCTTTGGCGCAGATGGTAGGCTGCCGGGCCGTCGTACTTGTCCGGGTCGAGGAAGGCGAGGATACGGTCGCGGCGATACGCCTCGCTGAAGACCGTGACATAGAGAAGCGCCGGCGCCGATGCCAGGCTGATGGTCATGAAATACAGCCATGGCGCTCCGGCGTAGGCCAGGACCGCGCACAGCACCATGCCCAGCACCAGCACCGAGCCCAGATCCCGCGTCAGGTAGATCAGCCCCGCGATGACCGCGAATCCGGCCAGCGGCAGCAGCACGCCATGGAAGTACGACCGCACCTTCTCGTCCGCCTTGCCGAAATGCCAGGCAGCAGCGACTACGACCGCGAACTTCGCCAGCTCCGCCGGCTGCAGGTTCACGGGTCCGAGATCGATCCAGCGTGTGGCCCCCTTGATGCTGCGGCCCATGCCCAGGGCCGCGACCAGCGCGCAAATGGTCACCACCACCGCCACCGTCACCAACCAGCCGTTGCGCCAGCGGTCGACGCTGATCGCGCTGACGGCGATCGCGATCATCAGGCCGATGCCCATCGCCGCAGCCTGCTTGAAGATGTAGCTGTAGGTGATGCCGCCGCCCTTGCCGGCCATGGTGCCGGTGGTCGAGGCGATCATCACCAGCCCGAACCCGCACAGGATCCCCACGATCCCCCACAGCTGGAAGCGCAGCCACTTGGTGGTCATGGGCGGGACCGTTCTGCGTCCTCGGTCCTGGGTCCTGTGTCGGACAGCAGAATCGAGGCAGGGGCGAAGACGGAGGACGGAGGACGGAGGACGGAGGACATAGGATCGAGCGCGGGAAGTCTGGTCATCATGGTCAATGCAGTTTCAATGTGGCGAGTGCAAGCAGTGCCGAGAGGGCGGCGACGATCCAGAAGCGCATGACGATCTTGGATTCGGGCCAACCCTTGTACTGGAAGTGGTGGTGCAGCGGCGCGCACAGGAATATCCGTTTCTTGTTGCGCAGCCGGTAGCTCGCGACCTGGAGCGCGACGGATCCGGCCTCGATCACGAAGATGAAGCCGACCAGAACCAGCAGGAACTCCTGCTTGGTGGTGAGCGCGACCAGGCCGAGCGAGCCCCCGAGGGCCTGGCTGCCGGTGTCGCCCATGAAGACCTCGGCCGGCGCGCAGTTGAACCACAGAAAGCCCAGGCACGCGCCGACGATCGCCGCGCAGAAGATCGCCACCTCCTGTCCGCCCGGGACGTAGAGCACGCGCAGGTAGTCGGCGGTGTCGACGCGGCTGGTGACGTAGGCGATGACCATGAACGCCAGCGCGGCGATGAACATCGTCCCGCCCGCGAGCCCGTCCATGCCGTCGGTGAAGTTGACGCCGTTGGCGCACGAGATCATCACGAACGTCACCCACAGGATCGACAGCGCGCCGAGCGAGATCGCGTGGTTCACCGGGACCAGCGGAAACGCGAGCTGGTGCACAGCCAAGCGCACGGTGTAGGTGTCGTTGTTCAGCACCTTCTTGTAGTATTCGCCGGGCCAGCCCGCCGGGTGGTCGGATGGCAGCAGCAGGTTGGCGTAGTGCTGGTTGATCAGGTAGACGCCGATGCCGCAGACGATCGCCACACCGATCTGGATACCCAGCTTGACCATGGTCGGCGTGCCCTTGGCGCCCTTGAAGATCTTGGTGCGGTCGTCGAGGAATCCGACCACGGCGAAGGTGATCAGACCGAACAGCATCAGCCAGGTGCGGAACTCCATCGGGTCGCACCACAGCAGCGCGGCGATCGCAATGCACGAGACCAGTCCGAGACCACCCATGGTCGGCGTGCCCTTCTTGCTGTCGCGCATGGCGTCCACGACGTGGGCGCCGTCGCCCTTCGCTCCGGATTCGCCGAACTTCTTCTTCTTGAGCCAACGGATCAGTGGCGGCATCACCACCATCATCAAGATGAAGCCGGTCATCGCCGACAGCACCACCCGGCTCGACACGTACTCGAACAGGCGGAAGGGTCCGAACTGCGGCTCGAAATAGGCGAGGTATTTCAGCATGGGCCACCGCAGGCGGCGATCAGCCCCTCGACGACGATCTCGAGGCCGGATGAACGGCTGGCCTTGACCAGGATGGTGGTGGGCGTCTCGCCGATCGTGATCAGCACCGCCGAGACCGCGGCCTCGCGCGATGGCACCTCGACGCAACTCGGACCGCCGGCATCCCGATAGGCAGCGGCGATCGGCGCCGCGCGCGGGCCGACCACCACCAGCGGCAGCCCGAGGCGCGCGGCTTCCGCGCCGACCAGGCGATGGCCGGATTCGAGCTCGGAGCCCAGCTCTCCCATGCCACCGAGCACGGCCAAGCGCGGTCCGGTTCGCGCAGCGAGCACCTGCAGCCCGGCGATCATGCTTCCGGGATTCGCGTTGTAGGTATCGTCGATGACCAGATGTGCGCCAGCCCGGCGCGCGGTCAGCCTGCCGGCGACCGGGTGCATGCCCTGCAGACCAGCGAGAGCTGCGCGCGGTGCCACTCCTGCAGCGATGGCCGCCTCGACGGCGACCGCAGCATTGGTCAGGTTGTGCGCACCCAAGAGCTGGACGCGAGCGCTTCCGGCAAGCGTGCGCAGCGTCACCCCATCGGACTCCACCGCTCCATCGACAGGGTTCTCGGGTGAGCCGACGAGCATCAGCCGCCGACCGCGCGCCTGCGCGCGCACCGCATCGAGCAGGCGCTCGGCGGTGGTGCCATGGCGGCGCGCGATCTCGTCCAGGCCGGTGACGCCGAGAATGGCGGGCGCATCCGCTGGCAGCGCCGCGAACAGCTCGCTCTTCGCGCGCGCGACGCCGTCCAGGCTGCCGAAACCCTCGAGATGCGCGGGGCCGATCGTGGTGATGACGCCGATCTCGGGCTGACTGATCGCGGCGAGCGCGGCGATCTCTCCGGCGTGATTGGCACCCATCTCGATCACCGCGAAGCGCGTGTGCGCCGGGGTGTTCAGCACCGTGATCGGCAGTCCGAGGTGGTTGTTGAGGTTGCCCGCGGTGGCGTGGACCGGACCCGACGTGGCGCAGGCCGCGGCGATGAGTTCCTTCACGGTGGTCTTGCCGTTGGAGCCGGTGACGCCGATCCAGCGCACGCCGGTCAGACGTCGTCTGAACTCCGCAGCGAGCACGCCCAGAGCGGCCGAGACGTCCGCGACCACCAGGACCGGCACGGGCGCGGTGAGCAGCTTGGAGGCGAGGATCATCGCCGCCCCGTCGCCCACGGCAGTCGCGGCGAAATCGTGGCCGTCGACGCGTGCACCAGGCAGGCAGGCGAACAGGCAGCCGGGCTGCACCTGACGGCTGTCGGTCGCCGCGCCATGGATGACCGCTTCGCGGGTGGCGCCGTGCCACTGCCCGCCGGTAAGCGCCTCGGCGATTGCGTGCTCAAGCACGAAAGGCGCCGGTTTCGCAGGCGGTGACGGTCGTGACGTGGACGGGTTCACGCTGGTTCGTGTCCTTGCCGAGCGACGAAACTGCGGTCGTCCCACGGGGTGACGGTCCCCTGGATGTCCTGCGTGGTCTCGTGGCCCTTGCCCGCCACAACCACCACGCCGTCCGGCCCAACCAGTCGTCGGGCCAACCGGATCGCCTCGCCGCGGTCGAGTTCGACGGTCGCTATGCGCCCGCGTGGATCGGGATCCTTCGCGAGCCCACCCGGGTCGCGCAGCACCACCGCGGATGCGGGCACCCCCGAGACGATGTCGTCGACGATAGCCGCTGGCGCTTCGCTGCGGCTGTTGTCGGTGGTGATGACCATCACGTCCGCCTGCGCTGCAGCAGCGCCCATCGGGCCGCGCTTGGAGCGATCGCGGTCGCCGCCGCAGCCGAAGACGATGCCCAGGCGCTTGCCCGGATGCGCGAAGCGCGCAGCCGCGATGACGGATGCGATGGATTCGGGCGTGTGCGCATAATCGACGTAGGTGGTGGGGCGGTAGGCCAGCAATTCCATCCGCCCTGGCACCGCCGGCATGTCGGCCAGGCGTGCGAGCGCGGTGCTCAACGGAACCCCGGCAGCATTGGCCATCAATGCGCCGGCGGCAGCGTTCCAGGCGTTGAAGTCGCCCGGCAGCGGCGAGGGCAGCGGATGGTCGACTCCCGAGACCACCAGGCGATAGCCACTCGGGGTGCGGACGATGCGCGCGTCGAGATGCGCGCGCTGGCGCGCGGCGCCCATGGTCGCCGAGAACGACAGCGACACGACCCGCGCACCTGCCGCGCGCGCCGCATGCACCGCGACGTAACCGGTGGCGTCGTCGACATTGACGATGCAGGTTCCGCCTGGCTCGAGCGAACGCATCGCTTTGAGCTTCGCGGTGAGATACGACGCGAGCGAGCCGTGGTAGTCGAGGTGGTCGTGGCCCAGGCCGGTGTAGGCCAGGGCGCGCAACTGCAAACCGGCGAGCCGCTGCTGGTCGGCGCCGTGGCTCGAGACCTCGAGCGCCACTCCCTGGCACCCGGGAGACAAGCCGCGCAGGAAGGAGTGGAGCTCCTCGGGCGGAGGAGTCGTCTGCTTGTTCGGGCGTTCGTTCGCACCGTCGTGCCAGCCGATGGTGCCGACCCGAGCGGCGCCTTTTCCGAGCGCCCACCAGGCGCAATGGACCGTGGTCGACTTGCCCTTGGTTCCGGTGACGCCCAGAAGCGGTGGACAGTCGCGATCGATGCCGTGGGCGGCAGCGCTGGCGCGGGCGAAGCTCCACCGCGCATGCGGTGTCAGCAGCACCGCGGTCGGCGTAGCGGGTGCACGTTCGGACACGATCACGCCGGCGCCTGCGGCCGTGGCTTGCGCACTGTGTGCTTCGAGATCCGCAGCTCGTCCCATGGCGATGTAGGCCTGGCCGGCGCGGACGGACCGGCTGTCGCGTGCGACGCCGCTGAATCCGGCTGGTGCACAGCCGCTGAGCGCCTGGCCCTCGAACAATCGTCCGGCGTCGATCATCGCGTCATCCCCTGCTGGTTCGCGCGACGCCGCTCGTTCTTTGCCGAGCGCGCCGGTTCGGGGGCGGTCGGGCGCTCCACCACCGCGACGCGACCACGCAGCTCTGCTGGCGCGACGGTCTTGGGTACGCGCAGGTATTCGAGCGATTGCTGCAGCACGTGCTGAACCATCGGCGCTGCGGTCTCGGAACCGTAGTGGCCATTGCGGGTCGGATCATCGACGACCGCCAGGCACAGCAGCTCGGGCTTCACCCCACGCTCGGCAGGCGCCCAGCACACAAAGGAGCCGACGTGACTCTCATGCGAATACCTGCCGTTCACCAGCTTCTCGGCGGTACCGGTCTTGCCGGCAGCAGTGTAGCCGTCGAGATCCGCGGCCTTGCCCGTGCCTTCGGTCATGGTGTGGGTCATCGCGTTCTGGATCTCGAATGCGTCCTCGCTGGTGAAGATACGCCGCGGCGTTGCCAGCGCCGGCAGAGTCAGATCGACGGTCTCGCCAGCGGCGTCCAGGCCGTACACGCGCTTGACCACCCGCGGGGGCAGCCACACGCCGCCATTGGCGACGGCGGCGTGCGCCATCGCCAGCTGCAGCGGCGTGACCGCGATCTCGTGACCCATCGGCACCGACATGCAGGAACCCAGTACCGTCCATCGCGCGCGGGGCAGCATGATGCCGGCATCCTCGCCGGGCAGGCAGATGCCGGTCTTGCGTCCCATGTTGAAGGCGGTCTCCCAGCGGAACAACCGCTCGGCGCCCAATCGGAGACCCAGCTTCGCCATCAGGATGTTGTCCGACAGCGCGATGCCCTGCGTGACCGAGAGCATGGTGTGACCACCATGGGTGACGCTGTGATCGGTGATGGTGCGCGCGCTCTTGCCGTCGCGGTAGGTCCAGCGTCCCCGCTCGCAGTAGATGTTCTCGCTCCAGGTGGTCAGCTTCTCGGCGACCGCCGCGCCAGCGACCAGCGGCTTCATCGTCGACCCTGGTTCATAGACGAACGAGAGAGCGTTGTTGCGCATGCTCTTGTCATCGAGTCCCGAGAGGTCGGCGGGCGAGAAGCTCGGCCAGCTCGCCATGGCGACGATCTCGCCGGTGGAGGGGCGTACGACGATCGCGGCGACGTTCTTCGGAGCGTGGCGCTCGACCGTGGCCGCGACCTCCTTCTCGAGGATGCGCTGCAGCACGACGTTGAGCGTCAGTTGGACGTGTGCGCCGGGCTTGGCCGGGGTGCTCTCCGATCCGGTGAGCACCGGGGTGCCGTGCGCGTCGATCATCAGGGTCTCGTGTCCAGCGACGCCGGCCATTTGCTTGTCGAGCGCGCGCTCGATGCCCGCGCCTCCGGTGCTGTCCGCACTGACGAAGCCGAGCACGTGCGCGGCGAGCCCGCCCTCGCGGTACATGCGGGTGAATTGCCGGCGCAGGTACACACCCGAGAGGTTCAATGCGCGGATGGCGTCGGCTTGGCGATCGTCCAGGCCGCGCGCAATGGTCCGCCCGTTCCGGGTGGCCTCGAAATGCGTGCGCAGCGCATCGCGCGGAGTGCCAAGGATGCGACTGAGCTCGACGGTCGCGCGCAGGCGATCTTCCATGTACACCGGATCCGCGGTCAGCGTCCAGGTGCCGACCGACTCCGCGAGCGGACAGCCATCCTCGTCGTAGAGATTGCCGCGAGCCGCCGGGATCGCCCAGCGGCGATCGTGCTGACGACTGCCGAGTTCCGCCAAGCGCTGGCCCTCGTCGATCTGCAGGTGGTGCAGGCGATAGCCGACGCTGGCGAACAACGCGATGAAGATCGCGATGGTGAAGCCGAAGCGCCAGTATTGCGGACCGACGGGAGACATGTCAGGCCGTCCGACGTCCGGCGTCCGACGTGCGCTTGACCGTCCGACGTCCCGGGGCGGTGCGATCGGTTATCGAACTCTGGAGATTGGTGACGATGCACGGTCCCGACAGGCATCGTCCGCCGACGAGCGGTCGACGTCGGACGTCGGACGTCGGACCTCGGACGTTCTTTCCACGTTGGACGTTCCTTTTCATCGCTCCGCCAGTCGCTGCGGCGGCTGCAGCGGGAGCTGGAGGCGGCGGACGGCCTCCTCGAGTGCGGGCGGGCTGGCTTCGAAGGTCAGCTGCGACTGCACTCGTTCGCGTTGGAATGCGAGTTCGATGCGCGCCTTGCGATCGATACCACGCTGGCGGTTCAATGCCGACTGCTCGTTCCCGAGCAGTGCGATCTTGAGGCCGAGGACCACCGCCAGCGAGATCCAGATGGCGGCGACGACAATGTGGATGATGAGCTCCATACGGTTCATGGACGGATCACTTTCTCGCCCAGCGCAATTTGGCGGGCGCGGAGCGTGGATTGGCTGATGACTCGACGGGGCCCGCGATGGTGACCCGCCTGCCGAGGTCGGAGAAACGGCCGGCCGCGTGGTGAGCGCGGAACGACTGCTTCACGGCGCGGTCTTCCAAGCTGTGGAAACTGATGACCACCGCGCGTCCTCCGTCCGTGAGCAGGTCGGGAAGGACGACGAGCAGACGTTCGAGCTGGCCGATTTCGTCGTTCACCGCGATGCGCAGGGCTTGGAAGGTGCGCATCGCGGGATGACGCCGCGAATGACCCGGAACCACGCTGCGCACCACCGCTGCGACGTCCTCGGCGGTCTCGCATCCGCCGGATGCGCGCGCCAGCTTGAGCGCGCGGGCGATGCGGCGGCTGAGGCGCTCTTCGCCGTAGGCGAAGATGACGTTCGCCAGATCGTCATCAGTGAGGCGATCGATGAGCGCCATCGCGTCCTCGGGGCAGCCGTCGCCCATGCGCATATCCGCGCGCACTCCCGATCGGATCGAGAAGCCGCGCGCATCATCGTCGATCTGCATGCTCGAAACTCCCAGATCCGCCAGCACTCCGTCGAATCGTTGTCCTGCTTTCGCCAATTCCTCTGCCGCGTCCGCGTAGGTCCCACCCCGGATCTCGAGCCTGGGAGCGAACGCCTCCAGCCGCTCGGCCGCGAGCGCGCGCGCGCGCGGATCGCGATCGATGCCCACCACCGACACGCCGCGCTCGAGCAGGGCCAGTGCGTGGCCTCCGAGCCCGAGCGTGCAGTCGAGCATCCGCTCTCCCGACGCGGGCTGGAGACGCTCGAGCGTCTCGGCGAGCAGCACGGGGCGGTGGAGAGCGGTCGGATCGTCAGGCACTGGCTGCGAGCGGCGCGTGCCGCTGATCGTCGAGCACGCGGCGGATGAACGCCAGGTACGGGCTGTCTTCGGCGAGCACGCCCAGGCGGCGGCTCAGGCACTGCAGGCGCAGCGCGGCGACATCGAGGTCGCAGTGGATGCTGTCCGGACTGGCCTCGATGAGGCCGTCGAGGGCGGTGACCAGGCGATGGAGGGCGGGATCGTTCATGACGTTCCTTTGAGCGCTGGACGAGAGGGCAGAGGTCATAGGGAGAGGTACTTGGTGAGCACGGGGTCGTAGCCGGGCTCGGCATCCTTGCCGGAATACGCGAGATGGTGCTCGGGGTTCCAGGCCTGGATGACCGTGTTGGTGCAGACGAACTTCACGTCCTTGCTGTCCCCGATCCCGAGGTGGGCGACGAATTCCGCGGGTAGCACGATGCGGTTCTGCCCATCGATCGAGAGCATCTTCATCTCGTCGTTCAAGCTGGTGACGTATTCGAACTTCTGGTCATCCGACAAAGTGCCGTCGGCGAGGATCCGCTCCTCGCGCTTCTGCAGTTCGAGCTCGGTCATCAGCAGCACGATTCGGAATTCGGCCCCCGTGGTCCCTTTGCGCACCACGTGACGCTTGCCGCGCAGGTGCGTGATCGGCGCTCCGGCGACGGCGGCGGCCAGGGCCCGCGCTTCGCGCGGGATCGTCACTTGGTTTTTCGGAGATAGGCGATGCAGGGTCACGGCACCGGCGGATAGTGCGAATTCGTGCAACCCAATGCAACTAGAAACTACTTCATGGGATAGAACGTGGCGCGAACGCTGATGTGATGCAAACGACGCGATAAACGAGTCCGTTCGGACTCGCGCAACGAAGGACGCAGGAAATGAATGAACGCAATGGGATTATTGATCGACTTGCACATCACCGGTGCCCAGGCACACGGCCTGACAGGCGAGGCGCTCGTCGACCGAGCCCCCACCGGCCGGTAGATGGAACGTCTCGGCCTGGGTCTTGGGAGCCAGATGTTGGGCTCCGGAAATGACCCGCACCCGGCAGGTGCAGCACGAACCGGCCATGCAGATGTAGGCGATCGGCGCGCCGGCATCCAGGAGCACGCCCAGCACATCCCGACCGGGCTCGGCTGGACCACTGAATTTCCCCATGGTGACATCGGCCATGACTACTCCCGTTCTCGCATCCTATATCTCTGGAGCCACATGACATCCAGCGGCGATGATGATGCGGCCCCTGGCGCGCGTGGCACACACCGACTACACGGTTCGCGGCGGCACCGTGACGGACCAGGCGAGCCCGCTGATAGCCAGGTGAGGAATACGCCATGGCCCCCCGCAGTGCGACCGCCTTCTTCGTTCGGACCGGTCCCGCCGACCGCGAAACCCTCGACGACTTCTCTGGCTATCGAGGCAGCCTGCCGTTCATCCTCGCCAGTTCGGACGCGGGGGTAGTGGTCACGCTCGCGAGCGATGCCGGCCTGCATGAGGCGATCGCGCATCCGCAGAGCTGGGAATGGGCGGATACCGTGGCCGGCCATGTGGTCATCGATGCGTCGCGGCTGCGCATGATGAATTCGCCATTGTGTGGCTGGCTGGTGAACCTCATGCGCGCCTGCGGTTCGCGCCGACTCCTGATGACGGGAGCGAATGCGCGTGTGCGCGAAACGCTGCGCCTGTTGAAGCTCGACACGTTGATCCCGGTGGTCGCATGATCCGTCCCGTCGCCATCCTCCGCGCGCTCGCCTGCTCGCTGCTGGTCGCCGTTGCCGGAGCCGCGGATTTCTATGTCAGCGCCAGCGGCAGCGACAGCAACGCCGGAACCTCGGCGGGCACCGCATGGAAGACCATCGCTCCGGTGAACGCGCGCGTGTTCTCGTCGGGAGACCGCATCCGGTTCCAAGGCGGCCAGACGTTCTCAGGCAGACTGTACTTCGACGCGGCGGATGCAGGCACCGCGACCAACCCGATCACCATCACGTCCTTTGGTACCGGCCGCGCGACGATCGATGGCGGCAACGGCATGGCGTTTTACGGCTACAAC
>JACCZE010000178.1 GCA_013696105.1 Planctomycetota bacterium | reverse complement strand
GACGAGGCCCGCGCGTTCCAGCGCGGGCCTCGTCGTCTGGCGGGTACAAGGTTCCGCCAAATGGGGAATCGTGTGCAATCGCACCGAGGTACCGTGTCGAACTCACCACATTCAAGGAGATCCGCATGACCCGAATCACGTATAAGCGCGTCGCTGTTCCGACCCTGCTGGCTGCCTGCGCCCTGTTCACAGGCAGCGCCGCGGCAATGGACGCTGATGCCGCCGACAAGAACGACAAGAAGCTGGATAACGTCCCGGCGAAGGTCAAGGAAACCCTCTTGAAGGAATCGCAGGGACGCGAGATCCGCGAGGTCGACCGCGACACCATCGACGGACGCGTCGTCTACAGGGCGAAGCTCCAGCGCGATGGCAAGGATCTCAAACTCACCCTCGATGAAAAAGGCAACGTCATCGGTCGCAACGACGGCGATGTGCACGATGAGAAGGTCGCAGGAACGGATGGCGATCGCGACCTCAAGGACAAGGACCGGGACGGCAAAAACGTCGACGCCAAGGCAATGACCATCGACGCCCTGCCGGCAAAGGCCAAGGCCGCCCTGAAGAAGGAGGCCGGCGCGCACGAGATCGTCGACATCGACCGCAGCACGGACGATGGCCGCACCGTCTACAAGGCCCGCATCAAGCAGGATGGCCTCGACCGCCGCGTCAGCGTCGATGAGGATGGCAACGTGGTTTCGGGCGCGAACCGCAAGGACCACGACGGCGACGATCGCGGAGCGAAGGTCGACCGCGACGCGCGCTCTGACTCGAATGCCAAGGACGAGGGCAAGGATTTCGACCGCCAAGCCAAGGACGCCAAGAAGGATTCCGATCGCGATGTCGAGCACGCGAAGGCCAAGGCCGAGCGCGACGTGGATCTTGCGAAGGCGAAATCCGAGCGCGATCTCGACAAGTCCAAGGCCGAAGCCGAAGCCAAGGCCGAGAAGGCCAAGGCCGATGCGGAATTCGCGAAGAAGACCGCGAAGGACGATGGCAAAGACGCCAAGCGCGAAGCCAAGAACGGCACGGTGACGATGGATCAACTCCCGGCTGCCGTGAAGGCCGCGTTCATGAAGGAGGCCAACGGCCAGCAGATCGGCGACATCGATCGCGATACCGAAGACGGGCGCGTCGTCTACAAGGCGAAGGTCCGCGTTCCCGACGGCAAGGATCGCAAGATCAAGATCCTTGCGGATGGCAGCGTGGTTTCCAAGAAAGACTAGCGACTAGCCCTCTCTTGGAGTCGGAGCCACGAGCTCCGAGGTCCGCATGCCGGCGCATCGAAACGATGCGCCGGCATTTTTTTCGAACTCCTCGAGCCACGACCGCTCTGTGTCCTGAGCCCGACCGCTCTGTGTCTAAGCACAGAGCACCCGAGAGTGGATGTCACACCGGAATGGCGACACTGATGACCAGACCTCGATATCTGGACTGAAGGAACCGAGCCATGTCGCACGTCGAACAAGACCAGCTCCGACGCTCGATCCTCCTCGCACTGGCCCAGGCGGGCGAGCAGGATCTCGCCGCGATCCATACCCTGTTGAACCGCCCGCAGAAGGACGTCTCGCTTCTTCCCGTGGTGGGCGGATTGGTGGCCGGGGGTTTCCTGGAAAAAGTCTCCACTCCCAGGCCATCGCCGTTTCCGAATGCGCCGGTCGCATCGACCCCGGGACGTCGCTCGAGCCAGCCCATTCCGGTGCGCTTCCGCCTGACCGATGAAGGGCGCAAGCTGGTGAAAGAAGCCGCCGAGCAGGCCTTCCAGCATCAGGCCGAATTGCTGGCAGGCGTGGACGCCGAAACCAGCCCCGATGCCGAGGACGACTCCGAGCCGGAGGCCTGATCGGGAGTGTTCGACTCGCGCCGACTCGCCTGGCGGTACCGCTCGGTGCTCATAGCCTGACCCCATGGCGATCCAGCGCAGCGTCACCCACAAGCTCATCCACGCGCATCTGCTCGAAGGGGACATGACCCCGGGTCAGGAGATCGGCCTCCGCATCGATCAGACCCTGACGCAGGATGCGACCGGGACGCTGGTGATGCTCGAGCTCGAAGCGATGGGGCTCGAGCGCGTGCAGACCGAGGTATCGGTCCAGTACGTCGACCACAACATGCTGCAGACCGATTTCAAGAATCCCGACGACCACCTGTTCCTCCACTCCGCATGCCAGCATTTCGGCATCTGGTACAGTCGTCCGGGAAACGGCGTCAGCCATGCGGTGCACATGGAGCGCTTCGGCAAGCCCGGCAAATCGCTCGCCGGATCCGACAGCCACACCCCCGCGGCGGGATCGATGGGCATGCTCGCGTTCGGATCCGGCGGCCTCGACATCGCGTTCATCATGGCCGGCGAACCGCTCTACCTGAAGATGCCCAAAGTGCTCGGCGTCGAATTGGTCGGAACGCTGCCGGCGTGGGTGAGCGCCAAGGACGTGGTGCTGGAGATGCTCCGACGCTACAACGTCAAGGGCTGTCGGGGCATGATCGTCGAGTATCACGGGCCCGGCCTCGCGAACCTCAGCGCGATGGACCGCCACGTCATCGCCAACATGGGGGCCGAGCTCGGCGCCACCACCACGGTCTTCCCCTCCGATGCCGAGACGCGCCGCTTCCTGAAGGCGCAGCAGCGCGAGGCCGATTGGCAGGAACTGGTCGCCGATCCTGATGCGCCGTACGACGTCGTCGACCGTATCGACCTGTCGACGCTGGTCCCGCTGATCGCTTGCCCGTCCAGCCCAGGAAACGTGGTTCCGGTACGCGAGGTCGAGGGCCGTCCCATCTACCAATCCTACATCGGATCGTCGGCGAATCCCGGGCTGCGCGATTTCTGGATCACCGCCGAGATCGTCAAGGGCCGCCGCGCGCACGACCGCGTCTCGCTCGACATCAATCCGACCTCGCGCGCACTGATCGAGAACCTCGCCAAGCTCGGCTCCTTCCAGCAGCTGATCGCCGCCGGCGCCCGCTTCCACCAGGCCGGGTGCAACGGCTGCATCGGCATGGGGCAGGCGCCCGCCACCAACCAGATCAGCCTGCGAACGGTCCCCCGCAATTTCCCGGGGCGATCGGGAACCAAGGATGACCTGGTCTATCTCGTCAGCCCCGAGACCGCAGCTGCGTCGGCGCTGACCGGACACATCACCGACCCGCGCGACCTGGAGAAGCTCTTCGGCATGAGCTGTCCGACCTTCCGCGAGCCTGCGGAGCAGGCGATCAACCGCGACATCCTTGCTCCGCCCGCCTCGAGCCCCGGCGTCAGCCTGCAGCGCGGCCCGAACATCAAGGCGCTGCCGCAATTCGACGATCTCAACGATTTCTACGTGGTGCCGGCGCTCCTGAAGGTCGGCGATAACGTCTCGACCGACGAGATCCTGATGGCCGGATCCAAGGCGCTGCCATTCCGCAGCAACATCCCGGCGATCAGTCAGTACGCGTATTTCGCGATCGACGAGGGCTTCGCCCCGCGCGCCCATGTCGCCAAGGAGCGCTGGGGCGGTCACGTGATCGTCGCCGGCGACAATTATGCGCAGGGTTCGAGCCGCGAGCACGCCGCGTTGGCGCCGCGCTACCTCGGCCAGGTCGCGGTGATCGCCAAGAGCTATGCGCGCATCGGCTGGCAGAACCTCGCGAACTTCGGCATCCTGCCGCTCGAGTTCGTCGATCCGAAGGATTACGACGCCATCGAACAGGACGACATCTTCGCCTTCGACGACCTCCGTCTGGCGGTCGCCAGCGGCGAGGTGATCGTCGCGCGCAACCAGCGCCTGCGCAGCGAGATCCGCCTGGTGCACCGGCTCAGCGAGCGCCAGGTGCGCGCGCTGCTCGCCGGCGGACTGATCAACCAGTTCCGCCAGCAGCACCTGCTCGAGACGCCGATCGAATGAGGGAACCGTGCTCCGTGCTCCGTGCTCCGTGCTCGGTCCTCCGTCGACGGAGAACGTGCTCCGTGCTCCGTCCTCCGTCGACCCGCACAGCGTTGCTTTCGTTCTCCGACGGAGAACGGAGGACGGAGCACGGAGGACGTTGCCCGTCCCCCCTCAGATCCTCGCGAGCAGGTTGGAGTCGGCTGGAACGCTGCGATAGCTTGCGAATGCTTCCGCGTAGCGCGTGCCGCACTGGGTGCCCCGCACCAGCGCGCGTCCGTACATGAATTCGGATTGCGCGTTCACGGTGATCCTGCGATCGCCTTGCCGATGATCGGTGAGCGTCGCACGGCCAAGGGCACCGGGCCATCCGGGGGACGCAGCATAGATCTCGTCGAAGACGTTGTTCATCTCGAGCAGGTCGAACAGCACGTCGCCCACGTCGACGAATCCGTCCGGGCGGAAATTGCGCGCGGTGATGTCGAGCGCGTACTGCAGGATCTGCTTCGGTGGAGCGAACGGGGTATCGAGGGGCAGGAAGCAGGCGCCGTGCATGGCGGCGACGCGGGTTGCGCTCCCGAGCGCGGCATGGTCCTGGTTCGCATCCTCCTCCCACGGGCAGAACACCAGATCCGGCG
>JACCZE010000169.1 GCA_013696105.1 Planctomycetota bacterium | reverse complement strand
GCAGGCCAGGCATGCCGCATGATGGTCGCCGGCGGCGCTGTGCGAAGCCCCGTGCGGGGGCGGCGACCCGGGTGCGCACCCCCATGGCCCTCCCGTCAATCCCCGGCTGGGCCGGGCGGCCAGGATGTCCGCCATGAAACCCTGCATGAGTACGATCGGTGCCTGCGACCGCCCCTGGCCCCTGGCCCTGGATGCGGTCCGCACCGCGGGATTCGACGCGGTCGAGATCCTGATGATCCCGGGCTGGATCCACCTCGACGCCCGCACCGCCGACCCGGTCCTGGCCCGGTCCGAACTCGCGGCGCGCGGCCTGAGCCCGGTCGGCCTGCATGCCGGCGGGGTGGACGGCACCGACGAGGTGCGACTCGCCGCTTCCCTGGAATACGTGCGCTCGGCGATCGCATTCGCGGCGGCGATCGAGGCACCCTTGGTGAACATCAATGCCATGCCGGTTCCGGCAGGCACTGCTCGTGATGTGCGCACGGCCATGCGCGCCCGCGCCGCGCGCGGCTTCGCCGAGCTGCTGCCCGCGTGCCATGCCGCGGGGGTGGGCCTGACCATCGAGAACCACCATGGCTTCCAGATCGACACCATCGAGGACTACGACGCGCTGTTTGCGCTCGTCCCCGATCCCGCGCTGGGCGCGACGGTCGACACCTGGCATTTCACCGCCTCCGGCATCAGCCCGGCCGAGGCGGTGCGTGCGCTCGGGGCGCGCGTGCGCCACGTGCATGTGAAGGACATCGGCGATCCCGCCGCGGCGCCGGCCCATCACGAGCTGATGCGCGCGCTCGCCGAGGTCGGTTTCGACGGCTGGCTGAGCGCCGAGGTCGAGGTGCACACGGATGATGAACGTCGGAGCGCAGTCGCCTGCTCGCGTTCCTGGTTGGATGGACTCGCAACGATCGGAGCCGCATCATGAGCCCTCGCATCGCCGTGGTCGGGTGCGGAACCCACGCCACCAACAACATCCACCCCTGCCTCGCGTACGCCGACTGCGTCCTCGATGCGGTCTGCGACCTCGATCGCGGCTTCGCCGAACGCAACGCGCGCATCCATGGCGCCTCCGCGATCTACACCGACTACCGCGCCATGCTGGACGAGCGCAAGCCGGACGGGGTGATCGTCGTCGGTCCCGCCGCGATCCATCATAAGATCGGCATGGAGGTCCTCTCGCGCGGGATCCCGCTGTACGTCGAGAAGCCGACCGCGCCGACCTATGCCCAGGCCCGCGAGCTGGTGCGGACCGCGCGCGACCACGGCACCTTCCTGATGACCGGCTACATGAAGCGCTTCGGCGCTCCGTACGCCTACGCTCGCGAGCTCATCCGCTCTGGCGAGTTCGTCCCGCGCATGGGTCTGGTGAAGTACGGCCACTGGGGCAGCGGTGATCTGGCGGACATGCTGCTGGTGATGTCGGTGCACGCCATCGACCTGGCGATCGCGCTCTTCGGCCGTCCGATCGGCGTCGACGCGCGGTCGGTGAATGGTCGCGGCCGCTGGTCGGTGGCGCTGGTGCTGCGCTACGCCGACGACCGCATGGTGCAGCTGACCCTGGACTCCGCCCAGCCGCGCATCCAGGAGCGCGTCGAGATCTCGGGCACCATGGGCAACGACAACGCGCTGCTGATCGTCGACAACGTCCAGCAGCTCGAGCTGCATCGGCAGGGTGACAACGGCATCGACGTGCTCGCGCCGACGATGGCCGAGATCCGCCCGCGCCTGGCGCTGGGCGACATCCAGGTCTGGCGTCCGGATTTCGCCATCCCGAACATGGGCCAGTCGCGCCACTTCTTCCAGGGCTTCGTCGGTGCGGTGCGCGAATTCGTGGACTCGGTCCGCGACCGCCGCGATCCGTGGCCATGCCCAGAGGAGGCGCTGTGGGCGATGGAGATCGTCGACGCGGTGACCCGGCGACCCAACGGCAGCACGGAATTCACCGAGGCGCCGGCCGCGCGCGCGGCCGCGGGTTGAGCGGGTGTCCAAGGCAGGTACGGGGGCGATGATGCCCAGGAGGCGCCAGGCATCTCCCGTTCGCTGATTGCAGCTGCCGTGGTCCCCGCAGGGTGACGATCCCGAGGGCGACCCGCATGATCCGCAGCCTGATGCTATCCGCAGCCATGTGTTTCGGTGCCCTCGCCGCCGCCCAGGACATCACGGTCGCGGGGATCTTCACCGATGGCATGGTGCTGCCGCGCGACCGCACCTTCCCGGTGTGGGGAACGGGTTCAGCGGGCGTGACGATCACGGTCGCGCTGGCCGGAAAGACCGTGACCGCGACCACGGGCGCGGATGGACAGTGGAAGGCCGTGCTCGGTCCGCTGGCGGCGGGCGGCCCGCACGAGTTGACCATCACCGGTGCGAAGACGATCACCTGCGCGAACGTGCTGATCGGGGACGTGTGGCTCTGCGCGGGTCAGAGCAACATGGAATTCGCCCTGCGCTTCTCCGCCACCGCCGAGGCCGATGTGCCGGCAGCGAAGCATCCCCAGATCCGCCTCTTCACCGTGACGCCGACGTTCAGCGCGACGCCGGGGGCGGACGTCCCCAAGGATGCACCGTGGCAGGAATGCACGCCCGAGACCGCACGTCATTTCAGCGCGGTCGGCTACTACTTCGGCAAGCACCTGCACGAGAAGCTGAAGATCCCCATCGGCCTGATCGACGCGTCGTGGGGTGGAACCCCAGCGGAGGCATGGACCAGCGAGGCGGGACTGGCCGCATGTCCCGAGTTCGCACCGGTGATCGCAGCCGTTCGCGCCCCAGCCGCCACCCCGGCACCGGCGAAGTTCGACCAGAACGCGCCTACGGTGCTGTTCAATGCCATGATCGAGCCGTTGGTCCCGTTCGGGATCCGCGGCGTGATCTGGTACCAGGGCGAGGCCAATTCCTATCGCGCGTTCCAATACCGCACCCTGTTCCCGGCGCTGATCCGGGATTGGCGCACGCAATGGGCGCAAGGGGATTTCCCCTTCCTCTTCGTGCAGCTCGCGAACTTCACCGCCCCGCAGAAGCGGAGCGGTGACAGCCACTGGGCCGAACTGCGCGAAGCCCAGCTCATGACCCTGTCGCTGCCGAAGACCGGCATGGCGGTGGCCGTCGATATCGGCGAGGAGAAGGACGTGCACCCGCGCAATAAAGCCGAGGTGGGCAGACGGCTCGGGCTGGCCGCGATGGCGGTCGAGTACGGCGAGAAGTCCGTCTACTCGGGTCCGATCTTCTCCAAGCAGACGATCGAGGGCTGCACGATCCGCCTGCGATTCGATCACATCGGCGACGGGCTGGTGGCGAAAGGAGGCGAACCGATCAAGCATGTCGCGATCGCCGGCGAGGACCGGAAATTCGTCTGGGCCACCGCGACGATCTCGGGCGATGAGGTCATCGTCTCGAGCCCGGAGGTGCCCAAGCCGGTCGCGGTGCGCTACGACTGGGCCGAAAATCCCGACGGCAACCTGTACAACCGGGAAGGGCTGCCGGCCTCGCCGTTCCGTACCGACGACTGGCCGGGGATCACCAAGCCGAAGCCTTAAGCCCGAGCAGGAGCCCGGGGCCTGGCTTCTCGGTTCACCCCGCTTTGCGGGCCAGCTGCGCCGGCGCGCGGCGCGCCCATTCGCGCTGCATGAACGCCAGGCCGTCGGCGGCGAGCTGCTCCTCGTTCTGGAACATCGGGCGCCAGATCTTGGTCGCCGCGGCCAGCGCGGGCAGGGCTTGGCCGAAAGCCTCGATCGTCAGCCAGCCATCGTAGCCGACGCGGTGCAGGGCGTCGAAGGTCTCGGTCCAGTTGACCTGGCCGCGGCCGGGGGTCGAGCGGTCGTTCTCGGAAATGTGCACGTGCACCATCTCCTTGGCGCAGGCGCTGATCGCCGCGCTGACGCTCTTCTCCTCGATGTTGGCATGGAAGGTGTCGTACATCAGGCGGCAGCGCGGGTGCGCGACCTCACGCACGAAACGCGCGCCGTCCTCGGCGCTGTTGAGCAGGTAGATCTCGAAACGGTTGAGCGGCTCGAGCGCGAGGGTGACGCCGCAGGTCTCGGCGTGGGCGGCGACCTGCTTCATGCTTTCGACGCCGTGCGTCCATTCCTGCGCGGTCGGGCCGCGGCCGGTGAAGTGGCCGAGCGCCGCATAGTACGGCCCGACCAGGAGCTTCATCCCGCCGGCCTGGCAGCAGTCGAGCACGGCCTTGTTCGCGGCGACGCCCTTCTGGCGGACGGCGGCATCGGGGCTGATGGGATTGTCGTCCACCGTGCGCACGGTGACCGCGGTGCGCTGCAGCCCGATGTCGTCCAGTCGCTTCCCGAGCGCGGCGAACTTCTCGGGCTTGAGATCGAAGACCGGAACCTCGACGCCGTCGAAGCCCATCTTCTTCAGGCGCTCGAGCACCGGCAGGAACGATTCCGCGGTCGCATCGTCGGTCCAGAGGAGGAGGTTCATGCCGTATTTCATCGGGGTCCTATCGGTAATGATGGTTAGTGGTCGGTGGTCGGGCGCGGATGCGGATGCGGATGCGGACGGTGCGCTCGTCGGTCGCTGGGTCGGAAACCGAGCGTTTACGCGTGTCCTTCGTTGAAGAAAACCTTCAAGCCGTCCTTGCCGGGAGCGATGATGTCCAGGCGTCCGCTGCCGCGCAGGTCCGCGACCGCGAAGTGGATGCCGCAGCCGGCGCCGCCGGTGGAGCCGCCGCCGAACGGCCCGTGCGCGATCACCTGCTTAGAAAACGATTCGCCGTTCCACTTGAAGTAGTAGATGCCGACGTCGTCGTGCGCGCCCGCGTCGTTGTCGTTGTGGGCACGGAAGCGCTTGCCGGTCACGAGCTCCGGTTTCCCGTCGCCGTCGATGTCCACCCACTGCATGTCGTGGTACTGCGAATTGAACGGATCGATGGGATGCTTGATCCAGCGGCGCTTGCCGGCCTCGATGCGTTGCTCCCACCAGTCCAGGCCGTAGCCGTGCGCCTGTCCGACGATCAGGTCGTTGAGCCCGTCGCCGTTGACGTCGGCGACGATGATCGGCACCGAGGCGCTGCCGAGGTCGAATTCATGGTGGTGGATCCAGGTCCCGGTGAGCGGATCCGCCGGCGCCTCGATCCAGCCGTCCTTGACGATGAAATCGCCGCGGCCGTCGCCGTTGATGTCGCCGAAACCCAGGCCATGCCCGTGACCGCCGGCGGTGGTCACCGCGTGCTTGGAGAATGCGCCCGTGCCCTTGCCGTTCGCGTCCTTGATCAGCTTGTAGAACGCCAGCGGGTGCCCGGGCGTGTTCGGGACGATCTCCAGCTCGCCGTCGCCGTCGACGTCCCAGGCGCGCGTGGTCTCGACGTTGCCGACATCGGCGATGATGTGCTCCTTCCATTCCTGGTCGGGGTTGCCGGGATTCTGGCGCCAGCGCAGGTTGCCGCCCCACCAGCCTCCGGTCACGTAATCCGGGCGGCCGTCGCCATCGATGTCCAGGTGGATGGTCGAGAAGTCGTCGAAGTACTCGCCATAGCGCTTGATCTCGCCGATGTAGTGGCGCTTAACGAAGTGCGGGCCTTCGTACCAGTACGCCCCCGAGACGATGTCGAGCACGCCGTCGCCGTTGACGTCGAAGACGCCGGCGGACTCGAAGCTCTCGGCGGCGATCAGCTTGCGGGTGAATTTCAGGGCCATGGGATCAGCGTGCCGCCGTCGCGGATTTCGCCTTCAGCGCTTTGCCTTCCTGCATGAGCGCGATGTAGCGCTTGGCGACCGTGAGATCGAAGCGGGCCTCCTCGGCGGTGCACAGCGGGGTGGCCTCGCCGCGGATCGCCTTGATGAAGTTCTCGGCCTGGTCGCGCATGGCGTGCCGCAGTGGCAAGGTCGGGGTGGTGGTGGTGGGAGCCTGGCCCTTGCCGCCCGGATCCTTGAACACGGTCACGGTTCCCGGCCGGTCGATCGCCATCGGTGCGGGCAGGTCGATGCGGATCCAGCCCTTTTCGAAGGCGACGAAGGCCTGCTCCTGCCAGTCGATGGTGGTGCGGAAGGTCGCCATCTCGAGGGTGCCGGCCACGCCGCTGGTGGTCTGCACGGCCATGAGCACGCCCGACGGATCGGCGTAGCGGACCTCGTAATCCTCGCCGAACAGGTGGCGCATGAGGTTGACCTGGTGGATGTAGTAGTTGACGAATCCCTCGTGGTCGTTCGCGGTCTGCTCATCCATGCCTGCTGGCGTCGGATCCTGCTTCGACTTCGGATACGCGTCGTCGGTGTGGATGCACTGCGAGAAGCCCGACGCCATCCAATCGCCGGGGGGCATGGTCACGCGCACGTGCTTGAGCGCGCCCATCTCGCCGGTGCGCTTCCACTGATCGATCAGCGCCTTGGCGTGGACGGTCGCGGGATCCGAGCGCTTGTGGTAGGCGATGTAGAGCGCGGTCTTGGCCTTCTTCGCCGCAGCGATGATGGTGTCGGCGGCTTCGAGCGAACGGCCGAGCGGCTTCTCGGTGATGACCGGGACCTTGGCGGCGAAGAGCTCGGGGATCAGCTGGCCGTGGATGCCGAAGGGCTGGATGGCGATGATGCCGTCGAGCTGCTCGTTCTTCAGCAGGTCGCGGTGGTCGGCGTACGCGCGGGGGATGCCGTAGCGCGCCTGGACCAGGCCGCGCATCTTCTCGCGCAGCTCGGCGATCGCGACGACCTCGCAATCGGGCGTCATCACGTAGTTGCGCAGGTGGGCCATCTGGCCCATGCCGCCGACTCCGACGAAACCCAGGCGAATCTTGCTCATTGAAAGGTCCTTGTGGCCGTGCGGCCAGATGGGTGGGAACAGGTGAATGGCCAGAGTATATGCATGGGATTCTCGGACGGACATACCGGCGCTTGCTGGCCTTTTGGCCTTTCTTGCGCCTCCGGTAGGGGGGCTTATGCTTCGGGTCGCCAAGCCCGGTCCCTCAATGGACTTCCAACGCCCAGGAGCCGTCATGCCTGCTACCGTCACAACCGTCATCGTCTCGCCGCAGGACCGCACCATCCGTTTCGCGGCGCGTGAACTGGCGCGGCACCTGCGCCTCGCCACCGGGGCGGGCACGCGCGTGACCTCCCGGGCCACGTCCGGAGAACGCAGCTTCACTCTGTGCCTCGCTGACGGAGCGGGCGTCCGCCTGCCTCTCGGATCGGGCGATGACGCGTTCGCGATCATCCCTGGCGCGTCCGGCTGCGTGATCGCTGGCGCGAATCCGCGTAGCGTGCTGTTCGGCGTCTATCGCTACCTGCGCGAGCTTGGCTTCCGCTGGATCCGTCCCGGAGCACGCGGCGTGGTGCGCCCCGCGAAGCGCATCCGCGATCCCTTCGCGATGCGCCGACGCATCGTCGAGCGCGCCGCCTACCGCTACCGCACGATCTGCATCGAAGGCGCGTGCTCGCGCGAGCACGTGCTCGACCTCATCGACTGGATGGCCAAGCGCGGGATGAACGGCTACTTCCTGCAGTTCGACTTCGGCACCTACTTCTTCAAGCGCTGGTACGAGCATCGCGGCAATCCGCACTTGGCGCCGGAGCCCATCGATGCCGAGCGGGTCCAGGCGATCATCCGCGATGTCGAAGCGGCGCTCGGCGACCGCGGTATGCGCTTCGAGCGCATGGGCCACGGATGGACCTGCGCTGCGCTCGGCATCTCGGGCGAAGGCGGGTGGGACCAGGACGCCGAGCCGGTGCCGGCGGACAAGGTCGATTGGCTCGCCCAGGTGGATGGGAAGAGGGAGCTCTCCGGCGGCATTTCGCTGAACACCAACCTCGACTACAGCAATCCCGCGGTGCGCACAGCGGTGGTCGACGGAATCGTCGCCTATGCGCGCACGCACCCGCAGGTCGACCTCCTGCACTTCTGGCTCGCCGACGGCGCGAACAACCACGACGAGCGGCCATCGAGCCAGGATACGAGACCGGCGGATTTCTACGTCGACATGCTCAACCAGCTCGATGCCGCGCTCTCCGCAGCGGGACTCGCGACGCGCATCGTGTTCCTCATCTACGTGGACCTGCTGTGGCCGCCCGAGCGCGCGCGCATCGCCAACCCGGATCGCTTCACCCTGATGTTCGCGCCGATCACCCGCAGCTACACCGCATCCTTCTTCGCGGGCACGGGAGACGGCAGCGCCGGCATGACGCCCTATGTGCGCAACAAGCTGCAGTTCCCACGCGATCCGGCGGTGAACCTCGCCTATCTGAAAGCCTGGCAGGAGACCTTCAGCGGCGACGGCTTCGACTTCGATTACCACATGTGGTGGGGCGGCTACCACGACCTCGCGCATATGGCCCTGGCCAAGGTAATGCATCAGGACATCCGCGGTCTCGCGGGCGCCGGTCTGCACGGCTTCAACAGCTGCCAGGTCACGCGTCATTCCTTCCCCCACAACCTCCTGATGGATGTGATGGCGCGGACGCTGTGGGATCCGAAGACGCCGTTCGCGCGCATCGTCGCCGAAAGCTTCCGCGATGCCTTCGGTCGCGATGGCGCCGAAGTCGCCCGCGTCCTGACCGCGCTCTCGAAGCTGCATGCACCCTTCTTCGATGGCGTGCACATCCCCAAGCGCGAGGACGCGCGCATTGCCGCGGGGTTGCGCAACATCCCCCGATTCACGCCGCTGCTCGCCCGCTTGCGCACACTGGCGGAGCGCAATCTGTCCAAGCGGCACGTCGACGCGGTGATCTGGTCGTGGCGGTACCTCGCCGAATACGCGGACCTGATGGAAGGACTGCTGCCCGGCTTCGCCGCCTATCTGCGCCGCGACCCGGCGACCGCGGAGCGCTTCGAGCCGGCGTTCGAACGCCTGCGGCGCGCCGAGAAGCGCCTCCATCCGGCGGTCGACGTGTCGTCGCTCATCCAGGCGGTGGGGGCCTACGGCCGCGAGGCCGCGAACGCCCACAAGGCTGCCGCAGCATCGACCTCGTCATGAGCCCCGCCCTGCCGGAGGCCCTGCCCAAGGCGCTGTTCGCCACTGCGATCACCTGTCCGTCGGGCTGGCAGCTTCCCGCCCATCACCACGACGATCACGAACTGGTGCTGGTGATCGAGGGCCGGGTGGAGACGCGGATGGAGGGGAAGCTCACCATCAGCGCGCCGGGCAGCATGAAATTCCACCCGCGGCGCATCGACCACGCCGAGCGCGCGCTCGACGGGTCGCCGGTCAAGCTGCTGCTGGTTGCCTGGCGCGAGGCTCCGGGCACCGAGTACCTGTCGTGGCCGCAGGTGTCGACTGATCGCCGCGGGCGCCTGCGCATGCTGCTGGAATGGCTGATCGAGCTGCAGCGATCGCAGCTTCCGACCCGCGCCGCGACCATGGACGCGCTGCTGCACGCATTGACCTGCGAGCATTCCGTCGCCGAGCCGGGCCCATCCGACCTCCTGGTCTCGGCGGTACGAGCGTACGTGGTCAAGCATCTCACCCGGCCGATCTACCTCGAGGATCTCGCCGCCCACGTCAGCATGAGCAAATTCCATTTCGCGCGCGTCTTCAACCGCGTCACCGGCCGATCGCCCATGCGCTTCGTACGCGAGGCGCGCGTCGAAGCGGCGCGCACGTTGCTGGTCAGCTCCAACATGCCCCTGCGCACGATCGCCCCGCTGGTGGGCTTCACCGACGAGTTCCAGCTCTCGCGGGTCTACCGTCAGGTGACGGGTCAGGCTCCGGGGTCGACGCGGCGCATCGGGGCTGCGCGCGGGTGACGTCGCTGGACCTTTGATCACGCCGGTTGCGGCTTCCTCCTCGTGACGCGATCGGGTATGATGTGGCAGCCATGCCTGCGAAGCGGGACTTCGATTTCGAGCTGCACCGCTTTCCCAGCGACGGGATCGGGGACCTGCGCCCGTACTTCGATCAGCTGCCGCTGGATCCCTACATCACGGGCGCCTTCCGCCGTCGCCGCTTCTCGCACTTCCGTGGACCGGCCGATCGTCTCGAGCGGCTCGACCACACCTACTTCGAACAGAGCCGAACGGTGAATCGCCTGGCCGGAGGCATCCGCCGGGAATTCCAGGAGCTCGAGGAGGGACTGCTGGCGCTGCCCGCATTCCGCGCCGTGGTCGCAACCTTCATCGACTTCGTGGGCATCGATCCGCTGGTCACCGAGATGGGCGTCCACCAGATCCGCATCCTCTGCTCGCCGGCGTTCTCGGGCGATCCCGCCCCCGAGGGCATCCATCAGGACGGCTTCGACCACGTCGGGATCTTCTGCGTCGAACGCCATGACATCGTCGGCGCCAACACCCATCTGTATCGCGACAAGGGCGGACCGCCGATCTTCTCGCGCGCACTGCAGCCGGGCGAGGCGGTGTTCACCAACGACCGCACGGTGTACCACTTCACGGACCCGGTTCGCCCGAGCGCGGATCATCCGGGGCATCGGGATGTGTTCGTCATCACGGCGTGAAGGGCTGTTTGCTCAGGGGCTGGCGCCCCTACGGCACCGACGTGCCTACCCCCGGGCTTTGTCGCGGCTCGATCAGGACTGCGAGGCAGTCCTGATCGTGGCGGCATCGCC
>JACCZE010000157.1 GCA_013696105.1 Planctomycetota bacterium | reverse complement strand
CGCGCCGGCCGCGGCATCGATGCCCCGGGCTTCATCCGCGGCCGTCGGCGCTATGATGCGGCAATGAACCACCTCGCTCTCCTCGTCGCGCTGATCTTCCCGCTCGTCGGCGCCTGGTCGTCCGAGTTGCCAGAGGACGCGGCTAAAGCGGTCTCCGCGTTCGAGAAGAAGCGGCGCGACATCGAAGCGAAGGCTTCCGCCGAGGTCGCCAAGGAGGCCGAGGCGCTGATCAAGGCGCTGCAGAAGCTCGAGGATCGCGAGACCAAGGCGCACCACTCCGAAGCGGCGCTGGCGATCAAGGCGACGCTCGAGGAACTCGCGGGGGCATCGACGTCGGTGAGCACGAAATCGGCGAAGGGCAACAAGCCGTGGCCCGACTTCCTCAAAGAGGTCCGCGTCGTGTCGCAGGTCTTCGAAGGCGGCGACAAGGCGTGCGGAAGCGCCGCGATCACCATCGGCCCCTATGCGATGACGTGCGCCCGCGGTCTCAACGTCGTCGTGCTCGTGGACGGCAAGCCCGTGATCCAGAAGACGTACCACGACCGCACCGACTTCGACAAGCTGGTGAAGGAGCTCGACGCACTGCCGCCCGGCGCCTACGTGGTGATGGCGCTCCAGTACGACATTGCGCGCGATTTCCCCGATGCGTGGGTGAAGTGCCTGCGCTCGTGCGGCGCCAAGGAGGCGCTCACCGATATCACCGCATACCTGCTGATCGGCGCGAAGGGCCTGCGGCCGGGCGACGGGATCGAAGCGGTCGGAACGCCAGTGGTCCAGTACCCGTCGGCGGCCAAGTGATGCCGCTCTGCGCCGCATCCCGCCGCTGGCTTCGCCCGCTTCTCCCCGCGCTGGTGGCGCTGGCGCCCGGCTGGTCCCAGGAGCTGCCCGAGGACGCCGCCAAGCTCGTCGCCGCCTTCGACCGGAAGCGCCACGACCTCGAGGCCAAGGCCACGGCCGACGTCGCCAAGGAGATCCAGGCGCTGATCAAGACCCTGGAAGCTTGCGAGCGCCGCGAGACCAAGGCGCGGCATTCCGAGGCTGCCGTCGCGCTGCGCTCAAAGCTCGAGTCCCTCGCCGCCACCTCGCCCGCGGTGATCACCCGGGGGAACAAGCCGTTTCCGGAGTTCCTCAAAGAGCTGCGCCTGTCGTCCGAGGGCTATCAGATCCGCGACGGCACCGTGGTCGTCGGCAACGCCAGCATCGCGCTCGACGGCCACACCATGAACTGCCAGCGCGGGCTGAACGTCCTCGCGGTGGTCGATGGCAAGCCCGCGCTCGAGAAGACCTATGAGGTGCTCGGACACTTCCCGGATCTCGTCGCCGCGATCAAGGCGCTGCCCAAGGGCGCGTACGTGGTGATGGCGCTGAAGGACGACATCGCCCACCCGATGCCTGACGAGTGCACGGCGGCGTTCCAGTCGCTCGGCGCCAAGGAGGGGCTGGTGGGCAAGCCAGCGAACACCGCCTACCTGCTGATCGGCGCCAAGGGCATGCAGCCCGGCGAGGCGGTCGAGATGATGGGCCCGCAGCGCATCGTCTGGCCGGTGGAGGGGCGATGAGCGTCCGCACGCGGCTCGCCCTGCCGATGGCCAGCGTGCTTGCGCTGTCGGCCACGGATGCATGGGCCGCGGAACTGCCCGAGGACGCCGCGGCGCTCGTCGCGGCCTACGCCAGGAACCGTCACGATCTCGAAGCGAAGGCGATGGCGGACGTGGCGAAGGAGGCTGAAACGCTGGCGAAGTCGCTGCGGAAGATTCAGGACCGCGAGGCCAAGGCCAACCGCGCCGATGCCGCGGCCGCGATCCGCGCGAGCCTCGACGAGCTTGCCGCGTACGCGCCCGCCGCATCCGCCGCGCCGACGCCTGCCAAGGCGAAGCGGACCTTCGCGGAATTCCTCACTGCCGTGCAGGTCGAGTCGAGCACCTACCAGAATATCAACGGTCAGGTCACCACCGGCGTCACGCGGATGAGCATTGATGGGACCTACGCGAAGATCGAGCAGGGTTTGAACGTCGTCGCCATCGTTGATGGCGCGCACGTGATCGAGCGCACCTACCGCACGACCACGCACTTTGGCGACCTGATCAAGGACCTCGAGGGCCTGCCTCAGGGGGCCTTGGTGGTGATGACGTTGATGAACGAGATCGCCCCGACCCTGCCCGAGGCGATCGACAAGGCATTCCGCACCGTCGGCGCCGGCCAGGGGATCCTCAACCAGGGGGCGGACCTCGCGTACATCCTGATCGGCTGCAAGGGCCTGCGGCCCGGCGCGGCGATCGAGCTGATGTCGCGCGACCACGTGGAATACCCACCGAAGAAAAAGCGGTAGCGCCGTGCACGCGGCTCAGCGCACGCGCTTGCCGCCAGACAGGAACGGTACACCCAGGGCGTGCAGCTTGGTGTGGTCCGGGGTGTACAGGAGTTCGGGAGAATACTGCACCACGTACGCGCGTCGCATGCGCTCGGTGCTGTTGGCGCCGCTGCGGTGGAAGGTGAGGCTCGAGAACACCGCGATGCTGCCCGCGGGGACGATCACCGGGTCACCGGGATCGTTTCCGAAATAACCGACCCGCGCGTTCTCGCTTTCGACCCAGCGGTGTTCGGCCATGGCCCGCGTGCCGGCGCGGTCGTAGGGCAGCACATGCACCGTGCCGTTGGCCACCGACACGTCGTCGAGCGCACACCAGCAGGTGAGGTAGGGACGGTGCTCGTAGCCGACATAGCCCGAATCCTGATGCCAGGCGAAGCTCGACGAGCGGTCGGTGCCCTTGACCACGAATTGGTCGTAGAACAGGAAGGCGTCGTCGCCGATGGTCGCGCGGCAGATCTCCTCCATCAGGTCACCGTACAGGAAGCGATCGAGGGCGTCCGTCTCCTGGCTGACGAAGTTGACGAAGTATTTGCTGTTGCGGACATTGATGCCGTCCGAGGTTTTTCCGGCCGCATCCATGCGCGCATCCATGCGCGCATCCATCCGTGCGACCGAGGCGTCGCACTCGGCCCGCAACACGCGCAGCTCGTCCTGCCCGATCACGCCGGGGAGGATGAAGTAGCCGCGGTCGCGGTACTCGGCGCGCTGGCGGTCATCGATGCGCAGGGGGGGCGCTGAGATCATTTCGTGCTCCTCGGACTCGGGTGATAAGCGGATTATGCCCAGGCGGCAGCGAGGGGTCTTCTCATCCGCGTTCACCCAGTTATCATAATTTGTCGTGAAAGAGGCCCTCAACATTCCAGCGGGGATGCCTGGTTGGCTCTGGAGCCACCGCAATCGCGGCACCGTGCATCCGCTCCATCATCACACGGAACTCGAGTTCAACCTGATGATCCGCGGATCGGGGACCTATCTGGTCGGCGACCGCCGCTTCGCGGTGAGACGAAACGATCTGCTCTGGCTGTTTCCCGGACAGGAGCACATCCTCATCGACCAATCCGCGGATTTCTCGATGTGGGTCGCGGTGTTCCGGCCCCAACTCGTCGCGCAGGCGAGCGGGGGATCGGTGGAGACGGCGCCGCTGCGCGAGGAGGACCCGGACGGCCATTTCTGCCGCCGTCTCTCCGACCCGCAGGCCGCGCGCCTGGGATCCCTGTTCGACGAGCTCATCGCTGCGTCCGACGACGCACCGCGCTACCGTTCCGGGCTTGCCTATGCTCTCCTCGCGGCGTGGTCCGCCTTCGCCTCTGGTGAGGCGGTACCGCCGGGCGCCTCCGTCCACCCCGCGGTCGAACGCGCGGCCCATCTGCTGCGTCAGGATGATGCGCTCGGCCTGCAGTCGCTCGCGCGCAGGACCGGACTGAGTCCGAGCCGGCTGAGCCGCCTGTTCAAGCAGCAGATCGGCCTCGCGCTGGTCGATTACCGCAACCGGCTGCGCATCGAGCGCTACCTCGCCGCCCGTGCGGAAACCGACGATTCGATGCTCGAGGCGGCGCTGTCTGCCGGCTTCGGCAGCTACCCGCAATTCCATCGCGTCTTCAAGCGCGTCATGGGCTGCGGTCCGGCCGCGTACGGACGCTCCCGTCGCTGACGAGAAACCCGTTCGATCGATGCACGTGGCAGTCACGCCGAGCCTCCAAGATGCCATCTGCAACCGACTTGGTGCTGGAAATCAGCATCGGCTGACGTTGAATCCTCGGCAAGCGAGCGACACCGATGGACGAAGCCCAGGTCACGACGCCACCGCCGATCAGCGCGGAGGTCCCGGCGAAGCCGCTCATGCAGGGCGAGATCGCCGGTCGCGATCTGCTCGAAGTCGTCAAGATGCTCAACCGGTTGAAGAAGACCGGCGTGCTCACCGCACGCGGGGCCGAGAACCGTACCGAGATCTACGTCAAGCAGGGCAACGTGGTCGCCGCGTTCTACAACGACCTGTCCGGCGCCGCGGCGCTGACGCGCGGCCTCCTGATCGGCAAAGCCGAGTTCGTTCTCGAGGCGCACGACGGGCGCTTCCCCAACAACGTGCTCCAGGAAACGGCCTTCATCCTCGAATCCGTGGACAAGATCCTCGCCGAATACGGCGAGCGCCTGTGGGC
>JACCZE010000137.1 GCA_013696105.1 Planctomycetota bacterium | reverse complement strand
CCTCAATGGTCATTCCGTAGGCCGGCGGTCCGCTGTTCGAACTGCGTGATCGTGGCTTGCCTGTCAACGGGTCGTACAGATGCACCTCATCTGCGACGAACGTGCCATCAGCCATTCGTGTACGGATAGTCAAAACGCCATAGGCAACATCGTCAGTGGTCGCGATTTCGGCCCACGATTGGCCGTGTCGTAGGATGCGTGCGCTCACTATGAAATCACCCCTGGAGGACGGTATGATTGAGTACAACCACTCTCCATCGCGCTCCCCGAGATCGAGCCCGCCATCGGAACGGATCGCGGTGACGTAACGCTGAGAGCCATCGGCATCGCGAAAGATCACCGACTCTTCCGGACCGAACACTCTGGTGGGGGGCGACGAGGAGGTGGGTTGGATGATCTCGACCTTGTTTGAGACCAGTCTGCCGCCCCCGTCCATGTAGTAATGGGGCACCTGCGTGCCAGCATCGCCCGGCAGGTAGTGAATGAGGTGCCAGTGCGGAGGGTTATCTATGTGCAGCGGATTGACTGATTCGTATCCGAGGATGCCAAAGCTACCTTTCCCTTGGTCGCCCACTCGTTGATGGATGCGCCAATCGCGCAGTGCAATGCGCGCCGAGAAGATCCAGTTCACCATCGCCCGCGGCTGACCAGTGAGCCATGGGTTCTCAAGATACCAACCCGCCCTGCGTGCGGGATGATTGTGCTCGACGCGGATGAGCAAATCGTCCTCTCCTGGGTAGCTGAACACATCGAAGGTCGACCAAGCGTTTCTCAAACTCGATTTAGTGACCGGCACCTGGCAACTGATCGAGCCCGAGCCAGGATCCCCTCGGAGCGCAAGATACGTGTCGTCGACGATGACTGCTGCGATCGCGACTCCGGGCCACGAGATCGATACATGCGGATTTCCCCTCGGACCTCTTATGAACGCATGGAATTCCCCAGGAGAGGGGACTTCATAGCCGCTTCCGCGTTCCAATGAGTAGCCGCCAGGAAGCGCGATCGACGGGTTCGACGGAGTTCCGGCCTGCGCCCTCACCACGCGTAGACAAGAATATGCCGCTTCACCGGCTACCGCGTTCCCTGCCAGCAGCAGAGCAGCATACATGACGGTAACGATTATTTTCATGGATTGAGCATGCCCCGTGAGGTTGGGCATCATGACGAGCGGCGGAAGGGTGGCGGAATGGAGATGGTTTGATTCGGACGGACGTAGGCAGAGCGTGCCCTGACAACAGAGCCGAACTCTCTGTGTTGCCAGCAACCTTACACGTTGCCCTGTGCCACGCCTTGAGTCTGCCGCTAGCCTGGTGGCTGCGCGTTCTCCATCATCTTGGCGACTGTCCCGGCTGATTCCGATTTAGATTCATGATACATTCATGGACAGATCACCATGTCGGCAGGACAGCACTCACATGCAGTGCCCCAAAGCCTACCCCGCACCCGGTTCCCAGCCAGACCCCATCCAGGACAGCGCCTCATTCACCCATCGATCTCTCCGCCCACCCCAACGGTTGGGTGGGCAGCGCGCTCAGATCGGGTGCCGTTCTCAGCCGCTGAGACGCAACGAGCGCAGCGCCGCCCGCTGCAGGATGCGGTAGGGTTCTCCTGGGGCTGCCCCTTCGTCGGCGAGGTGCTGGTCTGCGGCCACGGCAGCGGCGGCGAACAGCTCGACGAGGCAGGCCGGATCGTGGTCGTGCCAGCTGCCGTCTGGAACGGACAGCAGCGACGGCGGCCACGCGCGCCAGCGCGGAGCCAGCTCCGCGGGGTCGTCCTCGGGCAGCAGCAGCGCGGCCAGCAGGCGCCCCAGTTCCGACGCCAGGTCGGCATCGATCCGCTCCGGAGATGCGCGGCGCAGCCACAGCCAGCCGAGCCAGGCGCTCTTGGCCAGCGCGGAGGCCTTCGCGTCGAGACGCTCGTATTCGGCGAAATGCAGGCGCACCGCGGCCGCTGCGGCGCGCAGCGTGTTCGCTTCGACGACCCGCAGCCGGAAGCCTTCGGACGCCGCCGCCCGGTACGCGGCCCGGGCATGCACGAGGTTGCCGCGCTTCTCCTGGAGCACGCCCTGATCGTAGCCAGCGGTGACCGCGGCCTCATGGTCGCCATGGCGATCGACCTCTTTGAGCGCTTGGAGGAAATACCGGCTCGCGGCAGCCGGGTCGTCGCAGCTCTCGGCAGCGAGGTGGCCGAGCGCGACCAGGAATCGGCCCCAGGCCGGGATGGCGGGTGGAGCGGTGGTGAGGCTGCGGTGCAGTTCCTCGCCACGCGCGAACAAGGCGGCCGGAACCGCGGAGTCCTGCGCATGGACCTGCAGGAAGGCGTCGAGCAGCGCCTGTGGTTCGGCATCCGGAAGGACCATGTCCCGAGCCTGCGCCAACGGCGACGGCGTCAAACGATGGCGGCCCTCGAGTCCATGAATCCACGACGACTACGGTTGCCTAACCCCCCACCGCTTCTAGTCTCCACCACCCAATCGACGAGGGATCATGAGCGACGAGACGAAGAAGGATCCAGAGGCCAACCGCACCGTGGCAGGTTCCGGTACTGCCGGTACTGCCGGTACTGCCGGCACGACGGGCGCCGGCGGGGATGCCTCCGGGGACATGCCGAAGGCCAAGGAGCTGAGCTTCGCGCAGAAGGCCGGCATCTGGGTGCTGATCGTCATCGTCGGGGCACTCTTCGGCATGTCCGGTTCGCTGTCCATCCTCCAGGAAGGCGACCGCACCATTTCCGGCATCAGCGAGCGCGAGATCGAGGTGCGCTTCCAGATCGCCAAGCGCCTGCAGTCCATCCTGCCCGAGCAGTTCATGGCCTCGTTCGAGGAATACGCGCAGATGCTGAAGATCGCGCGCGCGGCCGAGGAAGAGGGGTTGATGCCCGCCGGACATGCGCTCGATGTCGCCGTCGACGAGTTCCTCGCGAAGAAGCTGCCCGACCGCACCCGCACCTACAAGGATGCGCTGGTCGAGAACATTGGCGGCAAGAACGAGGTATCGCGCGTCGAGCTCAAGCGCTTCCTCGCCGAGCGGATCGCAGTGCAGGCATTCAGGCTGAGGCATGTCTACGCTCCGGCGGTGCCGGTCGGCGCAGCCGACGACCTGACCAGCGTCTATGCGCCCAAGATCGGCCAGGACCCCACCAACTGGCAGGCGATGATGACTTTCCCGCAGACCAGCGCCGATCAGGTGCTGGTCGACGAGGTCGTGCTCCAGGGCACCGCCCAGCTGCCGACCATCGCCGATGACGACGCGGATCTGCAGGTGACGTACGAGCGCCTGCGCGGCGAGCGCTTCACCCGCCCCGAAGCGGTGACGGCGACCATCGCCCATGCCGACCTCGCCAAGATCCTCGCCGCGACGCAGATCGCCGATGCCGACGCGCAGGCGTATTTCGACAACCACCCCGACGAATTCGCCAAGCAGCCGGCTCCCGACGCCAAGCCGGATGCGAAACCCGAAACCAAGCCATTCGCCGAGGTGAAGGCCGAGATCGTCGAGAAGCTGCGCAAGGAAGCCGCCGACAAGGCCGCCCGCAAGCAGCTCGAGGCGTTCGATCAGGTGGTCGACGCCCAGGGACTCGATGGCCAGAAGGACAATACCGCGTTCAAGCAGGCGGCGCTCGATGCCGGATTGATGATCAAGGACAACGTGCTGATCGAATCGCCGGCATCCGCGAGGCCCTCGGAAGGCGGCCAGGGGGGTGTTCGCGAACTGGTGATCGCCGATCTCGGCACCCTGAAGGACCAGGTCGGCCTGTTCAACCGCGACAAGGATCTCGGCTTCACCACCCGCGCCCTGAAGACCAGCGGAACCACCGCCACCTGGCTGGTGCTGCGCATCGATGGTCGCCGCGACGCCGGATTCAAGGAGCTGTCCGAGGTCAAGACCGAGATCGTCGAATACCTGCGCGGCCAGCGCGCCTACAAGCCGTTCATGGAGCAGGCCGAATCCGCCCGCGCGGCAGCGGAGAAGCTCGGCCCCAACGGCCTCACGGCGTATCTGGCGACACCCGAGGGGAGCAAGTGGAATGCCCAGGTGACGCCAGCGCCCATGGCTCCGGCGCACGTCCTGCGTGTGCCCGCCAAGGACATCGGTCAGCTCTCGAGCGATTCCCGCGTCGCGGGAAGCCTCATCGTGGCCGAGCATCCGGTCGCACTGGTCGAGGCCGAAGCGGTTCCCGGATCCGAGGTGCCGCGCGCGAAGCTCGTGCAGGCCCGCGGGTACCAGGTCGGTCGCCCGGCCGATCCGCGCATGCGCACGGTGCAGACCAGATACTACCGCAGCGAGCTCGAGAACTACCGATCGAGCATCTTCAACCAAGAATACCAGCGCATCCTCGAAGCGAAGTAACCCGGTCCGGGAGCAGCCTCCATGCACGCCGTCGTCACCAGCCATTGCCCCGATCTCAAGCTGCTCGCCCGCGGGAAGGTCCGCGACGTCTACCAGGTGGACGACGCGCACCTGCTGTTCGTCGCCTCCGATCGCATCAGCGCGTTCGACGTGGTGATGACCAACGGCATCCCAGGCAAGGGCAAGATCCTCACGCAGCTGAGCCTGTTCTGGTTCGACCTGCTGAAGGACCTGTGCGAGAACCATCTGGTCACCGCGGACATCGCCAAGATGCCGGCGAGCGTGCAGCGCTACCGCGACCAGCTCGTCGGCCGCACCATGCTGGTGAAGCGCCTGACGATTCTGCCAGTGGAATCCATCGTGCGCGGATACCTCACCGGATCGGGCCTGAAGGAATACAAGAAGCAGGGCACCGTGTGCTCGATCCCGCTGCCGCCCGGCCTGGTCGAGAGCTCGCGCCTGCCGGAGCCGCTGTTCACGCCGTCGACCAAGGCCGAGATCGGCAAACACGACGAGAACATCCATCCCGACCAGGCGGCGCGCATCATCGGCCAGGCGTACGCGGATCAGGTCCATAACATGTCGGTGAAGCTCTACACCAATGCCCGCGATTACGCCGCCACGCGCGGCATCATCATCGCCGACACCAAGTTCGAGTTCGGTACCGACAAGTCCGGCAAGGTCATCCTCGCCGACGAGGTCCTCACCCCGGACTCGAGCCGCTTCTGGCCCGCGGCGCACTACGCGGCCGGCAAGGTCCAGGACAGCTTCGACAAGCAGTACGTGCGCGATTACCTCGAGTCGGTGAAGTTCGACAAGAACGGCCAGGGGATCGAGCTTCCCGAGGACGTCATCCAGCGCACGCGCGCGAAATACGTCGAGGTGTTCCGGCTCCTGACCGGCAAGGATCCCGAGCTCTGAGGCGAGTCCTCAGTCGGCCAGCTCGGCGAGCCGCCAGCGGATGAAGCGCTGGGACGCCGGATCATAGCCGGCGGACCGACGTCCGAACGGGAACGACAGGTAGGCGTGGTAGGCTCGCACCGCAGCGGCGCGGTCGCCGGATCGTTCCGCTGCGATCGCACGGCACAGCTCCAGATCCGATGGCGCGGCTCCCGGGTACGGCTGCGCGAGGAACTCGGCGTCGTCGATCTCGCCGCCCAGGCGTCGCAGCGCGTACCGGGGCCTCTGCCCGTGTGCCCAACGCCGGTCCTCCTGTTCGACGCGGGCGCGCATCCGCGCGATCGCCTCGCGGTCGCCGCCGAGTTCGCGGATGAAGGGGATGAACAGGTAGTGCATCGTGTACGGCGCGTTCTGGATGAGCTCGTGGGCCGGATCCAGGAGCCACAGCTCCTCGGCCGCGGCGCGGTCGCCGTGGATCCAGCGTTCCAGGCCGCAATACGCGCGCACATAGAACCCGGAGCGAATGTCGTGGCGGTACAGCGCCAGCGCGCGCTCGTGCTCGCCGGTGGCGATCAGGAATTTCGCCTGGGCGCGGTCCTTCTCGGGGACCTCGTCGCTGCGGCCCAGCGCCAGCAGCGCGTCCGTGTGACCCTTCGCCGCCAGTTCATCGAGCCGCCCCTGGATGAACAGGACGATGTCGTCCGGAGGTTTCATCGCCAGCACCTCGTCGAGGCGATCCAGGTCGATCAGCGTCCAATACCAGGTGTAGCCGCCGAGCTTGTACCGCTCCATGATCTCACTGCCTCGGCCCATGGCGCGCAGCGCCTCCGCCGCGATGTCCGGCATGTGGGAAAAGCGTTGGAGCAGGTCCTCGTATCGACCCTGGCGCATCAAGGTCTCCCTGATCTGCAGCGGATGGTTGGGGAACCGCCGCAGGACCTCGTCGAAGCGTCCGAGGTCGACCAGCGCGTTCGCGGTTTCGCTGTCGGCGATGTGCGTGTCGGTCATCACCGTATCGTGCATGCGGATGAACGCTTCGAGCGTCGTCCGTTCACCGCTGGTGCGGAAGCCGGCGTTGAGGCTGGCGATCTGCCGCGCGATCCTGCTGGCGCTGCGATCGCGGGTGGCCCGATCGCAGCGCGCGTACAGCCCGGGGAATTCCCGCAGCACGCGTGCGTGGTCCTGGTCGTCGAAGTCCTTGTCCAGGCGGTGCATCTCCACCAGCCATGACCAGGGTTCTCTGGATATGCCGGCCCAGGTGGCGAAGGCCTGATCGGATTGGCCAGCGCTGAACTGGGACAATCCCTCCTTGTAGCGGGCTTCCTGTCTCAGTGCCATCGGGCCGGTGCCGTCGGCGACCCGCCGGTACTGCTCGGCTGCCGCGGGAAGGTCGCCTCGCTGGGCGCAGAGATCCCCGAGCGCCGTCGCGGGCACGCGCTGCGCGAGTCCACGGGCGTATACCCGCAGGTTGTCGACCGCCTTCCCCGGATAGTACAGGTAGACGGACGCATAACCGCCGGCCGATGGGTAGAGATCGGTGTACTCGCACAGCCGCCGGCCGTCGACCGAGAGCGTCCAGCGGTTGCCGACGATCTCCGCACGGATGCGGTAGCGGCGGCCGATCTCGGGCTTCCATTCGTTGAACGCGGTCACCGCGCCATC
>JACCZE010000017.1 GCA_013696105.1 Planctomycetota bacterium | reverse complement strand
CCCCAGGCGCACGAACTCGGGCAACTTCCGCGCACAACAAAGGGGGTGTCCTTTTTTCCCCAGATCCGACCACCAAGCAGGCTGTTTTTCAACAGCCTGCTTGAGGGTCATGCAATCCGCAGGGGCTTCGAGCCGAAGAGCATGCGCCCCGCCGCGCCGGAGTGGATGCGCGTGACTCCCGGTATGAGGTTCCACACGTGAGAATCCCGCGAATCCACGAGATAATTCAGCGAATCAGAAGCCATCGTCCGTATCGTCCTCCGCTTGGCACTGGGTTTGCAAAGTGGAGGCATCGGAGCACCCATGCACCACCGCAGCACCAGCCCCATCGGTTTCGATCTCGGTCTGAGGACCAGCCAGACCAATGGACCGCGCGCCGACGGTGCGCTGTCAGCGATCATGGTTTCCTCCTTCTATCAGTCGGTGCTGTCGCGGACCCTGCCTCGCGGCAAGCATGCTCGTCCCGCCGGAGTCACCCCCCGCAGCGTGCGCTGAAGGCGGCCATGAGCACGACCCACGCCCTCGCCGATCTCTCGTCCGTCCGCTCGCCCTTCGACGTGGCCGAGATCGCCGCATGGAAGGCCATCCTCTTGGAACGGCGTCGACAGATCGTCGGCGACATCCAGGGCCTGGTCCAGGATGCGATGGATGTCGAGGGGGTGCAGCCCGCGGCGAACCACTTGGCCGACGGAGGATCGGACACCGACCTCCAGGACATGAGCTTGGGCCTGGCCGACGACGACAAGCACATCCTGACGCTGATCGACCGCGCCTTGGCTAAGATCGATGGGACGGTGGCGAAACCATTCGGCGTGTGCGAGTACACCGGCGAAGCAATCGCCCTCGAGCGCCTCGAACTCATCCCGTGGACGCCCCTGTCGATCGAAGGTGCGACCTATCTCGAGCAGCAATACCTGAGTCTCGCTGAATTGATCGCCGACTGATGGTGAGCGGATCCCGGATCGGATCAGAATCGGACCTGATTGGAGTGGTGGAGTGGATTGGGAATGGAATGGAATGGAGTGGAGATCGGATGTGATTGGATTGGATGTGATTGGATTGGATGTGATTGGATTGGATTGGATTAGCGATTGGCGAGTGGATCGGAGTGGCGAGTGGATCGGTTTCGCGCCCAGCTCCTGGGCGCTCACGGTGCCCCCCTCGATGCGAGGGGGGTGCTCCAGGAAAGGCAGCCATGCATCAGCCCATCCGCATCCGCTTCACGCATAACAGCGATGACTGGCGCGTGATGTGCCACGCCGCGAGCGGTCGCCTCGACATCTGGCGCAACGGCTCGTTCGTGCGTTCGACCACCTATGTGCCGCGCCATGGCCTGCGCGATCAGGATGGCCTGGTGCCGACCGTGGTGCCGGCGCTGCTCGACCGACTGATGGTGCACGATGCGGCGATCGAGGTGGTGCAGGGGATCGAGCGACTCTGATCGCGAAACCATCGCGGCGCTGATGCCGCATCCCAGGGCCGACGATCTGGAAACAAGAAAGCCTGGATCATGCGATCCAGGCTTTCTGCGCGATGTGCGAACCGTGATTACTTGACGCGACGGTCGTTCTCTTCGTCGGAATCCATGCCGCCGGCCTTGCTGCGCGAGCTGGAACCGCGGTCGCGGCGCTGCGCCGCCTTCTTCGCGCGCTGGCGTTCGTCCGGATCGTTGGAGTTGGCGCGGGGCTTCGAGGACTCGGGTTTGGCCGCGCGGATCTTTTCGCTCTTCGGGTCGCTCTTCGGGTCGCTCTTCGGGCTGGCGCCCAGATCGCTGCCGCCGTTATGGGTCGCGGGCACAGGCTGGCCGAAGGCGGGTGCGGGAGCAGGTTGGCCGAAGGCTGGAGCCGGCTGGCCGAACGCCGGAGCGGGCTGCGTCGCGGGTCCGCGTGCGACGCCGGCGGTCGAGGCACCCGCGCCCTTCTGGACGCGATCGACGGTGGTGTTTCCCTTGGCGGCGGCGGCGACGGTGCGGCCTTCGTCGCCGAAGGACTTCAGGTGCAGCGAATCGTTGCACGACTGCGAACAGGTGCCGACCAGCACCTCCTGTCCGTCCGCGCCCAGGATGGGCACCGGCTGCAGGCGGGCATTGATGGGATTGCCATCGAACGGGCAGATGCCGTTGGTGGGTTTGCGCACCAGTTGGGCGAACTGGTCGTCCTGGCCGGCGGTGGCCGCGACGCAGGTCAGTGCCGGAGCGAGGGCGAGCAGGCCGATCAAGATGAGGCGCATGGGGGTCCCCTGGAAAGATGATGGCGGCCCGCAGCGCGGACCGCCAGAAGTGGTACTCCCAAGGGGATTCGGACCCCTGTTCACGGACTGAGAATCCGTTGTCCTAGGCCTCTAGACGATGGGAGCCTAAGTCGAATGCGGCGCGGATTATTCCGTGCAGGCAGCGAAGTCAAAGGGAAGAGCGTCCGACGTCCGAGGTCCGACGTCCGACGTCGGATGCGACTGCTCACACGGGACGTGTGACGTCGCACAGACCGGGGCTCTCAGACGTCGGACGTCGGACGTCGCACGTCGGACGGTCTTCTATGTGGGATTCCGGCCGGAGGCCGTCGGACGGTCTCCGCGCGCGATGCGCGAGGTCTGGGTCGCGGCGCTGTCGCGGACGGCGAGCGCTTCCTGGAGCATCGGCAGCAGGGCGCGGGTGGTCTCGCGTTCGTCGCAGATCACGAACTGCGCGCCGGCGCCGCGCAGCAGCTCGACCTGGGCCTCGTACGGGCTGCGTGCGATGATGATCAGTTCGGGGTCCATCGCGCGCAGGCGGGCGGTGACCAGCGCCGAGGTATCGGCGATCGGGAAGGTCAGCACCTCCAGGCAGGGGCGGTGGCCGATGGTCGGCAGCCAATCGTCCATGTCCTCGATGCGGCCGAAGTGGCAGCGCACGCCCGACGTATCCTGCCAGGGCGCCAGCAGGCGGCGGTTGCGGTCGACCAGCAGCAGGGGGTGGCCCTGATCGCGCAGCGCCTCGACCACGGTATTGCCCACCGGTCCGAGGCCGGCGATGACGATGGTGTCGCCCGTGCTGTCGATGCTCTCGACCGCCGAGCGCGGCAGGAAGCGCACCGCGACGGTGATCAAGAGGGGCGTCGCCGCCAGGCTCAGGCAGGTCACCGCCACCACCAGCTGATAGAGCCCGTGCAGGCCGCTGCCGGGTTCGCCGTGCCCGAAGGCGGTGGCCGCGAGCACGAAGCTGAATTCGCCCATCTGCGCGGTCATGATGCCGCCGCCGATCGCCGAGCGTTTCGACAGGCCGGCGATGCGCAGCGCAAATGCCGCGATCACGGCCTTGACCGCGACGCTGACCAGCAATGCCACCGTCACCAGCAGGAAATGGTCGCGCACGTAGATCGGATCG
>JACCZE010000129.1 GCA_013696105.1 Planctomycetota bacterium | reverse complement strand
TTCATGTGGTGGATGAGCCGCCGCCAGGCGTAGCAGGCGCGGCGGGTTCCCGGGCCGCGCCCGTCCCCGCCACCAGGCACGCCTCCGCAATCCCTGACCGCTACTGGCTACTGGCTACTGGCTACTGGATGGTGATGACGCGCTGAGCGACCGGCAATCCGTTGGTCAGCAGCTCGACCACCACCGACTGCGGCCGGCTGATGAGCGTCACCGTCGCGCTCCAGATCCCGCCGCTGATGGTCGCGGGCAGGCCGTCGACCAACACGGATGGCGAACCGTTCGAGGTCACATTGCCGTGAAGGACGACCTGCTGCAGCGCAACCGACGGAGCGACGGGCGCCGCCACTGTCGCCGCTTTTGTGCTGGAGTGATGGCAGGTGGTCAGCAGCAGGATGGCCGCGACGACAGCCAGACGGATGAGGTAGGGATTCATGATCACCCCGCTCCTGAGGGCATCGGGATCTCGTCGATGGTCAGGGGCACGCTCACCGGCGCGAATCCCGGCGCGGAGACATCGATCGACGTGGTCTGCGTGGCGGCTCCCGGCGTGACCACCGTCGCCTGCCAGGTCCCGTTGACCACCGGCACTGGCGCGCCGCCGACCGACAGCGTGACGTTGGTACCGGTGACGGTACCGACGAGGTCGATGGTGGTGATGTCGAGGGTGCCGGCTGCAGGCACCACGGTGAGGGTGCCGGACACGAAGGTGATGGCGTAGTTCGCCGAGGTCGCGCCCGAGGCGATGATCGGATAGGTCCCGACCGGACTGGCCGCGACCGCCGTGGTCGCGAGCGTCAGCGGCGTGGTCAAGCTGGCGGCGGTGTCGCCGTTGACGAAGCCGGCGTAGACGGCGGTCAGCGTGGGGTTGGCGCTATCGTGGACCTTGGTCTGGTCGATCGCGGTGATGGTCAGCGCGGCCGGGGCCACGGTGAGGGCAACGCTCGCCGTCGCGCCGGCGAAATTCGCGTTGGACGGAGTGAAGGTGACATTCAGCGCTTGGCCGGCCCCCGCAGCCAGGACTGTGCCCGCGGCGGGCGCATAGACGAACGTTCCCGCGGTGTTGGCGGTGGCATTGAGCTGGGTCGCGCTGAGCGCGGTGCCGTAGGTGATGGCTGCCGGCGCCGCCCACGAGATCACCGCTGCCGCCTGGCTGATGGTCAGTGTGCCCGCAACAAAGGTGATTGCGTAGTTGCCGCTGCTCACGCCGCTGGGCGTGACCGCATAGGTCCCGACCGGACTCGCCGCAGTGGCGGTGGTCGCGAAGGCGAGCGCGCCGGCGAGGCTCGCGCTGGTGTTACCGTTGACGAAGCCGACATAGGTGACGGTGAAACTCGGCAGCGCCGCGCCAAAGACTTTTGAGACATTGACGGTGGTGACGGTCAGCGGCGCCGTGGTGACGGTGATGGCCACGGTGGTAGTCACGGTGTTGTAGTCGGCGGTGTTGGTGGGAGTGAAGGTGGCGCTGAGGATTTGACCGACGCCGGCGCCCAGAACGGTGCCGGCGGCGGGCGTGTAGACGAACGTTCCGGCGACGCTTGCCGTGGCGCTCAGCTGCGTAGCTGAGAGGGGCGTGCCATAAGTGATCCCCGCTGGCGCGCCCCAGGTGATGACGGGATCGGAGGTCGTGTAGGCGAATCCGTTCGTCGCCGTGTCAGAGCCGTTGGGAGTGGTGACGACGACATCGACGCTGCCGGTCGCATGCGCGGGCGTGGAGATGGTAATGGTGGTGGCGTTGATCGCGGTGATGGTCGTGGACAGTCCGCCGACGGTCACCGATGCTCCGGTGAAATCCGTTCCAGTGATGGTGACGCTGTCGCCGCCAAGGGTCGATCCGGTGGTCGGCGCGATGCCCGAGATCGCCGGTACCGGGGCCGGCATCACCACGGTGAGAGTGCCCGCGACGAAGGTGACGGCGTAGTTCGGCCCATCAGCGGCGCTGACGGTGATGGGATAGGTGCCGGCGGCGCTCGCGGCAGTCGCAGTGGTGATGATCGCGACCGGCGTGGTCAACGCGGTGGCCTCGCTATCGCCATTGACCAGCCCTCCGATCACATGCGTCAGCGGCGGATTCGCCGCTCCTTGGAGCTTCGACTTGTTGTCGGCGGTGACGGTCAGCGGCGCCTTGGAGATAGTCAACGTGCCATTGACGAAAGTGATCGCGTAGTTGCCGCTGCTCACACCGCTGGGCGTGACCGTGTAGGCGCCGACCGGACTTGTCGCAGTGGCGGTAGTCGTGAAGACGAGCGTTCCGGCGAGGCTCACACTGGAGTCACCAGTGACGAAGGTGGCGTAGGTGACGGTGAAACCAGGCAGCGCGGCGCCGTAGATCTTCGAGACATTGACGGTGGTGATGGTCAGCGGCGCGGGATTGACGGTGAGCGCCACCGTGGTGGTCACCGGGTTGTAGTCCGCGCCATCGGTCGGGGTAAAGGTCACGCTGAGCGTCTGCGCGCCAGCGGCGAGCACGGTGCCGGAGGCAGGCGTGTAGACAAAGGTTCCCGCCACGCCAGACGACGCGTTCAGCTGCGTCACATCCAGCGCGGTACCGTAGGTGATGGCTGCCGGAGCGGCCCAGGTGACGACCGGTGTCGCCTTGGTGATGGTCAGCGTGCCATTGACGAA
>JACCZE010000124.1 GCA_013696105.1 Planctomycetota bacterium | reverse complement strand
GAGGATCGATGCACGCCGCGTATCTCGAACACCTGGATGCCGAACTCGGGAAGCTGCGCGAGACTGGACTCTTCAAGACCGAGCGGGTCATCACCTCGCCGCAATCGGCGATGGTGACCGTCGGTGGACGCCAGGTGATCAACCTCTGCGCCAACAACTACCTCGGATGGTCGCACAGCGCCGATCTCGAGAACGCGGCACGCTCGGCGATCGACCGCTACGGATACGGCTTGTCATCGGTACGCTTCATCTGCGGCACTCAGCAGCTGCATACCGACCTCGAGGCGCGGCTCGCCGAGTTCCTCCGCGTCGAGGCCAGCATCCTCTACTCGTCGTGCTTCGATGCGAACGGAGGGCTGTTCGAGACCCTGCTCGGTCCCGAGGACGCGGTGATCAGCGACGCGCTGAACCATGCCAGCATCATCGATGGCGTCCGGCTGTGCAAAGCCCAGCGCTTCCGCTACGCGAACAACGACATGGCCGACTTGGCGCGCCAGCTCGAGGCCGCAAAAGGCTGCCGCTTCAAGCTCATCGCCACCGACGGGGTGTTCTCGATGGATGGCACCATCGCCGACCTGGCCGCGATCTGCGATCTCGCGGATCGCCACCAGGCGCTGGTGATGGTCGACGACTCGCATGCGGTGGGATTCATCGGCGACAACGGCCGCGGGACGCCCGAGTTGCGGGGAGTGGAGGGCCGGATCGACATCCTCACTGGCACCTTCGGCAAGGCGCTCGGTGGCGCGTCCGGGGGCTATACCGCCGGCCGCCGGCAGATCGTCGATTGGCTGCGCCAGCGCTCGCGTCCCTACCTGTTCTCGAACTCGGTGGCTCCCGTCATCGCCGCCACCACGCTGCGAGCGCTCGAGCTGGTCGGTTCCGGCGGCGCGCTGAGGCAACGGCTGCGCGACAACACCCGGCGTTTCCGCGCCGGTCTGACCGACCTCGGCTTCACGGTGGTGCCGGGCGAACATGCGATCGTCCCGGTGATGCTCGGCGACGCGGTGCTGGCCCAAGCGATGGCGGCAGGGCTGTTCGAACAGGGGGTCTACGCGGTGGGTTTCGCCTACCCGGTAGTGCCCTTGGGCAAGGCGCGCATCCGCACGCAGATGTCCGCCGGGCATGACCCCGAGCACATCGACCGAGCGCTCGCCGCGTTTGCCCATGTTGGCCGCGCGCTTACCATCATCGCCTGAGAGAACGAGCGACCGACCAGTCCGCCGTCCGCGGCAAGGAGTTTCGATGGCCGCGACCATGAAGGCGTTGGTGAAGGCCAAGCGCGAGCCCGGCCTGTGGATGGAGCGGGTCCCGGTGCCGGACATCGGCCCCAACGATCTGCTCATCCGCATGCGCAAGACCGCGATCTGCGGCACCGACCTGCACATCTTCAGCTGGGACGAATGGTCGCAGAAGACCATTCCGGTGCCGATGGTCACCGGCCACGAATTCGTCGGCGTGGTCGAGCGCGTCGGTTCGGCGGTCGCCGGATTCTCGATCGGCGATCGCGTTTCAGGCGAAGGGCACATCACCTGCGGGCACTGCCGCAACTGCCGCGCCGGCCGCCGCCACCTGTGCCGCAATACCCAGGGCATCGGGGTGAACCGCCAGGGCTGCTTCGGCGAGTTCCTCAGCCTGCCCGCGGTCAACGCATTCAAGCTGCCGGACGACATCTCGGACGAGCTCGCGAGCATCTTCGACCCGTACGGCAACGCGACCCACACCGCGCTGTCGTTCGACCTGGTCGGCGAGGACGTGCTGATCACCGGCGCCGGACCGATCGGCTGCATGGCCGCGGCGATCGCCAAGCATGTCGGAGCGCGCCACGTGGTGGTGACCGACGTCAACGATTACCGCCTGCAGCTGGCGACGACCATGGGCGCGACGCGCGTGCTGAATCCGAAGAACGGCACCCTGCAGGAGGTGATGACCTCGCTGGGCATGACCGAGGGATTCGACGTGGGACTCGAGATGTCGGGCAACGGCCAGGCCTTCCAATCCATGCTCGCGGCGATGAATCACGGTGGACGCATCGCCATCCTCGGCATCTTCCCCGCGCCGGTCGCGATCGATTGGAGCACGGTGATCTTCAAGGGCCTGATGCTCAAGGGCGTGTACGGCCGCGAGATGTTCGAGACCTGGTACAAGATGACGAGCATGCTGCAGAGCGGGCTCGACATCTCCGCGGTGATCACCCACCGCATGCCGGTCGACGATTACCTCGCGGGATTCCAGGCGATGAAGGAGGGCAGATCGGGAAAGGTGATCCTCGATTGGCAGTGATGCAGGGTGAGTGGTCCTGTCCGTGATCCGTGTCGCCAACGATCACTGACCAACGATCCACCATCACTTCTTCTCGGGCCTGGGCCCGTAATGCACCGGCGGCGCTCCGACTTCTCGCGCGCCGATATCCGGTGCCTTCCCAGCGAAGCCATCGTTCAGTCCTGGCAGGATCTCGCCGCCATCGATAGCGGGAGACCCCGGCTTGAGATCGAATTCCACCGGATCGTGCTTGTCCGCCGCATCGCTCGGCGGCACCAGGCCGGATGCGAAGGTGGTCGCCGGATCGAGCAGCACGGCGTGCGTCTCGATCGGCGCCTTGGCCTTCGCCTCCTCGGGAGTGGCGTACTTCACACCGTCGAACTTCAGGAAGACGTCGCCGCTCCAACCGCCGAAGCCGTCGAAATCGAAGTCGCATCCTGCCTGGGGGCAGTCCAGGTTGAGGGCGCGTCCGGACGTTCCGATGAAGATGTTGTTGCGGAACCAGCAGTCCGAGACCTTGTCACCGGTCGACACGAGGAACGGCTCGGCCTTCTTGACCGTCGTGTTGTGGAAGTACCGCACGCCCGACGGGCAGTTGTGCATCTTCAGCGTCTCGGAATTCGTGTTGAACAGGGTGTTGCGGAAGATGTACACCGGCCCTCCGAAGACCGGCTGGATCGAGATGCCGGTGTGGCAATCGGTGATGCGGTTGAGGAAGCAGCGCGTGTTGCGGTCCGATCCGTCCATCTCGATGCCGTCATCGATCACCTGGCTGATGTCGTTGTGGTGGAAATCGATATCCGCGCAGACGCTCGACGGTGCTGTGTCGATCGCGTCCTTGAAGTAGGAGATGCGGTTGTAGCAGACCTCGTGCCCGGTGCCGGTGACCTCGATGCCGCGCTTCTCCTGTTTCCATTGCGCATCGCCTTCGGGGATGCCATGGAAGGGCAGGATCCATTTGAATTCACCGACCAGCACGTTGTCGGATATGACGAGGTCCCGGGCGGGGCCCTTGGGTCCATCGTGGCAGGTGATGCCGTAGCCGACCCCGCTGAGGCGGCAGCGCTGGATGACGATGCGCTGGGCTCCGTGCAGGACCATGCCGAACTCGGCGTTGCGGATGGTGAGTTTGCGAAACCACACATCGTGTATCTCGTTCGCCGAGACGACTCGGGCTGGAACCGAGTCGCCAGAACCCTTGCCATCGAGGATCGCCTCGCCGTCGTCCGGTCCGTGCCACACGATTGGCTTTCCCGGTTCGCCGCTGGCGGCGAACAGCGCGGTCCCGGCGTAGATGCCCGCCGCGAGCACGAACCGCATTCCCGGTTTGGCCGCGGCCTGCGCCGCCTCGAGGCCTAGGAACGGCTCCGAACTCGTCCCGCGTCCGCCGCCGGATCCCGGAGCGACATGGACCACCGTTCCTGCGGGTGGGAGCGTCGGTTCCGCCGTCGTTCCTGCTTTCACGAGCTTTTCGACCGAGCCTCCATCGGCGTCGACCAGGGACAGTTTCACCTCGTATTCGGACTTCGGATCGAGCATCAGCACGCTGCCAGCGAAGAGCCAACCATCGGCCGGCACGTCGAGGTCGCTGCGGTGCTTCTCCTTGCCCGCCTGCGCATGCGCGCCTTTGCGTACTCGCAGCAGGGGCGCCCCGTCCTTCCAGGCGGCTCCCGCGGCACCGGCAGTCCGGTAGGCGACCGTGATCCGAGCGTCCGCATCGTCGTCGCCACGAATGATCCAATGGAAGCCCAGCGACTGCTGCGTGGAGGGTTCGACCACCGGACCGGCCAGCGGGTCGGACGCGTCCGCGGCGACGAGCGCCGCGCCGATCGACCAGGTCAGGAGCACGGGCACGGACAGGTATCGGAGCATGGGACCCTCGACTGTCGACGGTAGGGGACCTGGAGGGGGTTCAAGTCCACGGCCCGGCGTAGACGCCTGCAGCGAGCGCGGTGGTGCCGGAGCGTTAGCCGCTAGGATGCGCGACGTGCCGGCATCATCCCCTCGGTCGACTGCAGTGCGCCCTCCACCGTCGTTGGCGCGTCTGGAAGCGGTCGGACGCGCGCTCGCCACGCGCCGCTGGTTCCGCGCATTCGCGCGTTGGGGCCTGCTGGTGAAGGGGGTCATCTTCCTGATGATCGGTTCCCTGGCCGGTCTCGCCGCGCTCGATCTGGGCGGGGACTTCATCAATGCCTATGGCGTGATGCAGCGGATCGCCAGCCACGCCTTCGGCATGCTCCTGCTGGTGGTGGTCATGACCGGCAACATCGGCTACGCGCTGTTCAAGACCGTCGCCGCGCTGTTCGATACCGATCGCAAGGGAAGCGACGTCATCGGCCTGTTCAAGCGGCTGGGCATGCTGATCAAGAGCGTGATCTATATCGGATTGGCCTTCCTCGCGCTGCAGCTGGTCATGGGACTGAACGACGGAGATGGCAGCGGAGACACCTTCGCCAAGTCGATCGCAGCATCGCTCATCAGCCATCTGTACGGCGAATGGCTGGTGATCGCGCTCGGCATCTACCTGGTCGCGATGGGGCTGATGCAATTCTACATGATCTACACCGCCTACATCCGCCGCCGGCTCAGGCTCGAGGAGCTCACTCCCGGGATGTTCCGGCTGATCGTCGCCCTCGGACGCTTCGGCTATGCAGCGCGCGGAGTCGTCGCCTTGGTCACCGGCGCATTCCTGTGCGTGGCCGGCTGGTACTCCGACCCGGACAGCGCCAAGGGACTGGGTGGTGCGTTGGCGTGGCTGAACGAGCAGGCCTACATACCCTACCTGATGGGCATGGTTGCGGCGGGCTTGTTCGCGTACGGGGTGTTCGAGCTGCTGCTGGTCCGCTACCGGCGCTTCTATGTCGCTCCGCCCGGGCGGCCGCGCACCATCGGATCGGTCGCTGGATCCCAGCGACGACCGAGCACCGGCTGATCGACGTATCCGCCCCGCATCCGCCCCGCAGTGGGGGGCGAGGCTCAGGCGCCCGCGAGGCTCGCGACCTCGGCCGGCGTGCTCCACACCAGCGGGAAGTGCTCGCCGGCGATCACCTCGCCGTCGGCGACGGTGACGTGCGGCTTCATCAGGTGGTTTCCAGAAGCGACGAATCGCGTCTGCTCGCTCATCAGGTGGATGGCGATCGCGCGACGCGGACGGCCAGAGACGTTCGCGTGCGATCCGTGCCAGGTCAGGCCGTGGTGGAAATGCACCTCTCCGGCTCCGACCGGACAGCGCCGCACGGCGAGCGCATGTCCCTGGTGCTCGGCCGGCATGTCGTCGATCTCCTTGATGGTGTGCAGGAAATCGATCTGGTTCCCCCACCGGTGCGAGCCCGGGACCATGCTCATGCAGCCATTGCCGTCGTCCGCGTCGTCCAAGGCGATCCACGCGGTGACCTGGGTCGGGCCGGAGAGGATCGGCCAGTACGGCCAGTCCTGGTGCCAACGGTTCACGCCGCCGGTCTGGGCGGGCTTGTATTGGATCTGGTCGTGCCACACGCGCAGTTCGCGCGCGCCCAGGAGCTGACCGGCGGCATCCAAGATGGGCGCATGGGTGATCAGGCGCCGGAAGGCCGTGCTCGCCTCCCAGATGTTGCAGATCTGGTAGATCACCGCGCCATCGACATCCCACTTCGAGAGCGAGACCGGCTGCGGCTTGCCGGTGCCCTCGTCGGCGATCACGCGCAGCACTTCTGCGCGCAGCTCGGCGACCCATGCCTCGTCGATCATGCGTCCGGTCTTGATGTAGCCGTCGCGTGCGAACTGCGAAACCTGGGCGGCGTTCAGCATGTGATCCTCCGATATGGGTGCAGTCTAGCGGCGGGGCTCCGACGATCGCAATGGCGCCGTGCCCGACCTGATGGACGATTTTCCACTCGACCGTCCGGCCAGGAGCGCCTCGCGGTAGGCGGTGGGCGGGACGCCATCGATCTGGCGGAACACCCGGCTGAAATGGTACTGGTCCTCGAATCCGGTGCGCGCCGCGATCTGTTTGATCGACAGGTCGATGTCGCCGAGCAGCGTGCGCGCCCGATCGATGCGCAGGCGCCGCAGGTATTCCTTCGGTGTGTACCCCGTCTGATCCTTGAACACGATCGAGAAGCGGCTGTGCCCCAGTCCTGCCGCCCGCGCGAGTTCGGCTCCGGTCAGGGGTTCGGCAACGTGCTCGCGCATCAGAGCGAGCGCGCGCTCGATGCGGGTGCGATCGAGGTGCCTGCCGGCAGCGCTCGCAACGGTAGGGACATCCGCATGCGGCCGCAGCAGGCTGGTGATGATGCCGAGCAGGCGCGCGTGCGCGGACAACCGTCCGAGCGCGGTCCCCGCGCTCCAGTCACGCACCAGCTGCAGGAAGGACGCGTGCAGGCCATCCTCGGGGGTCAGGCGCTGCGATCCCTCGATGTCCAATCCATCTGCGAAGCGGATCTCGTACGGTCGCCGGCGTTCCGGATGATGGACGAATTTCGGCTGCCGTGGATTGAGGTCGAAGTGGACCGCGAGGTGTTCGCAACGCGCCGTGCTCGCGAATCCATGCGGAACGAACGGCCGGATGAACAGCAGCTGGTGCTCGAGCAGCGGGACGCGTCCCTGACGGGTGGTGAATTCGGCCGCACCGGACAGCAGGAGCACGAACTCGTGATCGACGATCACGCGTTCGTGGATGTCGAAGACGCCCGTGCTGCGATGGGCGATGCGGATGTACGGCTGGATCTCCTCGATCGGCAGGGTGTGCACCTGGCGGCTGGTCAGGCGCGGGGGCTTCAGTGAGACCCGGTGTTCGATGGGCGGCAGCGTGCGCACGGCGTCACGGTACCGTGGCGACGCGATCGGACCAGGAAGGGGCTCCCCGCCCCCGGTTGCAGCCCCCCGAGCTGCTCCCCGTAGCTGCCACAGTGGGCTGCGAACGTCCGCAACGATTGGAACTGATCGGCAACGGCACCGTCTGAATGCGGTATCCTTACCCGAGGGGTGTGCACATGGCCTGGCCTCGACCGATGGTTCCGCCCGTATTGATCATCTTCGCCGCGCTGCTCCTGCTCGTGCCCCTGACCGTGTCGGGCGCGACCACGGCGATCGCCCCGGCGGTGGTGGCACCGTCGGCCAACCAGGGGAAGGCCGGAACCTACCTGGTCGAGATGACCAGGCATGCGGGCATCAATTACTACGTGCGCGTCCCGCCGACGTATTCCGCTGCCGAGCCGGCCGGCATCCACCTTCATTTCCATGGCCAGTCATCGCAAGGTACCGCGCCCTACTTCGATCACTGGACGAAGCATTTCCTGTCGCCGTACAATCTCATCGGCATCAACATGCAGTACATGGATGGCGACAACGGCAAGGACACCCAGGGGAAGCTCACAGCCGCGCGCGAGGCGATCGCGCAGGTGATGGCCGACTACAAGGTCATCCCGGGTCGCGGCGTGATCTGCTCATTCTCGGGCGGAGGCCTGGTGCATGCGCTGTTCACGGCGCAGCACGCCCAGGAGCGCGGCGCCGATTGGCCGTTCTGCCAGGTGGCGCTGTATTCGTCGAACTATCGCCTGGACGCCACCACCGGCGTCCCGATGGGGTGGTATATCGGCGTCGGAGGCAAGGAGTGGTCGCTCGCCAATCTCGGGCAGGACGCCAAGGGACGCACGACCGAGCTGCTGCTCGCAACTGCGAAAGGGGGGAACCCCGACCTCTATTTCAACGTGATCAAGGAGAAGGATCACATCATCCTCGACGTGGATGTGCAGGAAGCCGCGACCATCTTCCCACGGGTGGACCTCGCCTATGCACCGTTCCTATACGCCCCTGATTTCCCCGACAAAGAGCTGCGCCACGTGGTCGATGCGGCGAATGCGCTGCAGATCGGCATCGCGAAGAACGCGCTCGCCAAGGTACTCGCCAAGGCCGGAATCCCAGAGGCGCTGAAGAAGAAGGCCCAGGACATCGAGGCCCGCATCGACGCGCGCATCGCTCGGTTGATCGCGCTCACCACCGAGCTCGCCGCCAACGATCCGGTGCTCGCGTCGTTCTACGGACAGCTGTATCTCGCCCAGTGCAAAGGCATACCCGCCGAGAAGGAGCTGCGCACCATCCTCGCCGCGGCCGCGAAGCAGAAGGGCTTCAGCGCAGCGCTGACAGCCCATGCGCAGTTTGCCAAGGCGTTCTCCGAGCTCTTTCCGGGAGATTACCGCGTGGCGCAGGCCAAGGAGAAGGATCTCGAGGCCTTGGCGACATACTTCCCCCCCGGCTCGCAGATCGGGCGCATGATCGCGAATTTCCTGTCTCTGCGCTGACCAGACGCAGGAGTCGGCCGGGTGACACCCGCGCCGCGGGTGCTACGGTCTGGCCGCGCGCAGCGCGGGAGATCTCATGCCCACCACGATCCGAACCACCGTCATCGCCGCGATCCTGGTCATCGCCTCGGCGTCGGCCCATGCCGCCGAACCGAAGCCGATGCCGCCATCCGCGAACAAGGGCAAGACCGGCAGCTACCAATGCCAGACCAAGCAGAAGGGCTGCACGTACTACGTGTCGGTCCCTGCGAGCTACGGCGATGACAACCCCGCCGGCATCCACCTGTTCTTCCATGGCAACGGCGGCCACAACTCCGCGGCGGTGTTCGAGCAGTGGGACAAGCACGTCCTGAAGCCGCACAACCTCATCGGCATCAACATGGAGTTCGAGGACGACGACAACCGCAAGGACACCAGCGCGAAATCGGCGGCGGCGCGCGAGGCGGTCGCCCAGACCCTGGCTGATTACAAGATCATCCCGGGTCGCGGGGTCGTGGCTTCATTTGAAGCCGGAGGCATCACCCATGCCATGTTCGCACAGGAATGCGGCCGTGGCCGCGGTCCGGGCTGGCCGTTCTGCCACAGCGCGTTGTACACATCGGCGTATCCGGCCTCTCCGGCCGGTCTCCCGGCGATGAGCTGGTTCATCGGCTGCGGATCGGTGGCGTGGCTGATGGCGCTCGATCGCATCGGCGCGGATTCGGTCGCCCATGCCATCGAGCTGTCGCAGAATGTTCCGCGTGGTGGCTGCCCGGACATCTGCCTGAAGATCACCAAGGGACAGGACAACTTGGTGTCGGTTACGGATATCGCGGCATCGACCGAGGGATTCGCGCGCGCGGATCTCGCCTTCGCGCCGTTCATCTACGCACCGGACTTCGCCGAGAAGGACTTGAAAGCCATCGTCGCGAGCGCGAACGACCTTCAGTTGGGGGCGGCCAGCGCGTCGCTGACCAAGCTCGCTGCCAAACCCGGTCTCGCCGAGGAGATCAAGGCCAAGGCCGACCAGCTCAGTGCAAAGATCTCCGAACGTATTGGCCGCATCAGCGTCTTGGCGAAGGATCTCGCCAAGCGCGACCCCGTCCTCTGCAATTTCTACGTCCCGCTCTTCGTGACCCAGTGCAAGGGGCTCCCCTCCGAGAAGGAGCTCAAGGACATCCTCGCCGCCACCAAGAAGGACAAGAGCTTCGCCGCGGGACTCGCCGCCAGCGCCGAGCTGAACAAGATGCTGCCGAACGTGCTGATGATCGACGACAAATATCCGAAGGTCCCGGCGCAGAAGATCCCCGCGCTCACGGCGGTCGCCGGGCGCCTCACCGAGGGATCGCAGGCGGCAACCTTGGCCGCGGAGCTGATCCTGCTCAAGGAGTAGCCTCGGAGCCGGCGACAGCCGCCTCCGCCTCCGCCACCCGCCCCGGACATGGGCTTCGGCCTTGGCTCCGGCTTCGGCGCCAATGCTCCACGACATCAGGATGCGGCCGGAGCCGGAGCCGGAGATGACAATGGAGATGAAGCCAGTTCCCGCGGTGATCCGCGAACGGTCGCCGGGCGCCCGACTGCACGGGTCGGGCAGCCGTGGACGGTGGCACCGGCATCGCTAGAGTGCCTGCAGGGGGCGGCCGTGACACGCTGCATGGTTCTCAACGCCAGCTACGAGTATCTGAACATCGAGGACAGCTGGTTCGACTCGTTGATGCTCGTGCTCGAAGGCAAGGCCATCCCGATCGAGCACTATCCCGAGGTGGTGCGCAGCCAGCACTGCACCTTCCAGCTGCCGGCGGTCGTGGTCATGCGCTACCAGGTGATGGTCAAGAAGCGCACCAAGCTCTTCCAGATGCCGACCAAGAAAGCGGTCTTCATCCGCGACAATTTCGAATGCCAGTACTGCGGCTCGCGCCTGACCATGGGCGCGGGCACGCGGGACCACGTCGTTCCACGCGCGCTCAAGGGGCCCGACTCGCTGACCAACGTCGTGGCCTCCTGCAAGCCGTGCAACGGCCGCAAGGCCAACCGGACGCCCGAGCAGGCAGGCATGGTGCTGCGCAACAGACCGCGTCCGCTCACCGACGAGGAGAAGATCCGCTGTGTGCTCAAGACCTGCCGCTCGAAGGAGCGCCAGACCTGGCTCGGCTGCCTCAAGCGCCTCGGCATCACCCTGTGGTCGAACTGATTCGGACGGCGAGTGCTCCGTGCTCGGTCCTCCGTGCTCCGTCTTGGGGTACAGGAATCTGGGCGTCGAATGCGGTCTGTTGTCCGACGGAGGACGAAGGACGGAGCACCGAGCACGCGGCGTCCGGATCACATCACCAGATCTTCCAGAATGATCGAACAGTAGCTGTCATACCGCGTATCGGCGATGCGGCCGTCCTCGACAGCGGTGCGGACGGCGCACTCCGGCTCGTGCAGGTGCGTGCAATCCTTGAAGTGGCAGGCCTGGTGGAACGCGGCTATGTCGGGGTAGAGCAGCGAGACATCCAGCGGTACCAGCCCGGTGATCGAGCATTCGCGCACGCCCGGTGTGTCGATCAGTCGCGCCCCGTCAGGCATCAGGTAGCTGCGCGAGCTGGTGGTGGTGTGCCGCCCGTGCCCAGCGTCCGCAACCACCCCGACGCGCGCACCCGTTCCCGGGAACAGCGTATTCACGAGAGAGGATTTGCCGACGCCGCTCTGGCCCGCGATCACGCACGCCTTGCCATGGAGGTGTTCGCGCAGCGCGGCGAGATCGGGTCCGCTGTCGCCGGTCCCGGTGGCGATGGTCGCGAAGCACGGGATGCCGATCCCGCGGTAGAGCGTCAGCGCGAACGAGGGATCGCCGAGATCGCTCTTGTTGATCACCAGGCAGGCCGGGATGCGGTTGGCGGCGGCGATGAGCAGGTAGCGATCGATCAGCCCCAGCTTGATGTCGGGCTCGTGCAGCGAGCTCACCACCACCAGCGCATCGATGTTCGAGGCGAAGACGTGTATCAGCGAACGGTTGTGGCTGTCTGCGCGTTCGAGCTGGTTGCGCCTGGGCGCAACCGCATCGATGACGCCCGAACCATCGGCGGCACGCTCGAAGGTGACCAGATCGCCGACGCACAGCGGGTTCTTCACGCCCTTGACGCGCTTCTTCAGCACCTGGCGCACGCTGCAGGGGACCTCGGCTCCCGCGGCGGCGCGCACCAGGGTGAGCGTGCCGGCGAAGCCGCAGATCTCGCCGCGTTCACCGCCGGCCTGCTCGGGGATGCCGGCGAGGCGGTTGAATTTCGCCAGCAGCGATTCGCCACCGTGGGATGCGCGCGCGAGCGATCCCAGGCGATCGAAGATCTCGGCGTCCTCGTCGTGCCGCTCGTATCCGCCGACCCGACCGGGATCGCTGGTGTTCGCGCGGCGCAGCCGGCCCATCCCCTGGCGCTGGTTGTGGCCTTTGACGCCCTTGTACTTCCCCTGCTTCCCGCTCACGGCGATCCACCTCGCATCCGGGGCGCGGCGCAGCCGGCCGGGGTCATTTTCCTTTTGCCGCGGCCAAGGTGCTGATCGCGGGCTTGTAGGTCTCTGCGTCCTTGCCCAACACCAGCGTGGCGATCGTCGCGAGGTCCTCGACCGGGATCGACGACCATTTGATCTCGAGATGTCCGCCGCTCTCGACCGTCAGCTCGAGCCCTTGTTCCAGGCTGCCATTCGTCATGTCGGGATCCTCGGATCCAAGCAGGTTGCCGCGGAATCGTATCTTGCGCGCAGCGAGCTTCGGGCCGACCGTGGCCACCAACGCGGATAATTTCTGGGCCGCCTCCCGGTACTGGTCGAGCTGGGTGCCGGCCGGCGATGCACCCATGGCCGGGCGGGAATTCTTGCAGCGGTTCTCGAGCTCGGCGAACCGCCAGGAGACGAGGTCCTTCGCTGCTGCAGCGGCGATGGTCTGGAACTGCGCCTGCCTCTCGTCATCGATCGTCTTCATCGCCTTGATGATGTCCTGCTCGACGCCGGTCCCGAGAAGGGCGCTGGGAAGCGAGTCGCGCAGCTGCTTCAGTCCCGGTCCGTCCTTCTGGCCCGACAGGTCCACGATGCGTTGGCTGAGCTCGGTCAGGTATTGCGTCTTCGACTGCTCGACCGACGAGCGCAGCTTGTCGAACGACGGTTTCACCGCCGGATTGCGGCGATCAGGGAACGCGTCCAGCCGGGACAAGGCGTTGTCGTAATCGCGCTCATCGACCAGTTTCCCGACGTCCTTCGTCAGCGAGGCATAGGCGGCGACGACCTGCTGGCTGCGTTTGCGGGTGATCAGGGCTTCGATGCGCTCTCCGACTTTCTTCGCGCGGTCGAGGTTCGACGCATTCAGCGATTCGTCGGTGATGCGCTCGAGCTCCTTGGTCAGCTTGGTGGTGTCAGCTGCGTCACCCTCCTTGGCGATGCGGTCCTCGAGCGCGGCGAGTTCGGCGGCTGCCTTCGCCTGCGCGGCAGCGGCGGCCTCGGCGGCTGCCGCGGGGGCGGGATCTTCGGGTAATGGGTCGACCGGGTTCTTCGTCGGGTTCTGGGATACCGGCGGGGCAGTCACGGACTGAGGAGGAGCGGGTGGACCGCTCAGCAGCGAATTGGCGATGAAGATCACGATCAGCGCGATCACGCCGACGATCGCAACGCGGATGATGCGGTTGAGCGTGCGCACGCCCGGGTCGTCGGAGATGGAGTTCGATCCTTCCGGAGTGGTGTTCTCGGCGCCCGGGGTGCGGCTGCCGGTGGTGCCGCCGCCCGGGGTGGGGACCGACGCCGCGGCGAAGCCGTCCTTGGCGTAGCGGCGCAGGATCATGGTCTCGCCGCCGCCGATGCGCTCGGTGCCCATGCCCTCGCCGGCGCCGATGCGGCGGATCTCCTCGAGCACCTCGGTCGCGCTCTGGTAGCGGTCCTCCGGCTTTTTGGCCATCATCCGCTCGATCAGCGCGACGACGTTGTCCGGGACCGACGCGTTGTGTTCGCTGATCGGAGGCAGCGGATCCATCACGTGGTGCTTGAGCACTTCGGTCGGGCTCGAACCGCTGAACGGGGTCTTGCCGGTAAGCAGGTGGTACGCGGTGGCGCCCAGGCTGTAGAGGTCCACGCGCTGGTCGATCTTCTTGCCGAGTGCGGCTTCGGGCGCCATGTAATGCGGCGTGCCCATGACCTTCTTCACGGCTTCGTCGGCTTCGACCTCGTCGAAGGTCTTGCTGATGCCCAGATCCGCGAGCTTCACGATGTTGTTCGGCCCGACCATGATGTTGTCGGGCTTGATGTCCTGATGGATCAGGCGGTGCGCATGGGCGTACTCGAGCGCCTTCGCGGTCTGGCGGATGATTTCGAGGGCATCGTTCACCGGGAACGGCCCCTGCTGCTTCAGCACCTGCATGCACGTCGGGCCGTCGACGAATTCCATCGAGAAGTAGTGGATCTCGTTCTCGGTGCCGACGTCGTGGACCTGGATGATGTTCGGATGGTTCAGTGAGCCGGCGGCGCGCGCCTCGCGCGTGAACTGATCGACGAACTTGGGCTTCGAGATGTACTTGGGCGACAGGATCTTGAGGGCGACCACCCGGGCCATCGAGCGCTGGTTCGCCTTGTAGACGATGCCCATGCCGCCTTCGCCGATCTTCTCGAGGATCTCGTACTTCGACAGCAGGTCCTTGAGCTCGACGTCGCCGGCTTCCTTGACGAACAGGTATTCGGCGTGGCCCACGGCGATGCGGTCGCCGAAGGACAGCTGGCGTTCAGAGACCTTCTTGCCGTTGAGCAGGGTGCCGTTGCGCGAGCCGAGATCGACCAGGCTGAACAGCTTGCCGTCACGCCGCACCTGGCAGTGAGCCCGGCTGGACATGGTGTCGTGGATCTGCACGTCGCAGGCCGACTGCCGCCCGAGGATGGTGACATCCTTGGTCAGAGGATACTCGTGACCGGCGGTGGGACCGGATTGGCAGACCAGCTTGGGCATGCGCCTCCCGCGAGAGCCTAGAGTGGCTGGCAGCGCCGCAAAGCAAGGTGGTACGCGGCGCGAACCCCTTTTGCTGCAAACGTTACCGACGATCGAAGGGCAATGCATACCGCCAGTGCCGCGCCCCGTTGAGGGCCCACGTCCGGGTGGGGCAAATGAGCCCTGGCGACCGCCGATGTCGCTACCAGCATATCCGCCCATGGGTTTGACCCCCACCTGCGACGTCTTCATCATCGCCGGGGAACCGTCGGGTGACGCCTATGGCGCGGCCATCCTCGAGGAGCTCAGACGACGCCAGCCGGACACGGTCTGCGCGGCGATGGGCGGACCCGAGCTGGCCAAGGCGGGGGCCGAGGTCGAACAGGATATCGAGGGCCTGGCGGTCATGGGCCTGTTCCCGGTCTTGGCGCGTCTGCCGCAGTTCATCCGCCTGGGGCTGCGCATGGCGCACCTGGTGCGGCAGCGCAAGCCCAAGGTGGTCCTCACCATCGACTACCCTGGATTCAACCTGCGCCTCGCGCGGCGCCTGGCCGATGTGCGCCACGCGGGCACGCGCTTCGTGCACGTGGTGGCGCCGCAGGTCTGGGCCTGGAAGCCCCGGCGGGCGAAGTCGGTCGCCCATTCGATCGACCGCCTCCTGTGCTTCTTCCCGTTCGAGCCGCCGCTGTTCTCGCGCTTCGGCTGCCGCGCGGATTTCATCGGCCATCCACTGGTGGATCTGGTGGCGAAGCGGTTCGATACCTCGGGCATCGATCGCGCATTGGGAATCGACGCGAGCCGACCGCTCCTGCTGCTGGCTCCCGGCAGCCGGGAACGCGAGGTGAGCACGCTGCTGCCGATCTACCATCACGCGGCGGAAGCCGCCATGCGCCGCACCGGTCAGGTGGCGGTGGCGATCGCCAAGGTTCCCGACCTGCCGATGGATCTCTATCGCCGGCATTCGCACTTCCCGCTGATCGAAGGCCATTTCCGTGAACTCTGCGCGCGCGCGCACCTGGGTCTGATCGCCTCGGGTACCGCCACGCTCGAAGCCGGCATCATCGGCCTGCCGCACATCATCGCCTATCGCATGGACCGGATCACCGCAGCCATCGCCCGGCAGGTCATCCGCACCGAGCACGTCGGCCTGCCGAACCTGGTGCTCGAACGGCGGGCGTGCCCCGAGGTCCTGCAGGACCAGCTCACCGTCCCACGTCTGGTCGCGCACATCGAACGCCTATGGGCCGGTCCTGCGCGCGAGGCCTGCCGAGCGGATCTCGTCGAGCTGCGGCAGCGCCTGGGCGCGGGGGGTGCGATCGCCACCATCGCGAACATCCTGGCCGAGGAGCTCGAGATCGGCAGGCGCCGCGAGACGCAGGTCTATCCCTCAGGCAATCGCCATCTCGGGACCGACGGGTGAGGCACGCATGCATTCGATGACCGGATTCGGACAAGGCGCCGCTGCCGATGCGGGTGGCAGGGCGACGGTGCAGATCAGCGCGGTGAACAACCGCTCGCTGGCGATCCACCTGCGTTCGGACCTGCACGACGTCGCGCTCGAGGAGGTCGTCCGCCAAGAGCTGCGCACCGCACTCGTGCGCGGATCCGTGAACGCCCAGGTCTCGTTCCAGGCCGCCCAGTCCGCGGCTTTCGACCGCGCACGCCTGTCCCAGACCTGGCGTGAACTCGCGGCATTGGCGAGCGAGCTCGGCGCACCCGCGCCGACCATCGAACGCGTCGCGGCCCTGCTGCCGACCGCGCGCCAGGAATCGCGCACCGGAGCCGAGCCGTTGATCCGCCAGGCCTTGGCCCAGGCGGTCGCGGACCTCGTCTCCATGCGCGCGCGCGAAGGCGCCGCATTGGCGCGCGACCTCGCTGCGCACGTGCGGACGCTGCGCACGCAGCTGCGCGGCATGGTCGACAGCGCCGCGGGGCGGACGGCGTCGTACCGCGAATCGTTGTCCGCACGGTTGCGCGAGGTCCTCCAGGGCCAAGCCGCGGTCACGCCCGAGCTGCTGGTGCGCGAACTCGCGCTCCATGCCGAGCGCATCGATGTCTCGGAGGAGCTGGTGCGCTTCGCCGCGCATCTGGACGCGCTCGAGTCCCTGGTGTCATCGCCCGAGGATCAGATCGGCCGCAAGCTCGAGTTCCTGCTGCAGGAGTGCGCGCGCGAGGTCAATACCACCGGCGCGAAGGCCAACGATGCGCGTCTGACCGCCCATGTCCTCGAGACCAAGCACGTGCTCGAGCAGATGCGCGAACAGGCGGCGAATATCGCTTAAGACAGAGGTGCTCCGTCCTCTGTCCTCCGTTCTCCGTCTACCAGTGCGGAATCTGCTTCGTCAAATCGGCTTCGGCTGTCCGACGGAGCACCGAGGACGGAGCACGGAGGACGATGGAAACGTGCTCCGTCCTCCGTCCTGGGTCCTCCGTCTACCGGAGCTGGGATCGGTCGCGTCGGGATGGCTTCGGCTGTCCGACGGAGCACCGAGGACGGAGCACGGAGGGCCTTTCTATTCCCCCCGCCATTCGTATCCGATGCCGTCGAGGAACGCGCGCGCCATGAGCATGTGCCCAACATGGGTGGGGTGGACGCGATCCCAGGCCAGACCGGCGGAGTGCCCGTGAGCGAGTACGCGGTCGTAGGCGGCCTGCATGTCGACCAGGATGGCGCCGTGCTTCTTGGCGACGGCCCCGACCGCAGCGCCGTAGCGGTCCATCTGCGCGCGCATGGCGTCCTGGCGGTTCGTCTCGATGTAGAACGGCGTCATCAGCACCAGGCCTTTGAGCGACGGTTTGGTGGCGGCGACGAGTTCCTCGAGGGTGCGCTGGTATTCATCGAGGCCGACGTGGATCTCGGTGCGCAGGGGCGAATCGAACTGGCGCCAGACGTCGTTGATCCCGATCATGATCGAGAGCCAATCCGGTTTCAGGTCGAGGACGTCGGTCTGCCAGCGGGCCTTGAGGTCGCGCACGGTGTTGCCGCTGGTGCCGACATTCACCACGCGGATGCGGTGCGCCGGATAGGCCGAGGCGAGCAATCCGTCGACGTAGGCGACGTAGCCCTTGCCGAGTGCGCCGAAGAGCCCCTCGCCGATCGGACGCGCGCGTTCGACGTCGGTGATGGAATCGCCGATCATGACCAGCTTGCTCTTGGGTGCTATGCGCATGGACCGCAGTGTTGCCGGCTCGGCGATGCGGCAAGGGGCGGACGAGAAAAAGGGTTCTCCGTTCTCGGTTCTCGGTTCTCCGTTCTCAGTCCATCGGTGCTGGAACGGGACTCGCTGGATCGGGTGCGGCTGTCCGACGGAGAACGGAGCACGGAGCACGGAGGTTCTCCGTTCTCCGTCTAACGGGGCTGGAACTGGGACTCGTTATATCGAACGGCTGTCCGACGGAGAACGGAGCACGCAGAACTGAGGACGTATGTTCAGAACGCGGTCTGGTTCTTGTGGGATCCGAATTTCAGCTGACTCGCGCGCACCATCTTGTTCTGCAGGTTGGTATCGCTCGGGTTCTTCTCGACCAGCTTGCGGTACATCGCCACGGCCTTCTCGAAGTGCTTCGCGGCATCCTTGTAGAAGACATTGCGACCGGCGACCGGCGGCATGTCGTTGGCCTTGGCGTACAGAGCGTAGCCCTCGTTGAACTCCTTCTCGGCGGCGGCCTCGTCCGGGCTGCCGGAGATCACCACCTCTTCGGTCTCCTCGACCGGTTGCTCCTTCTCGATCGCTGCGACCTTTTCGAGGTCGCCCGCGTTCTTGGCCTTCTCGATGCGGGCCTGCATGCGCCGCTGCGTCTCGTCCTTGCGGCGCTGGTCCTCCTGCATCGCGAGGGCCACCAGCTCGCCGGTCTTGCCGTCGTAGCACAACTGTGCCTGCTTGCCCTGATCGGTGTCGGCGAACTTGCGCCTGATGATGGTGATGAAGGTGTCCGCCTGCTTGCGATTGTTGTTCTGCAGGTGGAACACCATGTTGGCGTACAGCTTGGCCGCCTTGTCCTCGCGCACCGTCTTGACCAGATCGGGGTCGAGGTCGAGCGCACGGTCGAGCATCTTCGTGACGTGGTCGTCGAGGCGGTTGCGGTAGGCGTATTTGGCGCCGTCGTACCAGGCGAGCGCGTCGTTGGCGCGCGTGCTGTTGCGCAGGGTAGCCACCTTCGCGTTGAATTCCGAGAGCTTCTCGGAGCGCACGCTCTTCTGGTCCACCAGTGCCAGGTCGCCAAGGGTGTCCGGCAGCTGACCGAGCATGAAATCCTTATTGCCCTTTATCAGCGCCCAGATCTTGGACCCGGCTTGGTTCTTCTGCCTGATGTAGTTCAGCGGATCCTGATCGACGATGGTCGGCGGCTTGCTGTCGTCCACGACCGGCACGACGAACATCGCGCCCTTGCCTTCTCCGATCTGCACCAGGCTGGGATCGGTGTCGTAGTTGCGTGTGAGCTCGTCGCGATCATCCAGGCCCTTGAAGAGGTTCTCGATCTCGGTGGCGCCGGTGGAGATGTCCGAGGCGCGGGCGAGGATGTCCTTCTTCGCGTCCAGGCCCCTGAGCTTGGCCGCTGCGCTCTTGGCGTCCTGCCATTGGAACGCGGCATAGGCCTTCTCGGCTTCGGCGAGGATCTTCTCGGCTTTCGCCTGGTCCTTGAAGGTGGGACCCTGCTCGATCGGCTTGGCGACGGGGGCCGTCGGTTTGGGCGCCTCCTTCTTCACGGTCGTGACCCCCGACGGCGGCATGTCTCCCTGGTGGTCGACCTTCTGCGCGCCGCTCCCTTCCACGGCCACCGGAGCGGTTGGTTCGGCGCCCTCGTCCGAGGGCTTCTTCGCGATGCCCAGCATCGAGCGCACCTTGTCGCCGGCGAAGACGAAGGTGCAGGCCAGCCCGGCGATCAGGATGATGACGAAGAGGTAGCCTCCGCCTCCGCCACTGGATCGGCGCTTCGGAGTCTGCGAGCTGGAGGATTGACGTGCCATGCGGGCTGCTCCGGGTGGGCTGGAAAGGGACAACGGCTGAGGATCAACGTCCGTCGCGGTCGACGGTTCACGCCTGGGTTGTCACGGGGGTTCAGGTGCCGGTCGAATTGTAGCGCCGGATCCCGGCTCGCCACATGCACAGGGCCACGAGCAGAGCCACTGTCGCAACCAATGGGGTGGCCAGGGCTAGCACCGGTTCGGCCAGGTGGTTGCCGGTGAAGACGCTGGCGGGGTAGAATGCGACGAAGGAGAAGGGGACCACGCAGCTGATGAGGAACTTCAGGGCGGGGGGGTAGATGCTGTTGGGCCAGCGGCCCAGCTCCATGAGGTTGTAGACCGGTGGGACCATCCCGACCCGGTCCTCGAACCAGAAGCCCGAAGCGGCGAAGGCCATGAAGACGGCGAGGACCAGCACAAAGGCCGACGCCATCAGCACGACCAGCAGCGCCAGTCGCCAGGCATCGAAATGGAAATCGGGCAGGGCCGGGACCGCGATCGCCATCACCAGGAATCCGAAGACCACCCCAGAGAGGTCCTCGATGGCGAGTCGATCGAAGCAGATCTGCAGGAAGGCGGGATACGGGCGCAGCAGCACCCGATCGAGATTGCCCTGGATGATGTAGGTGTTCGACAGCTGATAGAGATTGCTGCAGAAGCAGTGGAACAGCGCGATGGGGACCATGCTGAAGCCGAGGATGAAGGTGAGCTCGGCCTTGCCCCAGTCGGCGATCTGCGGGGATTTCGAGACATACACCTGGAGCATCGCGAAGGCCACCAGTCCACGCATGATCTCGTCGAGCCCCTGGAGGATGAGATCGCCCCGATAGGCCAGCCGACGCTTGAGCACCGTGACGAAGAGCAGCCAGGCCAACCGCGCAGTGCGCATGCCGCAGTCGACCCGGCCCGGACGGACGTTCAAGGGCTTGCGTCGCCGGCTGGGCGCGATTCCATCGGGCATGGAAAAGATCCTGCTGATACTCGTCCTGATGGGCGGTCCCGACACCGATCCGCTGCCGCAACGCCTGGCCGAAAGCATCACCGATGCCGGTGGAACGCGCGTGCAGGTGGTCATCGGCGCGGAGGCCGTGACCGAACTCGCCAAGCAGGGCATCAAGGACAGCGATCTGGTCGCCACACCGGCTCTGGGCGAGCAGCTGACCGGTCAGAAGCCCGATCTGGTGATCATCCGGCTGGAACGCCGCAATTCGGGCGGCGATGGAGTGATCGAGTCGGTGGTGTGGTCGAAGGGGCATGTCGATCGCCACGTCGCTATCGCCGGCAAGAGCAGCGATCCGACCGAAGGTGCGGTCAACGGCATCATGCGCATGCTCGGACCGGTCATCCCCGACGAGACCTCGGCAGCTGCCGGCCCCGACGATGAGCGCTTGGCCCAGCTGGTGACCCAGGCCGAATGGGCTGCCCTGGTCGAGGCCTCCGCCAATGCGCCAGCCAAGACCGCGCGCCACTATTATTACCACATCCTCGGGTTGAGCCGTCTCGGCAAGCACGAGGCGGCCGAGGCCGCGCTCGCGGCCATGCGCGCTGCGTGGCCCGGGCATTTCATGATCGCTTCCGCCGAGACGCTGGTGGCTCCGAAGGTCATCCAGCAGGAGCCGGTATCGGACGACGCCGATGGCCTGCGCGACTCCGCGCCGGCGCCGGACGACGGCTCGAACGTCCTCAAATAGCGCGACTGTCGGCCGCCGTCAGCCGCTGCGCCTGAGCGATGCGAGCATCGCGATGCCGGCGGCGGCTACGGCGATCACTTGCGGCCAGCCCGTTCCGAGTTGCAACGCGGCGATGAGCACGCACCCCGAGACGATGGCCGCCGACGGGAAGGCGGAGCGCTGAGCCGCCGCTGCGACCAGCCGTTCGGGCAGGGTGCGCAGGGATTTCCAGGTCTGCGCCGCTTCCTCGACCAGCCGTTCGATCTGCATGGTGGGGGTGATCACTGTTTGGAGGCGGGAGCGGACCAGGCTCAGGAAGCTGGTCGCCGGGACCAGCTCCATGCACAGGCCTTCCATCAGGCTGATCGCACGCGAGAGCATGATCGTGTGCTGGGGGAAGACGATGCCGCGAGACCGCCGCAGCATGTCGTTGATGCGCGCGCCGAGCTCCAACTGGCGACGCGATCCCTTGAGCGCCTGCGGAGCGAGATCGTTCATGCTCTGGTACAGTTCACGCGCCAGGGCGCGCAGGTCCTCGCGCTCCAGCTCGGGCAGAACGAATCCGAGTTCGAGCATGACGTCGATCATGCCATCGGTGTCCTGGCGCTGCACGTGCACCATGAAGCGGCGGTACAATTCCGCCTGATGACGGGTGACGCTCGCGGTCATGCCGAAATCGATCAGCCAGATCTCGCCGGAGCGGTAGATGAAATTCCCCGCGTGCGGATCGGCGTGGAAGAATCCTTCCTCGAGCAGCATGCCCAGATACGCGTCGATGATCCGGCTCGCGACGCGCAGCCGCTCGTCGTCGCCCAGGGCGCTGAGATCGGTACGCGCGAGGGTGGCGCCATCGGCGAATTCCATCACCAACACCTTCTCGCGGGTGTGCTCCCACAGGATGCTCGGCACCCGCACGCCGTGCCTGGCCAGGCATGGACGCAGGCGGTCCGCGGATGTCGCCTCGTTGAGGTAGTCGAGTTCGTCGCGGCTGGCGCGCTCCAATTCGATGCACAGGTCGCGGAACGGGAATCCCCGCATGGTCACGGCCAGAAGCCGCAGCGCTCCTCGCGTCAGAGCCAGATCGACGGTCACCAGGCGTTCCAGGCCGGGGTGCTGCACTTTGACCGCCACCGGCCGCCCATCGTGCAGCCAGGCGCGATGCACCTGGCCGAAGCTGGCGGCGGCGAGGGCCTGCTCCTCGATGCGCGCGAAGCGCTCGTCGACGCGGCCCTCGTAGGTGCGATCGAGGACGCGACGTATCTCGCTGTACGGACGCGGTGGGGCCTGGTCCCGCAGACCGGCGCACGCCTCGATGTACGCGTTCGGGAACAGGTCCGGGCGACTTGCGACAAACTGTCCGATCTTGATCAGCATCCCGCCATGGCGCACGATGTAGGCGGTGAAGCGCGCGCTGCCCCAACGATCGAGGCGTTGCTTGCTGGCATTGGTCGAGATCCACAGCCGATTGGCCAGGAGCAGGGCCAGGTACGAGACGGCCAGCACCCCGAGCAGCGCAGTTCCACCGAGCGCGCGTCCGATGATGGACGGCGACGGATCAGCGGTCTCGCGGCCCACCTGGGGCGAGACGGAGCGGATCGGTGCCGATGGCGCGAGCGTTGCGGCGCTCAGAGGCATTCAGGCGCGTGATTGTTCCCCGCACGATCAGGAGCCGGAGCCGACGCGGTCGGCTTCTGCTGCTCGGCAGCCGATCGCGCTTCAGCGCGTTCCCGGCGCTCCTGCATCTTGCGTTCGGTCTCATTGATCGCGGCCACGCCGGCCTGCAGCATGTGCTTCGCCGCGCTGCGCAGGTGCGTTCCGAGATCGCTACCGACCAGCCGCTGCACCGCGTTATCGGCGGCGAGGAACGCCTCATCCGCCGCACGTTTGAGTTCGTCGCTCGAGCAGGGGCGGTCCTGCTTCGCATCCGAGGTCCAATTCGTTTCCATGGCTTCGCTCCGTGCGACCAATGTACCAGGTCCTACCTTCCCGGCGGACGGGAGATCGACCGGGTTTGCACGCACGAGATTTGGCCCAGAAACGACGAAAGCCGACCGCAGGGCGGACGGCTTTCGTCGAATCATCGAACAACCGCCTATTTGGCGAAATACTCGATGACCTTCTGGATGTCGACCGGAAAGGGCACCTGCTCGGGGCCTGGTAGGGATTCCACGGTGACGCTCAACTGGTCGAGATCGACCTTGAGGCCGACCGGGCGCTCGAGGATGGGCGCGTTGACCGTGACCCGCAGGTCTTCGCGGTTGCGGGCCTTCTCGCGCACGACGAAGGTCTGACCGGTCTTCACCTGCTGCCCGGGGCTGGAGGCCCGCCGAGTGCCGATGTTGAGATGACCATGGCCGATCAGCTGGCGAGCCGCGGGGATGGTCCGAGTCAGGCCGGAGCGCCAGACCAGGTTGTCCAGGCGGGATTCGAGCAGGCTGAGCATGTTGCGACCGGTGTCGCCGGGCATGCGGTAAGCGCGTTCGAACACCAGGCGCAGGCCGCGTTCGGTCAGCCCATAATGGAAGCGCAGCTTCTGCTTTTCGCGCAGGCGCAGACCGAACTCGCTGGTCTTGGACATGCGCTTGCCCGCAGCGGCCGCCGCGGCGCCCGGGGGATAGGGACGGCGGGTCAGCGTGCGGGTGGTGAAACCGGGAAGTTCGGTTCCGATGCGACGGATGACGCGCAGACGGGGGCCGGTATAACGGGCCATCACAGACTCCTGAGGAGGGCGAAACGGGCCGCAAAGAATGCGCCCGAAGAGGCGAATGCAAGGGCAAACGCCGCACGCCACGGGGGCTTAGAACGAGGCGGGCTCAGTCGTCGTCCGCGACCGGCAGGATCTTGACGCGGATGGTGCCTTTGCGGTCGTCTGCGCCCCAGCTGTTGGTGTTGGCGACGAAATACAGGTGTCCGGGCCCCTCGAGGACTCCAGGCTTCACCCAGTCGCCGTTGCCCAGCTGGCACAGGAGCGCGCCCAGGCGCTTGCCGTCGCGATTGCGGCGCGAGCTGAAGAAGAACGGCTCCTCACCCTTGTAGTCGCACTCCATCTTCTCATCCCAGATGGTCATCGACCATTTGTCGGTCGGGTGCGGCACGACCCGGTACTTCTTCTTGGCGGCGAAGGTGACGCCGCTGTCGGCGCGATCGAGCTTGGCATCGACGGCGACGGTGGTGCCCTTGAGCTTGTCCCACTGGTGTGGGGTGATGTTGTCGTAATCGGTGATGATCGGAGGAAGCACCTTGTCGATCTCCTCGATCGCCTTGGTCACGCGCTCCTTGTGCGCGCCGGTGAGACCGGGCAGCGCTTGCGAGTACCAGAACTGCGCACGCTGCCACATGCCGTTCTTGTCGGCGCCCGAGGACTTCTTGCCCGCGTCGTACCAGGCGTCTCCGGTCGCGCGTTTCTCTTGCGGCTCCTTCGGGTTTCCAATCTCCATCTCAGCGACCTTGGCGATATCGGCGTCGGATCCCAGGGAAAGCATGGTCAGGCCGAGGTCCCAGCGCCCCATGTTGAAGCAGAAGAACTTGCCGACCGTCGAATTCGAGGTCTTGTCCTTCGGATCGTCGAGCAGCTTGAGGATCGCGGCTGCGGTCGGCTTGCTCTTGATGATGGCGAGCGCGGAGCGCTTGTAGGCGAGCTGGTCGAAGCCTTCGTAGGTCTCCGCCATCTTCTCGATCGACGACAGCAGCTGCTCGTAGTCCTCGGATTCGCGCGCCAGCCGCGTGGATTCGTCGAGCATCACGTAATACAGCGCGGCGTCGTCCTTGCTCTGAGCCGCTTCTTCGAACAGCTTGCGTGCGAGCGTACGCTTCTGGCCGTCCTTCTTCTTCTTGTAGCCTTCGGCGTAGAGCTTCTTCAGCGTGGCGAGTGATTTCTCCTGCGCCGCCTTGTCGGGAACCTTGGTGGTGGCCCCCGAGCTGACCTGCGGCGGATTCATGAAGCGGCTGGTGCGGATCTGCTCACGCTCCTGCTTGAGCAGGTCGCGCTCCTTCTGGTTCTCGGCCTGCTCCTTCTTTCGCTCCTCGGCCACCTGCGTCATGTAGGCCGTCTGCTCCTTGGCGAAGATGGAATTCGCCAGCTTGGCGGCTTCGGTGTCGGGAAAGCGCTCGAGCACCTCGCTGAAGCGGATGGCGATCTGGAAATGCTTGTCTGGGTTCGACTGCTGGAATTTCTTCGCGCGTTCGAAATAGGTCTGCGCTTCCTCGACGGGCACCTCTTTGGTGATGATCTCCTTCACCCGCGACAGGTCGACCTGCGCGTCTGCACCCTTCTTGGCGATATAATCGCCGAGGTTGTCCAGATTCATGCGCTTCTTGCACCAGTAGATGTTGGCCTGCATCTCGCAGATCGCATCGACGTCCCCGAGCTTCTCGTAGGTCTTGAGCGCGTGCGAGAACGACAAGGCCGAATCCACCGCCCGCTTGGGGTCGGTGTCGGCATCGCGCATGGCGAGATTGCCCGCAGCCACATAGGTCGACGCCTCTTTGCGCAGATCGACGTCGCCTGCCGGGGTTTCGCTGGTCGCGACCGCCGGCTCGTCCGCGGCCAGGAGGGGGACGGATGACAACAAGCCGAGCAGCAGCAATGAGTTGAAAGCGTGCATTGAAGACGGCTCCTACAGGGATGCGAAGGGTGTGTGATATACCAGTGGGCGGCTGCTACGCAAGCCCAGCGGCCAGGCTCCAGGCCGCACAGGACGCGTTCTGGGAGGAGTCAGCATGCCGCATCGCGATGGCTTCGGGCCGCGACACGGATCGGTCGTGGACTGGTGCGACGGGATGGGCGGAACCGCGCAGCGGCATCTGGATGCGGATGCGGATGCGGATGCGGATGTGGGGCAGCAAGACGTAGTTAGACGAACGCCAAGCCAAAAGGTTCGCCCGGGCAGGAATCCCGTCATCAGGGTCCAGGGTCATGATGCGCGGGGACCACTCGAGAATAATGCCGCCGGTCGCACGATAGTTACATCTACCGTGCCGATGCAGCGGCGTTGCCGCTCAGTCGGCGGCTGGAACGCTCAGCCGAGGGGAGGATAGGCGGTCAGCCGGGGATGGGACGGGGTCGGATCGTGGTGGACCAGGGCCTCGTCGATCGGCTGCGGTCGTCGTCCGGCGAGCGCGACGCTGGCGCCCAGCCCGCCCAGCCCGCCGACCACCAGGCCGATGATCCCGACCACCTGGTGCGCATCGAACCACGACACGAAGGCTCGCACGGGTCCCCAGGCGGTCAGCGCGGCCGAGTATGATTCGATGGTGACGATCACCCCATTGTGACCGGCGTGGATGATCATCGCCGGCACGATCGAACGCGTACGCAGGGTCACGATGGCGAGCACCAGTCCGAGCACGAACTGCGGAACGAAGCGCGCAGGCGACAGATGGAGGATCCCGAACAGGAAGGCCGACACCACCACCGCGGCGCGGCGACCGACGCCGCGCTCGAGGCCCGAGAGCAGCGTGCCGCGGCACAGCGTCTCTTCGCAGATCGCCGGCAGCAAGGCGACCAGCAGCAGGGTCAACGGCAGGCCGCCGATATCTGCGAGCTCCTTCAACACCTGCTCGATCTTGCCTGCGTCGTCCGCCTTGGGCACGTACGGATCCTGCAGCGCGCCGATGGCGGCGCTGAGCATCGCAGCGAAGGGCACCATCACCAGCGCCCCGAGGACCGCGCGACCCATCGGTGCGCGGTAGCGGAGCGTCTGATCGGCGCGGTAGGCGCCGAGCCAGCAATGCGCGAGCGCCGGCAGCAGGGTGAATGCGATGAGGGGGACGCCGACCATCGCGATAGTGCCAGCGTCCTTGAGGTGACCGGATCCCAGGGTGAACCCCGCAACCGCGAGCGCGAAGACGCCGATGACCTCCATGCCCCCGGGGGTCGGCGGCGCAGAGCCCCACGCGCGGAAGCGCCCCCAGCCCGCGCGCACCAGGCCGGGATAACGGAAGCGTTCGTCCTCGAGCAGGCGCGCCGACCAGCCGACCACCACGGCCGCCAGCGCGATGCTCGCCGCGGTCGAGAGGGCGAGGTGGGCCCAGGGCAGCGTCGTCGCCTGCAGGCTCTCCTTGAGCGCGAGCACCGGTCCGGTGATGGGGATGATGTCCAGGACGAAGCTCGGCCGCGTCCCCGGGATCGCGGCGACGCCCGCCGCGACCATCACCACCAGGATCATCGGCGTCAGGTAGTTCTGCGCCTCCTTGCTGCTGTTCGCCAGGCCCGTCACCGCGAGCGCGATCGCCGCCAGGGTGATAGTCAGGGGCATCAGCACGAAGAAGCTGAGCGCGAGCGCACCGCCGCCGACCGAGAACATGCCCGCCAATTCCCCCCCGGATCCGCCAGCGAGTTGGCTGCCGCCGATCGCGATGGTCAGCACCAGCGAGAGGATGTTCAGCACCACCGAGATCGCCGCTGCGGCGCAGGCGACCAGCAACTTGCCCACGAACACGTCGCGCCTGCGCACGGGCCACGACAGCAGGCTCTCGAGCGTGCCGCGTTCGCGTTCGCCCGCGATCAGATCCAGCGCCGGGAAGAACGCACCGCTCGCCGCGAGCAGCACCAGCAGCATGGGCAGGAGGCCCGAGGCCTTGGTGCGGATGGCCTCCGCCGCCGGAGCCAGGCGCACGTTGGCGATATCCAGCGGATGGAGTGCGGATTCGGGCACGTCGGACGCCTTCAGCCGGCGGATCACCAGTCGCTGGCGATGATCGGCGAGCACGCGCGCGATGGCGTCGTCGGCGACCTCGGATCGCGTGCTGGCGTCGTCTTTCAGCACCACCACCCGCGCCCGGGTACCGCCATCGATCTGCACGATGGCGGCGGCGGCCGCGTGCAGGCGCAGGATTTCGAGCGCCCGCTTGCGTGACTGGGTCGATCGCTCGCGCAGCGGTTGCGGCACCGGCTCGCCGCGGTCGGCCAAGGCGTCGATGTCGCGCAGGATCGGTTCCAGCTCGCGCGCGCTCGCGCGCAGCGCGACGCGCCCCGGCTCCTCCACCACCACCACCTTCACGGTCGGGACCTTCTTCGATGCTTCGACCGGTGCTTCGACCGGCAGCGTCGCGGGCTGCACCTCGCGTCCGCGCGGCTTGTCGCCATAGGCCTGGAGGGCTTCCGCTATCTCGTCGGGCGCGTCGACGACCACGATCCCGGCCTGCTCCACCTTCTGAGCCTGCGTGAGCTGCAGGACCTGGATCATGAACAGCAGGATCAGCGGGTAGAGCAGCACCGGCAGCACGATGTTCACGAACAGCGTCCGCCGATCGCGCAGGATCTCGAGACCGTCCTTCTTGAAGACGTGGAGGACGTGGCGATTGATCACGGCCGCGCTCCGACTGGACTGTCGTCCATTATACGTCTCCGCCGAGTCGTTTACTCGTATCACGGGGGGCTGCCACCCCCCGGGCCCCCCGGTCGGCTGGCTCGCGTATCATGGCGCGTCCTGGTTGGACGGGGGAGCGGCGCTCGCGGATGCGTGGGGGAGGACGTCGATGCGTTCGCTCATCGAGACGCGGTGCGCTTCGTCGGTGAGCATGCCGTGGACGGCGTCCTCGAAGTCTTTTCCGGTGCCGAGTCGGCTGGGGGCGCCATCGAAGATGAGCTTGCCCTTGCGCAGGACCCACAGCCGATCGGCGGTGCGTTCGACTTCATGCATGATGTGGGTAGCGAGGATGATCAGGCGGTCTGGGCGGGTGGCAGCGCGCACCGCTTCGACCACCTGCCAGGCGGCGAGGATGTCCAGGCCGGTGGTCGGCTCGTCGAGGATGAGGATGCGCGGCTCGCCCAGGAGCGTGCGCGCCAGGTTCAGGCGTTGGAGCTGGCCGGTCGACAGTCCGTCGATGCGTTGATCGATGAAGGCGTCCAGCCCGAACACCTCCGATTGCTGGGCGATGCGCTTTTCCAACTCGGCGCCGTAGAGGCCGAAGAAGCCGCCGACGTACCGCAGCAGTTCGATGCCGGTCAGACGCTGGTACATGCGCGTGGTGGTCGAGAGGTACCCCAGGCGCGCGCGCACGAGTTCGGGCGACGCGCGGGTGTCGATGCCGTCGACGATCACCCGACCGCGATCCGGTATCAGCAGCGTCGACACCAGGCGCAGGAGCGTGCTCTTGCCCGCGCCATTGGCTCCGACCAGCGCCAGGACCCCGCCGGGGATCGACGCGCTGATGCGGTCGACCGCCTTGACTTCGCCGCGCTTGGGGTCGTAGAAGCTCTTGCCGACGTCGATCAGATCGAGCATGCCGTGGGGATCATCCAAGGGAGGTGGCGTGGCGCCAGTCGCACCCGGCTCACGCATGGACATGACACGCGCATGGACATGGGCCGTTGCCGTCGGCCGCCTCCATCCATCCTGCCGGGATGCTTCCGCTTCCGCTCCCGGATCCGCAGGCCACCGCACGATTGGCCGACGCGCTCGCATCGCAGCTGGTCGCAGGCGACGTCCTATGCCTCGATGGCCCGCTCGGTGCGGGTAAGACCACGTTGGTGCGCGCTCTGGTCGCTGCCCTGGGCGGCGATCCCGCACAGGTCGCCAGCCCGACCTTCACGCTCATGCATATCTACCAGGCCCGCCTGCGCGTCGTCCATGTCGACGCCTATCGGCTCTCTTCGGCGGCTGGACTCGGTGCCCTGGGCTTCGACGAGGCAGCCGACGGAGCGGTCGCGGTGGTGGAATGGGCCGAGCGCGTGGCGGACGCCTTCGCCGGCGACCGCTGCTGGCGGGTGCGCATCGATCACGATGGCGCCGGCGGGCGCATCGCCGATGTGATCCCTCCGGCGGGGAAACGGTTGCAGCTGCCGGTCATCGAGCGGATGCTTCCTCCCGAGGCTCCGGCCGGGTGATCCGGCCGGGTCACAACGCCGCCGCGCGTTCATTGTAGGCACTGGAGATCCATGATTCCTCCGACTCCCGGCAGCGCAGAGGCGACGGCGGCGGACGCCTCGGGAGCCCCAGGCGTCCCGCCGTCTCCGGCGGGTGTCCAGGTCATCCGCGTGCCGGCTGAGGGCGGCGGCGATCCGCTGGTGCGACGCTATCTCGAGGCCCACCGAGCGACCTGCGCCTGGACCACGGTGTCGTGGCTATGGATCGTGATCGGCGCCATCGTCGCCATGCTTGGCGGAGCGATCGGATCGCATCTCGCGGGCGATGCCGCGGTCCTGCCCGAGGATGCGACCGCGATGGCGCATTGGATGAACGCCCACTTCGGCAATGCCGGGTCGTGCCTGATCGGCATGGCCATCGCCGCGGTCGTCGCCAGCACGGCGGGTGCGCTGGTGAAACCGCGCGGAGTGCCCGCTGGTCTCGAACCGTACTTCGGCTTCGCCGCGGTCGCGCTGGTGTACCTCCTGCTCTACGACCTCCTGGTCTGCCTGGGGGTGGTCACCGGCGTGATCTGCCTGATCTACTTCCTGGCGATCACCTTCCGCGTGCTCGCGATCGCCGTCGGCGGACACCAGGGGGCGCGCACCGACGCGCTCGTCCCTCCGGCGTCTGGGTGGCCGCTCTACACCGTGCTCGTCCCGCTCTACAAGGAGCGCAACGTCGCGAAGAAGATCCTGCACAACCTGGCGCAGCTCGACTACCCGGCGGATCGGCTCGACGTGAAGCTGCTGCTCGAAGCGGACGATGCCGAAACCTACGACGCCGTGATGGCGGCCGGGGTGCCCGCCTGGGCCGAAGTGGTGGTGGTGCCGCATGCACAGCCCAAGACCAAACCGCGCGCCTGCAACCACGGGCTCGAGCGCGCGCGCGGTGACTTCCTGGTCATCTTCGACGCCGAGGACCGTCCAGAGCCGGATCAGCTCAAGCAGGCGGTGTGCGCCTTCGCGCTCGCCGATCCGCGCGTCGCCTGCCTGCAGGCACAGCTCGCCTACCACAACCACCGCCAGAACCTGCTCACGCGCTGGTTCGCTCTGGAATACAACGTGTGGTTCCGCCGCTACCTCGGCGGTCTCGTGCGCCTGGGTGTGCCGATCCCGCTCGGCGGGACCAGCAACCATTTCCGCACCTCGGTGCTGCGCGAGCTCGGTGGTTGGGATCCGTTCAACGTGACCGAGGACTGCGATCTCGGCGTGCGCCTGTACATGGCGCGCCACCGCACCATGACCCTGGACAGCACGACCTGGGAAGAGGCGAATTCGCACCTAGGCAACTGGATCCGCCAGCGCAGTCGTTGGCTCAAGGGCTACCTGATCACCCACCTGGTGTGGTCGCGACGCCCGATCCACCTGGTCGCACGCCTCGGCCCATGGGCCGCGCTCGGATTCTTCCTGTCGGTCTTCTGCGTGTCGTCGCTCGCGGCGTTCAACCTGATCCTGTGGTGCGTCGCCGGCGTGCATGCGACCTTGATCGGCCTGGATCTCGCCAACGGGTACGGACTGTGGGAGGTGCTCACCACCCACGACCGCGAGAAGCTGCGCTACAGCTGGCAGATGATGTACTCGGGCCGGAACGAGGACCCGGTGCTTTCGACCATGAGCCAGGTGTTCTTCGCGGCGGCGATCTGCCTGTTCGTCGGCAACCTGCTGTTCGTGCTGATCGCGGCGCTCGCCGGCCGCCGACCTGGGCAGCGCGGCATGTGGTGGGCGGCGCTGGCCAGCCCGATCTATTGGGTGCTGATCAGCATCGGGGCGTGGAAAGCGGTGTGGCAGCTGCTGTTCAAGCCGCATTACTGGGAGAAGACCGTGCATGGCTTGGACGAGGGCCCAGCGACAAAACCGTGAATGTATGCAAGCGCGGTCGCGCGGCTGGCCCGGCCCATGCGCGCGAGTGGATCGGCGGAAAGTTTCGACCGGCTGTCTGGGGTCGACTCAGGAGCGGGGACGGAGCACGCAGCACCCATGAAAACGGGCGCCTGGTCCGTCAGTCGGCGCCAACCACCATCCGCCGCTGCGCTTGAGAGAAGCAGTCGCGGGCGATGCGCGTCAGCACCGCGGCCTGTTGCCAGCGGTCGGTCTCCTCGTCCCAGCCGTTGTCCGCGGTCGGGAACAGCCGGGCGTAATGGATGCTCGCCGGCAGCAGCTCGGGATTGAAGCTGATATAGTCGCCTGGCCTGGCGGTGCGCAGGAAGCCGAGGAACGATCGCGTCCACATCTCGCGGAAGTGCGCGACGAAGGTCTGGGCGGCGCCCGCTTCGCCCTCGTTCACCAGCACCTGGATGTGGCTGGGATTGCCGATGCGGCCGTGCATGAAGCGCACGCGGTCGAAGACCGGCTGCAGGAATGTCCATTTCGCTTCGATGTCGCCGTAGGGCATCTCGAGGCCGGTGTACCAGTGGCTGAAATCGGCATTGAACCGCACGCCGGGGTGGCGCTCCACCATCCGAACCGTCCGCCAGATGTCCTGGGTGATGGTCGCGCGGTGGGTCTCGATGTAGATCGGCACGCCATGGCGAACCGAGGCCGCGATGATCGCTTCGACCAGCCGGTCGATCTCAGCGTCGGATTCCATGCCCCAGCCGACGTGGACGCTCGCCGCGTCGGCCCCGGCGGCTGCGAGTTCGATCGCGAGGCGCTCGGCATCCTCGGGGGCGTTGATCCGACCGCCACCGGTCCACCCCAGGCCGAGGCGCCTGGCGATGGGGCGGTCTCCGCCCTGGACGCCGCGATAACCGGCCGCCTTCACCGCGCGCAGGATGGTCTCGTCGTCCCCGCGCGGCCCCGTCGATGATGCGGGGAGCTGCCACACCGAACCCAGGTTCAGATCGGTGCGCAGGTAGGGGGCCGCGGCGGTGCCGTCGTTCGCGTTGGCGATCGCGGGGGTGGCGGGAACGGGGATGGACATGGGGACCTCGGTGCCGCCACGGTGCCCGCGATGCCGCCAGCACAAGCGCGCCAATGCCTTTGGCGCAGCTGGATGCGCCGCTACATTCCGTCCATGGCGAACCTGGTCCATGGCACGACATCCATTCCCCTGCAGGCGGAGTGCGTCATCGGACGCAAACGCGATTGCGGACTGAAGATCACCGACGACAAGGCCAGCCGGCAGCACGCTCGGGTGTTCCTGGTCGACGGCGAATGGTGGCTCGAGGACCTGGAATCGGCGAACGGCACTAGCCTCAACGGCAAGTCGCTGAAGCAGCGCGCACAGCTGCACGACAAGGACATCATCGTCATCGGCAAGAGCGAGATCCGTTTCAACGACGACGCCCACGCCTCGCAGGACCTGAAGTCGCTGATGGGCAAGGACCTGGTCGGCCAGACCATCGCCGGACATCGCATCACCGGGCTCATCGGCCGCGGAGTCACGGGGACGATCTACACCGCCGAGCAGGTCGCGCTGCAGCGTGGTGTCGCCTTCAAGATCATGGATCCGCGCCTGGCCGCATCGGATCCGGGGTTCGGCGAGCGTTTCCTGAAGATGGTGACCAAGGCCTGCTCGATCACCCACGACGGCATCGTGCGCATCCACGAGTGCGGGCACGACGCCAACATCCTGTGGTACACCATGGAGCTGATGACGGGCGACACGCTCGAGCAGCTGCTCAAGCGCGATGGCGCCATGGAGCCTTCGCTGGCCCTGCTGATCGCCGAGAAGACCGCGCTCGCCCTGCAGGCCGCGCACAACGCGGGGATCGTGCACGGCGATGTGAAGCCGGCGACGATCATGCTGACCGAGACCGGCCACGTGAAGATCCTCGACATCGGCATCGCCGGGCTGACCGGGAAGGAAAGCCGCCTGGTGCAGGCGCACGCCGCCACCAAGCAGGTGTTCTACCTGTCGCCCGAGCAGGCGAAGGGCGGCACCAGCGACGTGCGCAGCGACATCTACTCGCTCGGCTGCGTGATCTTCCACTCCCTCACCGGCAAGGTCCCGTTCGGCGGAGCGAATTTCAAGGAGGTGGTCGCCGCGCACGAGAAGCAGCCGGTCCCCGAGATCGCGGCGAACCTCGGCCTTCCGCCCAAGATCGACCAGCTGCTGGTCGGCATGATGAACAAGAATGTCGAGTGGCGCTTCGCCTCGATGGACGAGGTCGTCGCCGAGCTCCGCGCGCTGCGCGAGATCGTGACCCCCGGCGCGCACGCGGAGGGCGCCGAGGACAGCGCGCGCGCGAAGATCGCCGAGCGCGCACGCAAGCGCGTCGAGCAGCGGCGGTCCTCGAACCTGCAGTCGCGCGCGATGATGCTGCTGTGCGTCGTCGCGATCGCCGTGGTCATCGGCTTCGTGGGCTTGCCTGATCTGTCGCGTCTCTCCCAGCAGCTCGAGCAGAGGCCCGAGCCGCCATCGGTTCCGCTGCCTCGGACCGGCCGCGGTCCGTCCGACATCACCCCGCCGCGGCGCCCCGACGTCCCGAAGCCACCTCCGACCAAGGATGCATGGGTCGAGCGCTGGCAGCAGCTCTCCCCGAAGATCGATGCCAGCGCCGAACGCGGCGATTGGGGTGCGGCCGAACTCGCGCTCGCGCGTTTTTCCGCCGAACTCGCGGCCGGGGCTCCCGACAGCGACATCGTGGGACCGGTCCGACTGCGCACCAGCCAGCTCCAGAGCGATGCCGATGCCTCCTACCAGAAGAGCCTCGCGGCCATGCCCAGCGCGGCGGATGCGGGAGGGCTTTCCGTTCGGCTGCGCCAGCTCGCTGCCTTGCGCGACGTGACCATCGGCGCCAACCGCGGTGACGCGGAAGCGCGCTACCAGGAGGCGCTGGCCAAGCTGAAGCAACGGCTCGACGATGCGCGCCGCCAAGCGCGGCGCGCGCTCGAGGCTGGCCAGCTGGATCAGCTGGTTCCGCTCGCGACCTCGCTGGAGCCGGCCTTCACGGCGACTCCGGTGGCCGGACTTCACCGTCAGTTCCACACCCTGGTCAGCGAGGCCGCGGCGATCAGACCGCAATGGAAGGGCAGCTGGAACGCCACCCACGGCGCCCTCTTGGCGAGCCGCGGCACCGCCGCCATCCCAGCGGCAGCGGCGCTGATGATCTCGGGCGACGCCAACAGCCTGGCGCAGGCCAAGAAGCTGCTCGCCGATCCCGCGCTCGCGAGTGGCGCGGCATTGCGTCGCCGCGAGGCGCTTCTGGGCAATGAGGCGGCGATCCTGTCGTTCGACGACATCGGCGACCTTCAGTTCATCGATACCCTGCAGGGCGATCCGGTGCTCGCGAACGGGGCGCTCTCGGGCGAGGACACCTGCGGTCTGGCCTGCACGGTCCCGGTGGGGGGCGAGAGCTGGAGCGCGAGCCTGTCGCTCGCGCTCGCCACCAAGGATCCTCAGGATGCCGAGGCGGTCATCTCGTGCGTCGACGGGCAGAACGTCAACCTCAGTCTGCGGATCTCGCCCGAGAGGGTCCGGCTCAAGGTGCAGGCGACGGCAGGCGCGATCGAGAACGAGCATGAGCACGCGCTCACCGAGCGCATGCGCGTGCGCCTCTCGTGCCGGGCCGGCACCCTGACCGTGCTCATCGACGATGAGGTCGTCGCCAGCGTCGAGCAGGCGCGGATCCCGGCTGGTTCGCAGCTGCGCTTCGAAGTCGGCGGCTTCGTGTGGAAGCTCGACGATCTGCAGGTGCTCGCCAGCGATTGATGCAAGCGATGCTCGCTCGCTGCGCCGGCATGCCGCTTCAACCGACGGCGATCCGCCACATGCTTCCGCCATGCGCCCGGTTCTAGCCCTGCTTCTTTTATT
>JACCZE010000110.1 GCA_013696105.1 Planctomycetota bacterium | reverse complement strand
CGCGCCGGGGTTTCTTCAACGCTAGCAGGGCTGTTGTTTTTCAACAGCCCGCTAGCGTGCACGGATGACCAACCCGCCGGCACCTCCGGTCGCCCTGGCGATGGTGATCTGCGATGCGGTGTGGCGCGATCCCGCGACGGGAAAGTACTTCATCCTCGGCTGCTTCTCCGCGATCGGCGCGACCTCGTTCCCCACCGTGCATCCGGCGCTCGCGGTGTACGTCGCGGTCACCGAGGGCTACGGCACGGTGGCGTTCGCGCTCAAGCTGGTGGACGCCTCCACGCCTCCGCTGGTACTGCACGAGAGCCGCGTCGAGGTCGACTTCACCGATCCGCGTGCGATCGCCGAGATCGCCGTCCAGGTCCAGAATCTGTCGTTCGCGGCGCCGGGCGACTATCGCCTCCAGCTGCACGCAGGCGACACGTTCCTCACCGAGCGTCGCATCGCCGTCCACGCCGTGCGTCCCCCCCGCCCGTGACCCCGGGACGCTGGCGACCGCGCCGACCGGACATCGGGGTGTCGCACGACCGGGGCCTGCCGCTGGGGGACGATGCTTCCTTTGGCGACCGTCGACGGTTACGGTCATAGGAGCGGAAAGGAGACGTCATGGCGAGTTTTCCACCGGTGTGCTTGACCATCGGCGTATCGGACAGCTCCGGCGGCGCCGGCATCCAGGCCGACCTCAAGACCTTCACCGCCCTGCAGTGCTATGGCGCGTCCGTGGTCACCGGGGTGACCGCGCAGAATTTCACCAGCATCCAGACCATGTTCGCTGTCCCCGAGCAGTACATCCGCGCCCAGCTGGACGCCATCGAGTCCGAACTGGCGATCGATGCGGTGAAGGTCGGGCTGTGCCCCAGCGCCGCGAGCATGCGCGTGGTCGCGCGTTGGCTGCGGGAACGCCCGAAGCTGCACGTGCTGGTCGACCCGGTCGCCGCTGACAGCCGCGGCATCGCGCTGCTGCAGCCCGAGGTCGTCGAGGTGCTGCGGGCCGAACTGCTGCCGCGCGCGACCCTCGCCACCCCGAACCGCTTCGAAGCCGCGCTGCTGATGAACATGGACGAGTGCCTGGACATCGAAAGCATGGAAGCCGCGGCGAAGGGCATGCTGCACACCCATGGCTGCGCCACGCTCGTCACCGGCGGCAACATGGGCGCGCGCAGCCTCGACGTGCTGGCCGCGATCGATGGCCTGCGCCACTTCGATGCCGAGACCATCATCCGCAGCACCAAGATCCACGGTGTCGGCTGCGCGCACTCGGCGGCGATCGCCGCGAACCTCGCCAAGGGCGAGAGCTTGCGCGAATCGGTGCTCAACGCCAAGGCCTACGTCTCCGCCGCCATCGCCGCCGCACCGGAACTCGAGAACGGCCACGCGGTCTTCTGGCACGGCGTCACGGTCAAGGAGCAGGTGATGGCGTCCGACGCCAGCGGCGCGCAGAGGATCCTGCCGGAGTAGCGACCGCTAACCGCTAACCGCTATCCGCCGTCTCTCCGCGTTATCCGTTGCCGACCCTGCCGCGAATCTATACCCATGAGCGTGACCGCATTCGCCACGTTCCGTCACTTCTCGCGACTGCCGCTGGTCGACGGACTCCCGCAGGGCTGGAGGACGTGGTCGCCGCGTGCGGAGGTCGCGCCCGTGTTCTCCGTCGACTCCGCGGTCGGCCGTTCCGGCGCCGGTTCGCTGCGCATCGCCGGCGGCGGCAACCCGGCGATGTTCGGAGCCTGGCGCGCGCGGGTCTCTGGCGTGGTGGGCGGGCGCACCTATCGGCTGACCGCGTGGTACCGCAGCGACGGTCTCGCGCATCCGCACCACGACGCCACCGCGAGGCTCGAGTGGCTCGACGCCGCAGGAACGCAGCTGCGCCTGCTCGACAATGCGCTCGAGGAGGGTCACGAGGGGGAATGGACGCGTCTGAGCCACACCATCGATGCCCCCGCCGGGGCGGCGGACGTGCACATCGACCTCGGTCTGCGCTGGAGCGCGCACGGGACCGTGTGGTGGGACGACATCGAGCTGGTCGAGACGACAGTCACCGCGCGGCCGGTACGTCTGGCGACCGTGCACCATCGGCCGAAAGCGACGGCGTCGGCGGCCGAGAGCATCGACAGCTTCTGCGCGGTGATCGACCGCCACGCGCCCGCAGGCATCGACGTGCTCTGCCTGCCCGAAGGCGCGACGGTCGTCGGCACCGGCAAGGTGTACGCCGATGTCGCGGAACCGGTGCCCGGGCCGACCACGCAGAGACTGGGCAGCGTCGCGCAGCGCCTGCGCTGCCACATCGTCGCCGGCGTCTATCAACGCCAGGGCGCGGTGATCTACAACACCGCGGTGTTGATCGGGCGTGACGGCGCGATCATCGGCACCTACAAGAAGACGCATCTGCCGCAGAACGAGGCCGATGCCGGCCTGATGCCCGGCGATGGTTATCCGGTCTACGCCACCGACGTCGCGCGCTTGGGCATGATGATCTGCTGGGATAACCAGTTCCCCGAACCGGCGCGCGCGCTGGCGATGAACGGGGCCGAAGTCCTGCTGCTGCCGATCTGGGGCGGCAACGACATCCTCGCGCGCGCCCGCGCGATCGAGAACCACGTCTTCCTGGTCGCCTCCAGCTATGACATGCGCTGCATCATCGTCGACCCCACGGGCGCGATCCTCGCGGAGGCCACGGCCGAGCAGCCGGTCGCGTACGCCGACGTCGACCTCGCACGCGCCTACCACCAGCCGTGGATGGGCAACCTGGCGACCAGCATCTGGAAGGAACGCAGACCGGATCTGTAGGAGTGTAGGAGTGCAGCGCCGCCGGCCCTCGCCCGTCATCCTGGCAGCGGCCGCCACCGCGGATGCGGATGACGTCCTCGACATTTGCCATCCGCCTCCGCCATCCGCCTCCGCCATCCGCCATCCGCTTTGCGCCCGTCTCGCCGCCGCGCACGCGTTGACTTTGTCCTACCGCCCGAACCCTGATCGGCGAGGGGCTCCCGCCATGACCGAACTGCGCATGCAGACCTTAGAGATGCCCGCCGCCGATCTCGGAGGCGAGAATCCGCTGCCGATGTTCCGCGGTCTGGCGCAGGACATCGCCTTCGAGAGCGACGGCTCGATCCCCAAGGAGGATGCCAAGTACATCGGCTGGCGATGCACCTACCGGGTCGCGCCCTACCGCATCCAGGACGGCTACGACCGCAACAAGATCCCCCGGAAGTTCCAAGTCGCGGTGCTCGAGAACGAGCACCTGACCGCGACCTTCGCACCGTCGCTCGGCGGCCGCCTGCTCTCGCTCTACGACAAAACCGCGAAGCGCGAGCTGCTCGACCGCAACCCGGTGTTCCAGCCCGCGAACCTCGCGCTGCGCAACGCGTGGTTCAGCGGCGGCATCGAGTTCAACACCTCGCACTTCGGCCACCATTTCCTCACCTGCGCACCGATGTTCGCCGCGCGCGTGCGCGGCTCGCAGGGCGAACCGGTGCTGCGCATGTACGAATGGGAACGCGCGAAGTGCTTCCCGTACCAGATCGATTTCCACCTGCCGGCGGGATCGCGCTTCCTGTTCTCGCGCGTGCGCATCGTCAATCCGCACGACCACGAGATTCCGATGTACTGGTGGACCAACATCGCGGTGCCCGAGAACAAGGGCACGCGCGTCATCTGCCCGGCCGACTCGGCGATCGGCAGCATCGACCACAAACGCATGGGCTTGGTGCCGGTGCCGATGTTCCAGGGACTCGATATCAGCTACGCGCACAACATGCCCGGCGCGCGGGAATACTTCTTCCGCATCCCCGACGGCCAGCGCCGCTGGGAGGCCGCCGTCGAAGCCGACGGTAAGGGCCTGGTCCACACCTCGACCAGGCTCCTGCGCGGTCGCAAGGTGTTCTACTGGGGCATGAACGAAGGCGGCCGCCAGTGGCAGGAATTCCTCTCGGTCCCCGGGCGCACCTACGTCGAGATCCAGGCAGGCCTGGGGCGCACGCAGCTCGAGCACCTGCCGATGCCGGCGCGCGCGTCGTGGGAATGGACCGAGGCGTTCGGCCTCATCGACATCGATCCGAAGAAGGCCCATGCCGCCGACTGGAGCCTGGCGCAACGCACGGTCGAGACCGACCTGGCGATGAAGCTGCCCGAATCCCGCGTCGACGCTCTCGACCGGGACTTCGCCGCGGTCACGACGCGCAAGGCGGAGGAGATCCTCGCCACCGGTTCCGGCTGGGGCGCGCTCGAGCGCAAGCGGCTGGCCGCGCAGAAGCAGGTCGATCGCATCCCTGCTGAACTCGCGTTCGACGTGATCGGCCCCGAGCAGCAGCCGTGGCTCGATCTGCTCGAGCGCGGCGCGTTCCCTGCGGCAGATGCCCCGGGGCATCTGATGGTGCAGACCGATTGGCAGCGCGTGCTCGAGGAGTCGCTGAAGGCCGGAAAGGGGGATCATTGGCTCGCCTGGTGGCACCTGGGCAACATGCGTCTCGAGAATCACGACGTCCGCGGGGCCAAGGAGGCGTGGGAAACGTCGCTCGCCCGCAGCCGCACCGGCTGGGCGCTGCGCAACCTGTCGGTCATCGCCGCGCGCGCGACGCTGAAGGAGCCCGAAGCAAACGCCAAGCCCGGGCAGCCCGAGCCCGCGTCACGCGAAGCCGCCGACCTGCTGGAGAAGGCCTGGGAGACCGGCCCGAAGATCGTGCCGCTGGCGATCGAGTACGCGCGCATGCTGATCGCGACCGAGCAGAACGAGCGCATGGCGGCCTTCGCGCAGACGCTTCCCGCAGAGATCCGCAATCACGAGCGCTTCCGCATCTTCTCGGCGTTCGCGTCCATGCACATGGGCGAGCTCGAGAAGGTCGAGCCGCTCTTCACCCAGGATTTCGCCACCATCCGCGAGGGCGAGGTCACGCTCACGGACATCTGGTTCGGCTACCACGAGCGGCGCATCGCCAAGGCCGAGGGCATCCCGCTCGACGCGGCTCTGACCAAGCGCGTGCGCAAGGATTTCCCGCCGCCCAAGCGCATCGACTTCCGCATGATCCAGGACATCGTCTAGGAGCTGCGACGCGGTCCTGCTGACGGTCCTCGGTGCATGTCCGCTCTGCGCGACGCCAATGGCCCGCCTATTTCCTGCCCTTGAACCAGCGTGAAAACGCGGCCGGGCACGAGAAGCCGAGTCGCGCGCCGATGTCCTTCTGGGTCAGCCCGGCGGCGCGCAGTTCGGCCACGCGCTGGAGGCGGCACTCGTTGACGTAGGCGTGCACCGTGGTGCCGGTGTGCTTCTTGAAGACGCGCAGGAAGTGGAACTTGCTGAAGCCGGCGATGCGCGCGAGTTGATCGAGGGTGACGCCATTGCCCGCAGTCTGGGCGATGTGGCGTTTGATCGCCTCGATCGCCTGCTCGTGCACCGTGCCGTGGTCGAGGTTCGGCGCCGCCGCGGTCGGGTCGTCGACCAGCCGGGAGA
>JACCZE010000106.1 GCA_013696105.1 Planctomycetota bacterium | reverse complement strand
GCGGAGATCGTCGCGGGTGAGCGCGACGATCTCCGTGGACTTCAGCGTCGGCTGCAGCGCGGTGAGGACCTGGTCGTCTAGACGATGTCGCATTTACCACCGGAGCAGGCGACCGCGTCGACCAGCTTGGTCTCGTCCGACTCTTCGATCATCATGGTGTAGTCCACGGGCAGGTACTCACGCTGCAGATCTTCCCACATCTTGCAATTGTGGACTCGCTTCAGGCAGTAGGTCATGCGCCGGATGTCGCCCCCGAAGTAGTTCTTGGCGAACTTGTGCGAGCGGCGGACCCAGTCCTTCTGCGCCAGCAGCTTCTTGATCTGGCCCTGGAGGATCTCGAGGTCCTGCTCCTTGCCGGCCTCGAGCTTAGGCAGCTCGAGCGAGTGGCCGGTGCCCAGGGCGCAGGCGCAGGCCGCCCACAGGTCGTCGGAGAACGCGTGCATGCCGTCGACGATCAGGCCCGAGGCGAACAGCGAGCCGACGCCGTACTCCTTGACGATCTCGTCGAAGGTCCAGACCGCGCAGAACGGGGCCTGGGGGTAGTCGAGGTCGCCGCCCATCGGCAGCAGCGAGACGCCGGCGAAGGCGTCGCGGTGGTGGTAGATGAACTGGGCGACCTCTTCCCACTCGTGATCGCGTACGGTGATGGTGTTGGAGACGTTGTGACGAAGCCACGGGGCGGTGCAGCGCTCGGCGCGCTTACCGTAGTTCACCCAGTTCTCCTGGGTGAGCTTGACGTAGCTCAGGAGGTCGACCGCGCCGACGTCGTTGAGGGTGCGGGCGTTCTCGGGCACCTCGATGCAGAAGGTGATGACCGCGTCGGTGCCGTTGGGATTCCAGACCGAGCGCTCGACGGCGCGCAGGTTGTGGGCCTTGAAGTACTGGTACGGCGCCTCGCCGATGTTGGCCTGCACGCGACGGAAGTAGCGCCGGGCGTGGTGGGCGTGGATGCCCGAGGCGGTGCCGAGGATGCAGCTGGTGGTGCCGGCCGGCTTGACGCAGGTCGCGCGGGCGGCCGGGTTGATGCCCAGCTTGCGCGCCATGTCCTCGTTCACGTCCAGGATCAGCTGGGCCATCTTGCGCTGGATCTCGGGATCGAAGGCGATCTTCGGATTGTCCATCATGCCGGTCATCGAGCAGCCGAGCAGGGCCTCGCGGCGCACGATGCGCTCGGTGGTGGCGCCGAGGTAGTCGAAGTCCGAGTAGCCGGCCTGGAGTGTGCCAAGGATCGCGGCCGCCTTGCACGCGCGCTCGAAGATCTCGGGCGTGGTGCAGGCCTTGACGTTGAGCTCGCACAGGTTGCAGAAGGCCCAGCCGGTGGCGCCGGTGGATTCGTCCACCGGGTACATGCCGATCTCGACGCAGGGGTTGTACATGATCTCGGTCGAATCGGCCCAGACGAAGCCGGGCTCGCCGAACTCCTTAACCGAGGTCATCAGACCGTTGAACTGTTCGAAGGTGGTCTTGTCGCGCAGCAGCAGCGCCGAGTTGTTCGAGCGGCCGCGCTGCGGGTTCTTGATGAACCAGTCGCCGGTCTTGGCGGTGATCATCGAGTCGTCGTCGACCGAGAAGATGCAGATCGTCGCCGAGCGGCGCACGCCGCCGGCCAGCACCGCGTCGGACGCGTGCATGACGATGTCGTAGGCATCGATCGAGGGCATCGCGCAGCCCGAGCCGGCGGTGACCAGGCGGTTCTCGAGCACCATGCGGATGTGCTCGATCGAGCGCTTGAGGGGGCCGGAGCCGGGCGCCTTGCCGATGCCGCTGGAGAGCGGCGAGCCCGCGGGGCGCACCAGGCTGTAGTCGAAGGTCACCTGCTTGCCGTAGTATTCGGGGAACGGCTGGTCGGAGGTGAAGTAGGCGGACATCAGCACGCCAAGGGCGTCGGACCAGCCTTCGATCGAGTCGGGGACCACGAAGGTGGCCTTGTCGGTGCCCGGACGGGCGATGGTCGGCAGCTTGGCGACGTGGTGGTGCTGGACCGAGAAGCCGACGCCGCAGCCGCACAAGAGCAGCCACAGCGATTCCTGGAAGAAGCGCGGCCGGTCGCAGTAGGACACCGTGCAGTTGTAGAGGCGCGCGTTCTTGTCCATCACCGGCTTGCCGCCGAACTGCAGCGCCCGCTGGCTGCCGAGCACCAGGCGTTCCTTGGCGGCGGACTTGGCGAACTCGATCTCGGCCGACACCGGCTTGGCGCCGTACTTCGCTTCATGCATCGAGAACACCCGATCGACCGCTTCGGCGTAGGTTTCACGCCGGCCCAGGGCCGGGTTCCAACGCGCGTATTTGGTGTTGAAGGCGTAATCTTGCAGCTGCGACAGGGTCATGAGCGGGCGTCCTGCGAAAGGGGGTTGATCAGAGGGGGTTGCGAGATGAGGGGTTTTTCGGCGGAGTGCATCGGGAATTCCAGCGCGTTTCAGCGTCCTGAGCCACTCCTGGTCTGCCGTGCCCCGCTTCCTCGGAAGGGGTGAGGGGCAGGGGTCCACTATATATGGTGGGTGAGCGACAAATCAACACCACGTATCGTACCACATTTCGTCACAATCGACAAGGTCATTAGTCGAGTGTGGGCAAGAGCATGGTCGGTGACTGAAACACCGAGCGACGAATTTTCGCCCCAGAGGGTCGAAAACCCGGGCTAAAAACGGGCAGCTCGACAGGGGGCAGTACGAGCGAAGATCGGGGTCATTGGAAGCGCTTCCGACCCCCTCGATGTGACCCAAGAGAGGGGGCCTAGAATTCGGATCACGCGATTTTCCGAGCCCTGAGCCGACAGCTATCGGCAGAAAGCCATCCGCCATCCGCCATCTGCCATCATCCGCCATCCGCCGGCGCTCCGACTACCTCACCTCGATCGCCACCGGACAATGATCGCTGCCCATGATCTCCGGACAGTGCCTGATCTCGGTCACGCGGTCGTACAAGCCTGGGGACACACAGGAATAATCGATGCGCCACCCGACATTACGCCCGCGTGCGCCGGCCCAGTTGGTCCACCAGGTGTAGGCTCCGGGCAGATCGGGATTCTTCTCGCGGAAGACGTCGCGGTAGCCCAAGGCCAGGAAGCGGGTCAGCCAGGCACGTTCCTGCGGGAGGTATCCGGCGTTCTTCTGGTTCTCCTTCGGCCGAGCGAGGTCGATCGGGTTGTGGGCGATGTTGTAGTCGCCCTGCAGGATCACCTCGAAACCGCGTTTGCGCCAATGATCGAGGTACGACTCCATCTGGGCGCAGAAGGCGAGCTTGTAGTCGAGCCGTGCGCCGCCGTCACGGCTGTTGGGGAAGTAGGCGCTGATCACCACCAGGGTCCCGAAGCGCGCGGCGATCACCCGGCCCTCGCTGTCGTAGGTGTCGTCGCCGATGCCGTGCATGACCTCGTCCGGAGCGTCGCGCGAGATGATCGCGACGCTGGAATACCCGGGCTTCTGCGCCGAATGCCAATGCGAATGCCAGCCGTCGGGCTCGCCCAGGCTGGTCTCGAGCATGTGCTGCTGCGCCTTCGTTTCCTGGAGGCAGATCACATCCGCGCGCGGCAGCACCTTCCAGGGCAGCAGATCCTTGCGGGCGACCGAGCGGATGCCGTTCACGTTCCAGGAATAGCAGAGCATCGCAAAACGGTACGAGGGGGGGGCTGGCGTAAATCAGCAATGGCGGTTGGAGCGTCCGACGTCCGACGTCCGACGTCGAGACGGCAGACGGCGGTCGGAATCCCAGATGGCCGTCC
>JACCZE010000075.1 GCA_013696105.1 Planctomycetota bacterium | reverse complement strand
CGACGGCCTGCCGCCGACGCTGCTGGCGCAGGCTGCCGCCGCGCACGCGCGCTCGGTCGGCGCGGGAGCGATGCCCGATGCCGCGAACGGCCCGTGGCGCATCACCCTCGATGGGCCGATATTCCTGCCGTTCATGGAGCACAGCCGCCGCCGCGATCTGCGCGAGCGGCTGTACCGCGCATTCATCACCCGCGCTTCGCACGGGGACCTCGACAACCAGCCGGTGATCGAACGCATCCTGTCGGCGCGTCACGAGCAGGCCCGCCTCCTGGGGAAGTCCTCGCACGCCGAAGTCAGCCTCGCGGCCAAGATGGCGCCCGGCATCATTGCGGTGGAGCGCCTCTTGGGCGAGCTGCGCGCCGCCGCGCTGCCGAAGGCGCGCAGCGAGCTCGAGGAGCTCACCGCCTTCGCGCGCGCGCAATCGGGCGACCCGGCGCTGGACCTGCAGCTGTGGGATCAGCTGTTCTGGGCCGAGCGCATGCGCGAGAAACGCTACGCCTACACCGACGAGGAGCTGCGGCCGTACTTCCCCTTCGCGCGCGTCCTCGACGGCCTGTTCGCGTTGGCCAACCGCCTGTTCGGCGTGCGCGTGCGCGCCGCGGATGGCGAAGCGCCGGTGTGGGATCCGAGCGTGCGCTTCTTCCGCATCGCCGATGAACGCGGGGTGGACATCGCCGCCTTCTACCTGGATCCGTTCAGCCGGCCGGGGAACAAGGCGGGCGGCGCGTGGATGAACAATGCCATCGACCGCAAGCGTACCGTCGATAGCCTACGCGCTCCCGTGGCGTACCTGGTCTGCAACCAGACCCCGCCGGTCGGAGAGACCCCCTCGCTGATGACCTTCCGCGAGGTCGAGACGCTCTTCCACGAGTTCGGCCACGGCCTGCAGCACATGCTCACCACCGTCGAGCACGTCGAGGCCGCCGGCATCAACAACGTCGAGTGGGATGCGGTCGAGCTCCCGAGCCAGTTCATGGAGAACTGGTGCTTCCATTGGCCGACGATCCGTGCGATGGCGAGCCATTGGCAGACCGGCGCCGCGCTGCCGCAGGACCTGTTCGACAAGGTCCGCGCCGCGCGCACCTACCGCGCCGCCACCATGACCCTGCGCCAGGTCTACCAGTCGACCCTGGACCTCGAACTGCACCACCGCTACCAGCCGGGCGGCGGCGCCGGAGTCATGGACGTCCAGCGGAAAATCGCCGCTGGGAACACCATCCTGTCCCCGTTGCCGGAAGACCGCTTCCTGTGCTCGTTCTCGCACATCTTCGCCGGCGGGTACGCCGCCGGATACTACAGCTACAAATGGGCCGAGGTCCTCAGCGCGGATGCATTCTCCGCGTTCGAGGAGGCAGGGCTCGACGACGACGCCGTGGTCGCGCGCACCGGGCGCCGCTTCCGGGACACCGTGCTCGCGCTGGGCGGCAGCCAGCACCCCCTCGAGGTCTTCCGCGCGTTCCGCGGCCGCGAGCCCAGCACGCGTCCGCTGCTCAAGCAGATCGGACTGCTCTAGCCGCTGCGGCGGCGGTGAGCCACAGACCGCGTCAGGCGCGGGCCGTGGCGACTCGGAATCCGCGCGAATTGACCGCTCCGGACGGCCTGGTATCCTCGTCGCCATGTCCGGCACGGTGCAGACGACCACGCGAACTACTGGCTGACGCGTCCCCGATCGGTTGCGGCGCGTCCGCTGTCGTCGTTTTTCCGCACCACCCAACAAAGCTCTGAGGCCTCGCCATGCCACGCATCACGCTGCCTGACGGCAAGCTGCTCGAATTCCCGCAACCCGTGTCCGGCCGCCAGGTCGCCGAGGCCATCGGACCCGGTCTCGCCCGCAAGGCGATCGGGGTGAAGATCGATGGCGCCGAGATCCGCGATCTCGATCGCCCGATCACCGAGGATGCCCGGTTGACGATCATCACGGCCAAGAACGAGGATCCGGACGCGCTGTGGCTGCTGCGCCACAGCTGCGCGCACGTCCTCGCCGAGGCGGTGTGCGAGCTGTTCCCCGGAACCAGGCTCGCCTACGGACCACCGGTGGATGACGGTTTCTTCTACGACATGGCGACGCCGCGTCCGCTGACCAGCGACGACTTCGCCACGATCGAGGCGAAGATGGCCGAGATCGTCAAGGCCAACCGCCCGTTCTCACGCGTCGACTATCCCTGCGAAGCGGGGCTGGCGCGCACGGCCGGGGACAAGTTCAAGGCCGACAACGCGCAGCGCGCGATCGCCAAGGGCGCAAAGACGATCTCGTTCTATTCGACGGGAAATCCCGGCGAGCACTGGGAGGACCTGTGCGCCGGTCCGCACGTGCCCGCGACGGGCGTGCTCGGCGCGCACAAGGTGATGTCCGTAGCTGGTGCCTATTGGCACGGCGACCAGAACAGCGACCAGCTCACGCGCATCTACGGCACCTGCTTCGCCGACGACAAGGGCCTGAAGACGTACCTCGTCCGCCTCGAAGAGGCGAAGAAGCGCGACCATCGCAAGATCGGCCGCGAAATGGATCTGTTCCATCTGCAGGAGGACAACCCCGGCCAGGTGTTCTGGCATCCCAAGGGCTGGTCCATCTATCGCACCCTCGAGGATTACGTGCGCGGGCGCATCCGCGATCGCGGATACGTCGAGGTCAAGACGCCGTCGGTGATGTCGAAATCGCTGTGGGAGAAGTCCGGACACTGGGCGAAGTACCGCGAGAACATGTTCACCACGGCCAGCGAGGAGCGCGAGTTCGCTCTCAAGCCGATGAACTGCCCGGGTCACATCGAGATCTTCAAGCAGGGGCTCCGCTCGTACCGCGACCTGCCGCTGCGCATGGCGGAATTCGGCTCGTGCTGCCGCAACGAGCTGTCGGGAGCCCTGCACGGCATCATGCGCGTGCGCGGCTTCGTCCAGGACGACGCCCACATCTTCTGCACCGAGGCGCAGATCCCCGGTGAGGTGGCGGATTTCTGCCGCCTGCTCAAGGAGGTCTATCGCGACTTCGGCTTCGGCGACGACCGCGTGCTGGTCAAGTTCTCGACCCGGCCGGCGGTGCGCGTCGGTTCCGACGAATCGTGGGATCGGGCCGAGGCCGCGCTCGCCGACGCCTGCAAGCAGGCCGACCTCGCCTACGAGGTGCGCGCCGGAGAAGGCGCGTTCTACGGACCGAAGCTCGAGTTCACGCTGCTCGATTCGCTGAGCCGGCAATGGCAGTGCGGGACCATCCAGGTCGATTACCAGCTGCCGTCCGCAGAGCGCCTCGATGCGCAGTACGTGGGCGAGGACGGCCAGAAGCACCATCCGGTGATCCTGCACCGTGCCATCCTCGGGTCGATCGAGCGCTTCATCGGCATCCTGATCGAGCACTTCGCGGGAAAGTTTCCGCTGTGGCTCGCTCCGGAACAGATCCGCGTGCTCCCCATCACCGACGAGCACGTCCCCTATGCGCGCGAGCTCGGCGACCGGCTGCGTCGCGCGGATATCCGGGCCACCGTCGACGAGAATTCGGAAAAGCTCGGGGCCAAGATCCGGCTCGCGCGCACCGACCGCGTCTCGTATTTCGCCGTGGTCGGGGCGCAGGAGGTTGCCGAACGCACGGTGTCGCTGCAGAACCAGGCCGGCGAGAAGCTCGGTTCGCTCGCGATCGAGGCGCTGATCGAGCGCCTGTGCGCCGAGGTCGCCGACAAGCGCATCGCGCCGACGGCGGCGGTCGGCGCGGGATGAGGCGTGGCGGGTAGCGGGTGGCGGGTGGACGTGTCCGCGAACCACCGCGTCCATCCTCGTGCGTGAACAGCTTCCGTCGGCGCCGGAGGCGTTAGCGTGAGGCGCTGGAGCCGACCATGGATCTCGACGCCTTGATGAAGAATCTCGGACCGCTACAGGACACGCTGAAGAAGGCCGATGCTGAGCGCGCGAATACCGTGTTCGAGGGTCGCGCCGGAGGCGGCGCGGCCACGATCAGCCTCAGGGGCGACCTGACCGTCACCCGGGTGGTGCTCGCGCCCGCCGCGGCGGTGGCTGCCGCGGGAGACGCCAGCATGCTCGAGGATCTGGTGCTCGCGGCGTGCAACGACGCGCTGCGCCAATACCGCGACCGCTTCGGCGCGTCGCCCGACGATCAGGTGCAGAAGATGCTCGGCGCGAGTGGACTCGGTGCGATGATGGGGCCGCTGATGAGCACGCTCGGCCGGAAGCCGACCTAGATCGGCCGCGCCATCCTGCCTGTCATCCTGCCTGTCATCCTACCTAAGGGCGGATTCATTCCGAAACGGTTCTGGGATGGGATCGATCCAGCGTGCGGAGATCAGTTCACGCTCGGACGCGGCAAGCCGCCGACACGCCCGTCGATCATCATCTGCCACAGGTTCTCGACCGGTGCGCAGTCGAGCAGCCACTCACGCCGACCGGGGCGGACGATCCACGCACCTTCGCGCAGCTCATCCTCGAGCTGACCGGGCATCCAACCGGAATGCCCCAGGAACAGGCGCGGCCCTGAGTCGTCGCAACCGTTCTGGAAGCGCTGGCCGAGCGCGTCGACATCGCCTCCGACGGCGATGCCGGCTCCCATCGGCTGCGCTCCCGGCAGGTCGAGGATCCCGTGCAGCAGCAGGCCTTTGTTGCGCTCGACGGGCCCGCCTTCGGCGGCAGCGCGCATCGAGGCGAGCCCCGCCGGAACTTCAGTCCAGATCTCACGCAGATGCACGTCGAGCGGGCGATTGACGATGAAGCCGAGCGAACCTTTTTCCCCATGGTCGACCAGGTAGATCACGGCATGCAGAAAATTGGCGTCCGTGAGTTGCGGGCTGGCGACCAGGAGGATGCCGGGGGCGGGATCCATGGCTCCAAGCTAACCGCGTGGCTACGCATTGCCACTAATGGGGCGGTACCTCTACCGGCGTGAGCGGTAGAGGCGCAGGCCGAGCAGGCCCATGACCACGGCGAGGGCCCCGCCGGAACCGAGACCGCATCCGTTGCCGGACCCGCTGCTCGGCAGCGGCCGCACGCCCGCGGTGGTGCCGCCACCCGTCCCGATGCCGGTCGTGACCGGCACGATGACCACCCCGGAATTCGGATCACCGATGTTGACGGTCGCGGAGGGATTCAGGGTCGACCCGGACGATCCGACCAGCTGATAATCGAGGGAGTCCGCGAGCGTGACCGTTACCGTCTCGATGCCCTCGGCCACGGCGTCACTGATGGCGATGATGCTGATAGGCGCTGAGGTCGCACCCGCTGGCAGAGTAACCGTGCCGATGCCAGTCGTATTGTTGAGCCCGACGATGTTGTAATCGACCCCCGGTGTCGCGGTTCCCGAAACCAGGTAGGGAACGGTCACGGAACGGCTGAAGGCCCCCTGGAAACGCACCGTCGCGGTGCCCGGAGTGGCGCCTTCGACCGCATTGTTCGTGAGATCGATGCTCGCGACCACGTTGGTGTCCGCGATGTATGCGGTGCCGATGACGGGATCACGGATGGCGTAGTCGGTGCTTCCCTGAATACCGAGCGTGATGGTTTCGGCTCCTTCGGCGAGCGCATCCGTCTTGGGCACCATCATGAATTCCACCTGCGTGCTGCCCGACGGCACATTGACCTGGAGACGGTTGATGCCAGTCAGGTCGACGAACGGCGCGGTATCGATGGAGTTTCCGTTGATGGTGTTCTGCTTGAGGCCGGGAGTGATGTCGAAGTCGAAGATGCCGCCGGCTGAGGAGACGCCGGAAATCCGGTACGGTTCGCCATTGATGTAGATGATGTCGTTGTTCTCGAATACGCCGCTTCCCGACGGGGCGATGCTGCTGCCCGCGGTCGCCTTGATGTGCGTCGTGCCGAGGACGTAGCCGTTGACGGCGGGGGGGCCGGAGCTGATCACTGTCGTTCCGCCAGACACCGCGCCGTCCAAGGAACGCCGCCCGATATCCTTCAGCGAGCCGACCGAGAACCCCACGTTGTGTCCGAACATGAAATAGAAGTCGTAGTCGATGGCTGGCGTCGCGGTGCCGCCGAGATTGATGATGATCGTCCGGGACACGGCGCCGCTGGAGAATGCGACCCGGAAGGCCGCCGCGCCAAGGAAGTTCGGCCGCGTCCCGGCCGGAGTGATGAACGGCTCATAGCTCACGATCGTGCCCATCTCGACGCTGGCGCTAATCTCGTCGTCACCGATGACCACCTGCGCGGAAAACGGATTGCCGAGGTCGTATGTGGCGGAATTCGGGGTGATCGAGAGGATGACCGTCTCGCCACCTTCGGGTGTCGCATCATCGATCGGGGTAACGGGAACCAGCACGGAAGAGGCGCCGTCCGGGATCACGACCGATGCCGGCATGGCAGCGTAGTCCGTTCCCGAGATGGCCGAACCGGTCACGGTGAGCAGGACCGTCAGCGCGCCGGTGGTTCCGGTTCTGCTGATCGTGAATTGCCCGGGCTTGGTGCCGAGCTCGTAAGCCGTCGGCCCGGTGGCATCGATGCTGATGCTATCGAGCGCCCTCAGACCTGGCGAAGCGATCGAGATGATCGCGACGAGCGCGAGCGTGGTGCGAAGAAAGCGCGTCATAGGAAGGCTCCCGATCCGAGTTCGCATTTCAGAACCGCCAGCCCGCTTCCACTCCGCCGCCGAAGCCCGCGCGGTCGAGGGTGAGCGTGCTCTTGCCGCCGCCCGGCAGGTCGATGTCGACCTCGCCCGAACCCCAGGCGTAGTGGCCGGTGACGCCGACGATGAAATGACGCTCGGTCAGGTAGAGGCCCCCGCGCAGGCCGTGCTCGTAGTACCAGCCCATGCCCGATTCCTTGACCCGTGCCGCGGCTGTGTTGAGCCCTTCGGTATCAGCCCACGACGCACCGCCACCGACGAAGGGCGTGAATTCGAGGTACACGGCCAGGTCATCGGGATTGAGGCTGCTCGACCAGCCGTAGCCGGCCATCAGGTCGATGCCCGCCGTGCGGTTGCGCAGCTGGTAGCCGGCCGGGGAGAAGGTGATGCCATCGTTGCGGCGGAAGAATGAGGGAGAAATGTCGTACTGCGCGTAGGCGACCTGACCGCCGATGACCATGCCGCCGTAATCGCACAGGCGTCCGGTCATTGCTCCCAGCGTGAATTCCATTCCGTGCGTATTGGTGCCTTCCCACTCGTACTTGGTGGGGCCGCCGCCCGAGGCGTTGGTCTCTTCCTCGATTTCGGGGGCATGGGAGCGGGTGAAGCCCGCGCGCAGGTCGAAGAAGCACGCCTGGTCGGCGGGCGTTTCCGGCTCGACGGCGCTAGCCGTCCCCGCCCACATGGGCAGCAGCAGCAGTGCCGGGAACGCGGTCGACCTCAGGATCTGGTAGCTCATCCGCTCTCCACGTCGATCGAACCTCGGAAACATCCGCCGGCGCACGCCGTGCGACAACGTTCCCGCAATGGTCCCATTGACCGTTACTGCATATACAGCACCGCATTACAGGGCGCAATAACCAAGGGGCTCTATGACCGGGTGGTGGCGCTGCGCCGCCCCGTCGCGGGCCACATGCGCACCGCTTGGCGCACATGCGCCGCTACGGATCGACCATCACCGAGCGGATCTCGGCCTCGCAGCAGACGACGCCATCGACCAGGACCTTGGCTTGGCAGGCGCTCATGCGCGAGCGCAGACGCAGGACGCTGACTTCGATGCGCAGGGTATCCCCGGGGTGGACCGGCCGGCGGAACTTCACCTTGTCCATGCTCATCAGGTAGGGGATCTTGCCCGCGTTCTCAGGCATGGTCATGAGCAGGACCGCCCCGGTCTGGGCCATCGCCTCGACCTGCAGCACCCCAGGCATCACCGGGGCGCCCGGGAAGTGCCCTTGGAAGAACGGTTCGTTCACCGTGACGTTCTTCAGGCCGGTGATGCGAACGCCGGGCTCGTGTTCGAGGATGCGGTCGACCAGCAGGAATGGATAACGGTGCGGGAGCAGTTCGAGGATCTTGCGGACGTCGAACACCACCTTGGGCTTGGCGGCGCGTTCGATGCGGCGGTTGATCTCCTGCACCAGGAGCATGTTCTCGCGGTGGCCGGTGCGCACGGCGATGATGTGCGCATGCAGCCGCCGGGTCGCGTGGGCCAGGTCGCCGATCAGGTCGAGGACCTTGTGGCGCGCCGCCTCGTCCTTGAAGCGCAGCTCGTTGTCGATGACGCGAGTGCCGTCGTAGACGCAGGTGTTCTGGTAGTTCGCGCCCTTGCCCAAGCCCATGGCGCGCAGGGCCTCGACCTCCTTCGCCAGGCAGAACGTCCGCGCCGGGGCGACGTCGCGTGCGAAGGACTCCTCGTTGAGGTCGATCTCGACCACCTGCGCGCCGCCGATCGCGCCGCCGTGGTCATCGAGGGTATAGGTGATCTTCAGGCCGCCCTTGTAGGGAAGGGCGACGATCGAGCTGCGTCCGTCGCTGATCGAGATGGGTTCGGTCACCTCGAAGATGTCGCGGGCAGCGCCCTGCGACACGATTCCCGCGGCCCGCAGGCATTCGACGAAATCCTTGGCCGAGCCGTCGAGCCCCGGCAGCTCGACCGCATCCAGCTCGATCGCCAGATTGTCGATCCCCAGCCCCTGGCAGGCGGCGAGGAAATGCTCGGTGGTATGGACCTCGACCTCGACGCCCCCGACGGCGGCGGCGATGGCGGTCCGGCGCATGCGTTGGCATAGCCGGCTCGGATGCGCGACGATCGCCGGCTTCCCGGGCAGGTCGGTGCGCACGAAGGTCATGCCCGAATCGGGCGGCGCCGGCCTGAACACCACATTGCAGCGCTCGCCCGAATGCAGGCCGATGCCCGACACGCGCGCTTCGCGGGCGATGGTGCGCTGTTCGCTCATTCGGACCGTCCGAGGTCCGACGTCCGACGTGCGCGGTCGACAGCGAGGGAAGCGCGGCTCATGGCTTGGCCTGCAGCAGGGCCAGGCGCTTCTCGAGCTCGGCGACGCGCGCGAGCAGGTCCTTCACCTGGGCCTGGGTGTTCGGTAGGCGGCGGACAGCGATCTCGGTCGCCTGCGCGGTCTTGAATTCCTGCGCCGGGCTGCCGCGCACCACCATCTTCGGCGGCACGCTCTTCGAGACGCCCGACTGTCCGGTGACCACCGCCTGGTCGCCGATCGTGAGATGGCCGGCGAGGCCGCATTGCCCCGCCAGGGTGACGTGGTTCCCCAGTCGGGTCGACCCGGCGACGCCGGCCTGGGACACCAGGAAGCAGTGCCTGCCGATCTCGACATTGTGCGCGATCTGCACGAGGTTGTCGATCTTCGTGCCCTTGCCGATCGAGGTCTTGCCGAATCGCGCGCGATCGATGGTGGTGTTCGCGCCGATCTCGACGTCGTCCTCGACGATCACCACGCCGACCTGCGGAATCTTGTGATGGACCCCCTCGACGGTTGCGTAGCCGAAGCCGTCCGAGCCCACCACCGCGCCGGGGTGGATGATCACGCGATCGCCCAGTCGGCATCGTTCACGGATGCTGACCTGCGGATAGATCAGGCAATTGGCGCCGATGCGCGCCTCGTTGCCGACGTACACGTGGGGATACAGCACGGTCTGTTCGCCGATCTGGGCGTCGTCGCCGATGACGACATACGCGCCGATCGCCACGCCGGATCCGAGCCGCACGCGCTCGCCGACGATCGCCGTAGGATGCACGCCCGTGGGCGGTGGCACGGCCTTGGGGCCGAACGTCGCGACCACGGTGGCGAATGCAAAATCGGGATTCGCGACGACGATCTGCACCGGAATGGGCCGGCCGGTCTCCTGCGCCGATGCGACCAGCACCGCGGTCGCCTTGGTCTCGGCGAGATACGGCGCGTACTTCGGATTCGCGAGGAAGCTGATGTCGCCCGACGCGGCCTCGGTGAGGCTCGAGATGCCCGTGACCAGCTGGTCGGCGTCTCCGATGATCGATCCCCCGACCACGCCCGCGATGTCGCGCACGGTCACGCGCATGTCACTTCCCGACGGGAGGAGCTGGCGCTGGAGCCGGCGCCTTGGCGTCCGCGTTCCAGTGTTCGTTCAGGTAGGGGATGAATGCGTCGGTGATGTCCAGCGTCGCGTCGTAATAGAGGACGGACTGCGCGAACAGCTGGAGGTTGAGCTCCTTGTTGTTCTGCGCCTGGAGCTCTGGGTTGGGGGCCAGGTGCACGAGCTTGATGCCGCGTTCCTGGCAGAATGCGCTCAGCTGAGCGCGCACGCTCGCGTAGGACTCCCGGACCAGATTGGCGCGGCGGCGGTCGATATCCTCGTTGCCGCGCTTGACCATCATCTGCTCCTTCAGCTTGGTCACCTCGAACTCTTCGGTGATCTTCGCGAAGTCGGCGCTGTCGGGCTTCATCACCTGGATGCGGCTGTCGAGCTCCTGCAGTCGGTCCTCCATCGCCTTGATCGCCGCCTGGCCCTCGGCGACCTCCTTCTTGAGCTTCTCCATGCCCTCCTTGTACTGCTTGAAGGCCGTCATCGCGTCCTCGAGCCGCAGCACCGCGATGCGCGGCGCCTCCGGCTTGGCCTCGGCCCCCTGCACGGTCGCAGTCACGGAACACAGGATCATCAACAGCGCAAACAGTCGCATGGCAGCCCCTTCGGCGGCTGGAATGCTAGACCGGGAGCCGGTGGAGACAACCGCGGCGCCTTTGGCGCCGGTTGGTGGTTGGTGGTTGGGGGTCGGAGGTCCGATCGGTTGACCGACGGAGGTTCTGACGCGAGAGCCCAGGCT
>JACCZE010000074.1 GCA_013696105.1 Planctomycetota bacterium | reverse complement strand
CCGCGGCAGCGATCGCCAACACCGAGACCCCCGTCGATAGCCAGGCCAGCCTGACCTCGGAGCAGATCGCGCGGTACTGGTCGGACGGGTTCCTGACCATCGACGGCGTCTTCTCGCCGGAGGAGGTCGCCGACCTGCGTGCGGCCGCCGCGGCGTCCGACATCGCGCAGGCGCAGGCTCAGCAGGGTGCGGACGCGCAGACCGTCCACCTCCTCGGTCTGACCAGCCGCCACCCGGCCTTCCATGCGCTCGCGCGCGATCCGCGCATCATCCGCCTGCTCGCGCCCCTGATGGGGCCGGACATCCAACTGCAGCATTCGAAGCTCGCGACCAAGCCGCTGACCAAGGGGCGTGGCGCGTTCGCCTGGCATCAGGACTTCGCGTACTATCCGCACACCAACACCGATCTGTTGGCGGTGATGGTCATGCTCGACGACGCCACTCCCGACAACGGATGCATGCGCATGGTCCGCGGCAGCCACCGTCTGGGCATGCTCGAGCATCGCATCAACGGCTTCTTCTCTGGTGGATGCACCGAGACCTCGCGGTGGGCGGATCCCGCGAGCGTGGTCGATATCACGCCGAAAGCGGGGGGGATCAGCATCCACCACTGCCTGACGCTGCACGGATCCGACGTCAATCATTCCGGACTGCCGCGCCGCGGGGTCGTGTATTCCTACCGCGCCGACGATGCGTATCAGCTCGGCGACGACGTCTTCGACGACACCGGACTGGTGGTCGCGGGTGTGCGCCGTGGCGTGGTGCGCTGCGAGAACGCACGCTTCCTGCTGCCCCTGTCCAACTCCCCGCATCGGCCCAACGTCTTCGGAACCGCGTGGAACCAGCAGGGCAAGCGCGCCGAGGCGTTCAACAGCCAGCACGCTCCCGTCGTCCAGCCGTCCGAGATGCCGTAGCCGCCCTATTCCGCCCTAATTCCGCCGTAGCCGCCGTCCCGATCCTCCCCCCATCAGGAATCCACCATGACCGCTGCTTCGCTCCCCACCGCCGCCAAGCCCCAGAAGATCATCCTCGACACCGACATCGGCGACGACATCGACGACGCGCTCGCGCTCGGTCTGATCATCGCATGTCCGGAGCTGGATCTGGTGGGTGTCACCACCGTCTACGGCAACACCGTTGCGCGCGCGCGCCAGGCCCGATCGATCCTGGCGACGGCGGGCGGACGATTCCGCGACATACCCGTCGCCGCCGGTTGCGGCGCGACGATGTCGACGCGCCCGCCGAAGAATGGCGGAACGGTCGCTTATCTAGCGAACACCCTGCCCAATCAGGACGCCTCGTGCCTGCCAGAGGCGCAGCTGCCCAAGCTCGATTCCCGCCACGGCGTCGACTTCCTGATCGAGACCATCATGGCCGGAAATGGAGACATCGTCCCGGTCACCATCGGCGCGATGACCAACCTCGCAATGGCGCTGGTGAAGGAGCCGCGCATCGCCGCCAAGATCCCGCGCATCGTCGCGATGGCCGCCGACTTCAAGAAGCAGTTCAGCGAATGGAACATCCGCTGCGATCCCGAGGCCGCCGCACTGGTGTTCTCCAGCGGCATCCCCATCGACATCACCACCTTCGAAATGGGGATCATCGCCAAGTTCGATCGCAGCCACATCGATCGCCTCCGAGCCGGCACCAGCCCGCTGGCCAAGCAGTTGTCGAAGACCGTCGACCCCTGGTGCGAGCTGCACAAGGACACTCCGGCGCTGTTCGATCCGTTCGCCGTCGCGACCATGATCAAGCCCGAGCTGGCGCATTGGAAGCAGGGCACCGTCGAGGTCGAGCTGCGCGGCGAGCGCACCTACGGCTACACCATCTTCACCGAGGATGCCGCTGGCGCGTCGCAGCCGGGCAAGCACCGCGTGACCTGGAGCACCGACCGTACCATCGCTCTCGAGTACTACCTCGAGCGCGTGCTCGGAAAGGGCGCGGCGACCGCCAAGGGCTGAGCCACCACCGGTCGCTGATGGCGTCGTGCCGCTCAGCGAACCGGGGGCGCGACGAGCGGAGCGATCAGCGTCCAGATCAGCTGCTCGAGGTCGTCGACGTTCATGCGCGCGTCGACGCGCTGCAGCTCGCCCTCTTCGGCGAGCGCATGGTAGCCCGCGTGCACGCGCTGCAGGTAGGCCAGGCCGCGCGCTTCGATGCGGTCGTGCGCGCGCACCGCATCGCGTCGGCGCTCGGCCTCGGCGGGTTCGAGGTCGAGCCAGATCACCACGTCCGGTTTCACCCTGCCGATCGCCAGCTCGATCGCCGCGCGCACGCGCTCGCGATCGAGCCCCAGGCCGAACGCCTGATAGGCGATGGTCGAATGGTAGAACCGGTCGAGGATCACCGTCTCGTGTCGCGCGAGCGCGGGAGCGAGCACCTCGTCGCACAGCTGCGCGCGGGCCTGCAGGTAGCCGAAGAGCTCAGCCACCGGCGCGGCCTTGGTGGCGGGATCCAAGAGCATCCGGCGCATCGCTTCGCCCAGCACTGTGCCGCCCGGCTCGCGCAGCCGGCGATGGGCGACGCGTTCGCGCTCGAGGTGCGCGCACAGCCGATCGACCTGCGTGGTCTTGCCGCAGCCGTCGATGCCTTCGAACACGATCAGGGGCATGGCCTCAGGCTCAGGGCACGGGCTCGCCGGGCAAGGCCGGGACCGCAGCAGGTCCGGCGGCATGGGTCGGCAGGGCGCTGTCGATCCAACCCAGCCACAGCGCGGCGGCGAGCGCCAACCCCGCGACGATCCGGTACCAGCCGAAGCCCGCGAAGCTGTGTCCGGCGACGAAGCGCAGCAGCCAATGCACCACCGCGAGCGCGACGATGAACGAGACCGCGAATCCCACCGCGATCCCCTCCATACGCGCAGCGGTGAGGTCGGGCAGGTGCTTCGCCAGCTTGAGCGTGGACGCGCCCATCATGATCGGGATGGCGAGGAAGAACGAGAACTCGGTCGCCGCCTTGCGCTCGACGCCGATCAGCATGCCGCCGAGGATCGACGCGCCCGAGCGCGATACCCCGGGGATCATCGCCAGCACCTGGAACAGGCCGATGCCGAGCGCGGTCTTCCATGGGAGCGACGCCGAGTCGACATATGCGGGCTTCGCGGTCCGACGCTCGATCAGCAGGATCAGGATGCCACCGATGATCATCGTCGCGCTGATGACGGCGAGCGCACGTTCGTCGAACACATGGACCTCCAGCCAATCGTTCAGGAGCGCGCCGAACACCGCCGCGGGCAGGAAGGCGAGGGTGACGCTCCAGGCGAATCGCCGTGATGCCGGATCGCCGCGCAGGCCCGCCACCACCGACCACAGCCGCGCACGGTAGTACCAGCATACCGCCAGGATCGCGCCGAGCTGGATCACCACCGCGAACACGTCGTTCGGGTCCTGGAAGCGCAGCAGGCGCTCGGTGATGATGATGTGTCCGGTCGAGGAGATCGGCAGGAACTCGGTCAGTCCCTCGACGATGCCGATGACCGCGGCTTTCGCCGCAACGACCAGGTCCATGCGCTCTCCTTCCGTTTCGGTTTCCGTTTCCGCCAGGGCATGGTGGCCACCCCCAGGAGGTGGCAAGACGCCAGGGCCGGACATCCCACGTTCGGCGGTGTCCGGAGTTGGATGCGCACGCTCGCTCCTATCCTGGTGACGTGCACATCGTCCACGTCATCGCGCGACTGAACGATGGCGGCCCGGCGCGCGTGCTCGCTGCCCTGGCGCGGACCATGATCGCGCGCGGGCATCGCGTCACCGTGCTCGCGGGCAGCTGCGCCCCGGACGAGCCCGATCTCTCCGACGAGGTCCGCGCGTCCGGAGCAGCGCTGGAGCACGTTCCCGGCTTCGGCCGGCGTCTGCGTCCGACCGGCGACTGCTCGGCGGTGCTGTTCCTGCTCAAGCGTCTGCCGCAGCTGGCGCCCGACGTCGTACATACCCACACCGCCAAGGCTGGTGTCCTCGGGCGCCTGGTGTGTCGCGCGCGCGGACTGCGCTGCCTACACACCTACCATGGCCATGTCCTGCACGGATATTTCAGCGCCGCCGGCGACGTGATCGTGCGCACCGTCGAGCGGCTGAGCGCAGGTCCGTTCCACCACCAGGCGCTGACCCCGAGCCAGGCGCGCGATCTGCGCGATCGCGCGCGCATCGGCCGGCCGTCGCGCTGGACGGTATTGCCGGTGCCCGTCCAACCGGTGGCTCCGCTGCCGGCCGCGTGGCACAGCGAGCTCGATCCCACCATTCCCGTGATGGGATTCCTCGGCCGGCTGGCACCGGTCAAGGACGGTGCGCTGTTCCTCGCCGTCCTCGCCGAGCTGTCGAAGCGCATGCGCCTGCAGGGCGTGGTGTGTGGCGATGGCCAAGAGCGCGGCCAGCTCGAAGCCCAGGCGCGCGCGTCGGGGGTCACCGTGCGCTTCACCGGCTTCATCCCGGCGGGCGAAGCGCTCGCGGCGATGGACGTGTTGGTGCTCACCAGCCGCAATGAAGGCCTTCCGCTCGCTGCGTTCGAGGCAGCCTCCGCCGGCGTCGCGGTCGTAGCACCGCCCGTCGGCGGCTTGGCCGACATGATCCGTTGGCGCGCGGCGCTGGGCGCACGGCGCAACGCGCCTGCGCTCGCCGATGCGGTCCATCGCGTACTCACCGATACGCGCCTACGACGTCGCCTGGTGGCCCGGGCGAAGCAGGTGCAGGAGGGGGTTACGCCCGAAGCGCTCGCTCCCCGCTATGAACGGCTGTATCGTTCCATCGTAGAAGGTCATCGATGAGAACGGCGTTCCTCCTCCTCCTTCTCCTCCTCGCGGTGTGCGTGGCCGGACCCGGCCCGGCGGTCGATGTGTCGCCGCCGGGATCGGCGTGCACCGCCGGAGACCTGCTGACCTGGCAGATCGCGGGCTCTCCGTCCGCATGGTTGTCGCCCGCCGTCACCCGCACCCCGG
>JACCZE010000008.1 GCA_013696105.1 Planctomycetota bacterium | reverse complement strand
CGCTCGAGCCGACCCGCGCAGCCGCGGAGCAGCACCGCTTGGGCGCGCGCGAGCGCGAACGCAACGTCGGCAACCTGTTCACCTGTCGATCAGTGATGCCCGAGCGCGTCGTGCTGGTCGACGACCTGCTGACCAGTGGCGCGACCGCTTCCGCCGCCGCCGCGGCCCTGCGCGCCGCCGGGGCACGCACGGTGATCCTCGCGTGTCTGGCGCGCACCCCGAAATCCGAAGACGCGTTCAGCGACCGTCCAACGGCCTGACCGTCCGACGTCCGACGTCGGACAGTCCTTGTCCGCTGGCCACTGATGCGTGGAATCCCGCCATGGCCACCATCCTCACCATCACCGCCAACACCCTGCTCGATCACGTCGCCGATGTGAAGCTCGCTCCGGGAACCGTCAACCGCGTCGTCCGCATCGCGTCGGTCGCGGGGGGCAAGGGCCTGAACATGGGCCGCGTGCTCGCACGCCACGGGCACCGCGTCATCGCCGCGGGATTCGCCGGCGGCGCGAGCGGGGCCCAGCTCGCCGATCTGATCGCGGCCGACGATCTCGAACCCGAACTGGTGCCGACCGCGGCGCGCACGCGCATCGGATTCATGGCCGTCGACGGCGAGCGCGGCGGCGCCACCAGCGTCCTCGAGAGCGGCTTCACCGTGACCGCATCCGAGATCGGCGCCCTGGTCCAACGCGTGCGCACCCTGTTGCCGCAGGTCGACCTCGTGCTGATCGGCGGATCCGTCCCGGATCCTGCCTGCCGGGGGCTCTACCGCACCCTCCTGGATGTCTGCCACCACGCGGACAAATCCTGCTGGGTCGATGCCTACGGACCGGCGATGGACGAGGCGCTCGACGGCGTGCACCCGCCCGGCCTGGCGAAGCCGAACAAGGCGGAATACGGCGAGCGCAGCGCGCACATCCGCTGGCAGACCTGCCCCGAGCTGCATCTGACCGACGGCGGCAAGGAGATCCGCGTCCGCCATCCGAAGGGCCGCTGGCGCGTCACCCCACCGACCATTCGCGAGGTGAATCCAATCGGCAGCGGCGACTGCTACCTGGCCGCCCTCGCCCACGCGCGCCTATCCGGCCTGCCGATGATCGACCAGCTGCGCTACGCCGCCGGCGCAGGCGCCGCGAACGCGATCCGCGCCGATGTCGCACAGATCTCCCCCAGCGACATCGCCACCTACGCCGAACGCGTCCAGGTCGCAGAGGTCGGCGAAGACGACGACGCCAAACCCGCGAGCAAGCGCAAGAGCGGCTAGTCGCCGAGTGGTCGGTGGTTGGTGGTTGGTGGTTGGTGGTTGGTGGTTGGTGATCGCTGGTATCGCGCTCTCCCCCCGGGCGCCGAGCGGCGCTGGCGGCATACAATCGGCGAAGCCGATGCCGCCACGATGTCGGAGGTTCCCGACGACATCGAGCCGCGACAAAGCCCGTGGGGTAGGCCCGCCCCGGGCCGAAGGGGCAACGCCCCTTAGATAAAAGTCAGTATCAGCTGCTTGATCGCCTCGCGCTGACGCGGATTCAGGCGCTCGATGAGCTCGACCAGCTCCGTTGCCTGCGGTCCGGCATCGCTGCCGTTGACGCGCGCGATTGGCACGTGTTCGGCGACGGGCGCGGATTCCTCGACGCGGCCGTTCGAGCGCGAACGTGCGACCAGGTCCTGGTAATCATCGGCGCTCAGCTGCAGGAGGTTGCGCAGCTTCTCGTGCGTCGTCGTCCGACCGGGCAGGTCTCCGTGCTTGAGCAGCTTGGTCGCGGTCAGGACGCTGAGGTCCGCGAGCTCTGAAAAGGCTTTCGTGGTCAAAGCGCGGTCCTGGACCAGGCGATGCAGCGCCTCCTGCAGCGGAGTCATGTCGGCGCCCGGACGGCGCGCGGATGCCGGCAGCGGAGCGCGTTTGCTCTTCATCAGGCTGGTCTCGAAGGTCTGCTCGCTCAGTCCGAGCGCACGCGCGAGCGGATCGAGGACGCTCTTGCGCCGCGGCGGCACGCCGGAGTTGATCAGACGGTTCAGGCTCAGATACGGGATGCCGTGCAGGCGACCGAAGGCGGCCACGCTGACGCCGGCCCGTCCGACGTGGTCCGCTACCAGCTGGGCGAGCTGCGGAACGTCGTCGCCGCCATCGGCGACGGCCACTCCAGCGGCGACTCCGTCAGCCAGGTCCGCTTTATCCGATGCGGCCTCGGCCGCATCCTCACCCCGCTTCGACGCACGGCTGAGGGCAACCGCGCCATCCATCTGTTCCTGGGTCAGACCAAGCTTGTCGGCGATCGCCATGAGGGTGTCCGATCGCGGTATCGCGCCTTTGCGCGTGAGGCCCATGATCGTCGGATAGGGCACATCCGAGACCTTGGCGAAGGATTGCTCATTGAAGCCTTGGGCCAGCAGGGCCTTCAGAACCAACTGCTGCAGATTCAGCGGTCCATCGGCGGGGATATCGACCGCATCCTTCTGGCTGGCGGCCAGGATCGACGCCCAGGCATCCTGATCGATGGCGAATTCACGACGCAGGAGCTCGCGGTGCTCTGGCTTGCGCGGGGCGATGCCCTTGTGCAGAAGGGCGAGCAGCGTCGGGTAGCTGATGCCCGTGCGTTCGGCGAATGCGCGGGCGCTGACGTCGGTCGACGCCAAGTGCCGAACGAGAAGTTCCTTCAATTGCGCCATTGCCATCCTGCGTCGAAAGGGGAAAGGGAGTATCGTCCAAGCGGGGTCTTTGCAACCGCTCGGACATGACCCCGTCGACTGATCAGCGCTTGGCTGCGTTCCGGCCCGTAGCCGTCGACTTCTTGGCTTTGGCGGCCGGAGCCTTCGCGCCACCGGCCTTGCGCTTGGGCTTCTCGAAATCCCACTCCTGGCCCTCGAATGCGGCGCTCAGGCTCCAGGTGGCGTTGGGTGCGATCACGGTCTTGTAGCGATTGGCATCGTTGCGCAGCTGGGACACGGCGGCATCGCTGGCCATCGGGTCGTGGTGGAAGATCACCAGTTCGCCGATGTCGGTATCCTTGAAGAAATCGATGAAATTGAAGATGGTCGAATGGCCGTAATTGACCTTGTCGTGGTATTCGAGGAAACCGTACATCGCATCGACGATGACCACGTCGGCGCCAGCGACGAACTTGGAATACGATTCGGCGAGGCGGAACGGGTTCTTCGAGACCTCGGTGTCGGTCAGGTAGCACACCGAGCGGCCGCCCTGGGTGATGCGATAGCCGTAGGCCTTGTCCGGATGGACCATCGACAGGATGCGCACCTGCGCCCCGGCGACGGTCTCGACCTGGTCCTCCTTGAGCTGACGGCAGGTGATCACGCTCGGCAGCGTATCCCACTTCACGGGGAAATGCGCTCCGCCCATCTGATTGGCGAGCAGCGCCGCCGCGTCGCTGCGGCCCGACCACACCCCGATCGCCCGCTTGGGCAGGTAGATCGGACCGAAGTAGGGGAAACCGCAGATGTGGTCCCAATGGAAGTGCGTGAAGAACAGGTTGAGTCCAGCTCCGGCGCCGCGTCCATCCGCCATCAGGCTCGCGCCCAGCGAGCGCAGGCCGGTGCCGGCGTCGAGGACGAAGACCTGATCGTCGAACGACACTTCAACGCAGCTGGTGTTTCCGCCGTACGTCCAGCTATGGGGCGTACGATCCAGATACCGTTCGATGGCTTTCTCGTTCGCGAGATCCGCCGGTGCAGCCTCGGCGAGCAGGGCCTTGGCCTTGTCGCGCAGCTGCGCCGATGTCATCGGCGAGGCCAGCGACCCACGGACCCCCCACAATCGCACCCGCATCAGCGACTCTCCAATCCCGTGATCCAGCACCGTAAACCCTCCTCCCAATGGCGCAAGACGTCCCGGCGATGCTCCTGCGAATCCGCTGATGCGCGTGCGCGCCAAGGTGTTGCGCCGGGTTGTCCAGCCGGCCCCCGCCGTAGGGTAGGCCGGTCGCCGTTCCCCAGTTCCGCCGTCGCGGAAGGATGCGCATGAACACGTTCCTCGAGATCACCGGTTCGGCGATCCGGCTCTGCCGTGAGCACGATCGCCGCCTGGTCGCCCTCGAGAGCTATCCGGTGCCCCCCGGTGCCGACCCGTTGATGGCGCTGGCGGCGGCCCCCCTGCCCGAGGCCCTGGGTCGGGTGACGGTCATCCTGCACCACGAGGACATGCTGGTGCGGTCCATGCTGCAGCCGCCGTGCTCTCCCGAACGGCTGGACAAGCTGGTCCGCTTCGAAGTCGCCAACATGGCGGGGGACAGCAGCGATCCGATCACCATCTCCTGGCACCTCGTGCGCGCGCTGTTCCCGGGGGCGAGCGACGACATGCGCCTGCTGTCGCTGGTGACCAAGCACAAGCTGATCGCCAAGCTGCGTCAGGGCCTCGCCGCCCATGGCGGCAAGCTCGCGGCGCTGATCCCCCCGGGCATCGGCCTCTACCACGCCTACAAGTCGCAGGAACCTGACGCGACGGGAACCGCGATCCTCGCCGACGTCGGCGGCAAGCGCCTGCACCTGGCTTTCGTCTCGAACGGCGAGCTGGTGTTCCTGCGCACGCAGACCCCCGGAATGGACGATCTGGTCAAATCGGTGGCTGAACGGCGGGGCGTATCCGAGGCCGACGCCAGCAAGCTCGTCACCAAGCTCGGCAAAGGCGCGCCCGAGGATCTCCGTGAGGCGATCGCACGGCAGGCCGGCGCCATCGCCGCCACGATCACCTCGAACCTGCGCTTCGCACGCACGCAGATCAAGGTCGACCAGTTCGAGCCGACCTCGATCTACATCTCCGGCGCCGGCGCTCAGGTGGTCGGCTTCGTCGATACGCTGCGCGAACGCACGGGACTGCCGGTACGTCTGCTCAATCCGTTCTCGGGCATGCTCACGACCCTCCCTTCGGAGCAGCTCGATCGCCTGTCGGCGCTCCCGTCGCCATGGGCCGTCGCGATCGGCGCTGCCCAGACCGCGCAGCCCGAGCTGGACGCGCTGAACGACGAGCGCAACAGCCGATCCCTGTACTGGCGTACCGAGGGAGCGCTGCGCATCGCCGCGGTGCTCGCGGTGTCCCTGCTCGCCCTGACGATCGTCCTTCGCGAGATGACCATCACCCGCACCGGCCATGCCCTCAGCGCGCTCCAAGGCGCGAACAACGACGGGCTGGTCCCCCACGGCGATGCGATCATGGCGCAGATCGATCAGCTGCGCACCAACCGCGCGCAGAGCGCCCAGAAGATCGCGTGGCTCGATGCGCAGCGGCGGCCGGGACGCGTCGCGATCGAATTGCTCTCTGCGATCAGCACCCAGCAGGATCCGCAATCCTGCCCAGTGGTGTTGAACCGCTATGCGCTGAGTCGCCAGGCCCATCAGGTCCAGGTCGAGATCGAGGGCTACGCCACGTCGGTGGGCAAGCTCGGGACCGATGCGATCCTGCGCAATTTCGAAGACGGCCTGCGTCGCCGATACCCGCTGATCGACAGCGTCGTGCAGCTGCCCAAACCGATCAGCGCCAGCAATCAGCCGTTCCATTATCGCATCTCGATCCCCGACGACGCGACCTTGACGAAGACGCCCTGAGCGCACGCGGGTAGCCGATCCGCTGCGCCTGCTGGCGGCGGAATGGCCGCTGACTGGCGATGAGCCGGTGCTGGAAATGCATCCTGCGGGGGGCCCGGGGGCCGTTCCCGCCCCCGGTGAAAATGTCGCCACCACGATCCGGCACGATAGCAACCGCAGGTCGCGCCGGGTTTCGTGATGCGGGGGGTCCGGGGGCCGTTCCGGCACCCGGTGAAAAAAGTCGCCATCATGAAGCCCGGCACCATGCGACCTCAGGTCGCGCCGGGTTTCGTGATGCGGGGGGGCCCGGGGGCCGTTCCGGCCC
>JACCZE010000034.1 GCA_013696105.1 Planctomycetota bacterium | reverse complement strand
CAGGCCGGAGCATCCTGGTGACCACCGACGAGCATCTGCGTTCGCAGCCCGCGCTCGCGCAGGCGCACGTGGCGGTGATCGCCCGCGTCGAAGGCGTCAACATCGCCAACGGGGCGCTGCTGCGCCTGGTCGCCCTGGGGCGCAACCTACCCGAGTGACCAGCGACTCCACGTCTCCCGCGCGGTAAGGGGTCTCAGCGCGTCTCGGCCTTCTCCTTGGCCGCGGCATCCTTGGCCGGCTGCTCGAGCACGGTCTTCATGAAGTCGTATTCCTCGATGAAGGCCGGGTCGTCCTTGAACTCGGTGGCCGCCATCTCGCCGACCATGAGCGCGTGCCGAGGAGCATGGTTCAGAGCCGCACGCCACGCGATCAGGAAGTACTTCGGTTTGTAGTTGAGCTCGTCCTTCCAGATGCCCAGCACCTGCTTGTACCAGTCCAGCGGTAGGAAGCGCGCGGCATCGCCCAGCCACTGCGCGCTGGCGTCGCGCAGGCGCTTGTCGTCCTTCTCGGCGACCAGGTGCAGCCGTTCGCGTACGACGTCGGCGTCCTGCGCCACCAGCGCGACGATCAGCCGCGCCAAGTGGTACTGATGGTCGATGATCGGATGCTCGATGCCCAGCTTGGTACCGACGGCATAGGCGGTCTCGATGTGGCGGCCCATGCGCGCCACCTCCTGGCGATCGAGGGTCTCGCGATGGCGCTCGAACAGTTCGGTGATCCGCTCGCTCCAGAACGGCACCGAGATGCGGATCCACGGCAGGTCGAGATTCAGCTGCGCCAGGCCGCCGATGCGCTGAAGGTGGTCGTGCTCGCCGGATTTCGGGACCTCGGCCTTCTCGAGCAGGGCCGTGAAGCGTTCCTGGCCGAGGATCGCCGCGTAATAGGCACCGGCCGATGCGTAGCGCATCATCGCCTCATCGGGCTCGTCGAGATCGCGGAAAGCGATGTTGTTCAGCCATTCCTGCACACTCTTGGCGACTCCCTGCAGGGTATCGTCCAGCGGCAGCGCATCCTGGCCGGCCTCCTCGAGCGCAGCGATGCCGGTCGCGGCGAACAGCTGCGTCAGGCGGCGCCATTTCTGGAATTCGGATGACATCTCCCATGCCTCTTGGTTGAACTCGGGGCTGTTGAGCCAATTGCCGATGTGCACGATGCGGGTAGACATGAAACCGAGCATGCACGTGCGGATGGTCTTGACGGTGAGATCGTTGGCGTGGTCGCGCAGCACTCCGCACAATTCGGCGCCGACCTGGACGACCGAGACTCCGAGCTTGTCGCGATGCTCGGGGATCTGCTTCTCGATGATGTCCTTGGCGAGGGCGCGCGCCTCGGAGTCGTGCTTGCCCTGGAACAGCTGGCCGACGAGCTCGATGTTCTCGTAGAGGCGGCTGAGCGGATCACGGGTCTGCTCGATGGCCCTGCGGTGATGCTCCGCGGCGAGGTCGTATTGACCGGTGGAGGTGTACAATCCGGACAGCTCGCGGAAGTTCGCGTTGTCGTCGTCGCCCTCGGCGATGCGCCTGAGCATCTTCGCGATGCCGCGCTGGTAGGTCTGGAAATGCCAGTCCTTCTGCACGTCGATCATCACCCGCGCGTACTCGGGCTCGGCGAAGATGCGCCAGCTGAGCCGCCAATGCGAGCGCGTGTTCTCTTCGGAAAAGCGCAGGCTGAGGCTCAATCCATTCGGGTCGAAGGTCTCGCTGTCGTCGAAGCTCTTGTAGGACTTGGCCAGCGCGTCTGCCAAGGTGCGATCAGCGAACTCCACTGCCGGACCGGTCTGGAGGATGAAGACGTGCCAGGCGCCGTCGTCCTGCTTCTCGGCCCAACAGCACGCTGCGTGCGCTGGCAGGCTGATCACGTGCGCGGTGCGCCCTTGGCGCTCGGCGATCGCCTGGTACAGCTCGGCCAGATCATCGCAGTCTCCGCGCATCATCCCCCCGGTCACCGCCGAGATCGTCTGCACCGACGTCTGGTGGATGTCCCCCTTGTCGCGTTTGTTGCCGATGAGGAAGGGGTGGCGGCTGTCGGGACTGTCGTACACATACGCGAACAGGTACTCACCGACCAGATCCAGGTGGGCAGCGTCTGGCAGTGTCTTGGCGCAATCGATGAGGAACCGTTCGGCCTCGACAGCGCTGCCATTGCGCGGCGGCTTCAGTTCCCCTCCCGCGGTCACCACCCGGTCGATGTCGCCGTCGAGACCGGCGATGACCAGATGCGGTGGCAGGAAATCGGTCACCGCGTTCTTGCCGATACCTTTGCCATGGGTGGTGACGACCTTCCTCCACGCCTCGAGATCCGCCTGGAATCCCGTTTCCGGTTTCCACGAGGCGAGCAGGTGCCCGCCGTGGAACAGGCGAGCACCGGTGATCGATTGCGGCGACACGCACGGGTCGGCCCCTGCCGGCAGATCGACGACCACGGACATCTCCGGGAGCTGGGGATAGTACATCGGTTGGGTGTGCGCTCGGGTGAATGCAGATCGGGTGGGCGTCGACAGCGCCCAACCGCCATTGCCGAAGGCATCGTGGACTTCGGCGAGTCGCAAGGCCCGAGCCTCCGACACGTCCTCATAGGACACCGTGGGCAGGAAACGTTCGGCGTCCGCGATGGCCGAGACGAGTTCGGCGGCGGCCTCGGCATGGGTAGAGCCGAACACGCCCTCGACCCAACGGAATCGCGCCACGCGCCGGGCGAAGCCCGGTGTGACCTCATCGAGATCACTGGGATTCTTATCGTCGGCCATGCGCTGGAGCATGTCCACGACCGTGCGACGTCCGAGATCGTCGAGGCCCGTACCAGGCAGCGCTTTGATCAGCACCGCCACGGCATCGGCGATGCGCTGACGTTGGGAGGTGCGATCACTCGGTGGCAGGTCCACCTTCTTGAGCACCCCCTCGTCGAGGACGATGACCCCCGCCGAGCGCAAATGGATGCCGGTCATCATCCCCTCGCTGAGGACCAGATCCGATCCCTGGATCCCGGCCCCCTGCGCGCGGGCGATCAGCGCCGGAAGAGTGGCGATCGCGTCGAAGCGTCCTTCGTCGATCAATTTCCTCATCACGGCGATGCGGCCGATCGAGGTCTCGATCACGGGGCGATCGCTGAAGATCACCGGAGCGAAACGGAACGAATGCCCTTTGCCATCATCCCAGAACACCTGCTCGTCGCGCTGCACCACCGTGGCGGACGAGGGCAGCTGCTTGAGGAGCTGCTCCACCGATATCCCGGAGTCCACCGCCGACCCAGGCGCGGCAGGGGCGGATGCATCGCTCACCGGTTGGCTGTCCTCGACCGCCAACGCGACGGATCCGCACCAGACGATGAGGCAGGCACACAGACGCGTGATCATGGCGAGGTCCGTTCTTGGAAGACGAGCGGTGGAGGACACCTGGAACGATCGCCGGGTGCCGGAGCGGTCAAGCGGGCCACTGGACCCAGGTTGGACCCTTCCCACCAGGGGCTGCGTACGTGAGACGCGTGATCGAGCCGATGCTTTCCTCCGGATGGGCCGCCGCTATCCTTTTTCCTCCTAATTTTTGCCCCTCGGGCTCACCGGACAGCCGGGCCCGACCATCCCGGACCGCATCGGTATCGCATGCCCCACACCGCTCCCACGCAATCCGCCCAGCCCCCTGGCCAAGACATCGAACGCCGCGCGGACATCCGCAACATCGCGATCATCGCCCACGTCGACCACGGGAAGACCACGCTGGTCGACGCGCTGCTCAAGCAGGGCGGGGCGTTCCACGCCAAACAGCACGTCGATGTCTGCGTCATGGACTCCAAGGATCAGGAGAAGGAGCGGGGCATCACCATCCTCGCCAAGAACTGCGCGGTCCATTACGGCGACATCCGCATCAACATCATCGATACGCCGGGACACGCCGACTTCGGCGGCGAGGTCGAACGCGTGCTCAAGATGGCCGACGGGGCCCTGGTGCTGGTCGACGCCTTCGAAGGCTGCCTGCCGCAGACGCGCTTCGTCCTGCGCAAGGCGATCCAGACCGGTCTCAAGATGATCCTGGTGGTCAACAAGATCGACAAGGCCGGCTGCGATCCGACCGTCATCGCCGATCGCATCTTCGACCTCATGGTCGAACTCGGTGCCGAGGATTGGCAGCTCGACTTCCCGGTGGTCTACGGCGCGGGTCGCCTGGGCTACATGATGGATACGCTCGACGGCGAGCGGAAGGACCTGCGTCCGCTGTTCGAAGCCATCGTCAGGCACATCCCAGGCCCCCTGGTGAAGGCGCAGTCGCCGCTGCAGCTGCAGGTGGCTAACATCGATCACAACGACTTCGTCGGCCGCATGGCCATCGGCCGCATCTTCGCGGGCACCATCACCCAGAACATGCCGATCGTGGTCGTGAAGGGTCCCGAGGGGATCCCCCACAAGGGCCGCGTCCTGCAGCTGCACCGCTTCGCCGGCCTTGGCCGCGAGGAGATCAAAGAGGGCCGCGCCGGCGACATCGTCGTCGTCACCGGCATCGAGCAGGTCGACATCTCGGACACCATCTGCGAAGCCGAGCATCCCAACGCGTTGCCGCCGATCCCGATCGACGAGCCGACCATCAAGATGACCTTCGGGGTCAACACCAGCCCGATCGCGGGCACCGAGGGCAAGCCGCTGCAGAGCCGCGATCTGCGCGCCCGGCTGGAGCGCGAGAGCCATCGCAACGTGGCGATGCGCTTCGCCGACACCGATCAGCCCGATGTGTTCGAGGTCTCGGGCCGCGGTGTGCTGCACCTCTCGGTGCTGATCGAGGACATGCGCCGCGAAGGCTCCGAGCTGCAGGTCGGTCCGCCGCGCGTGATCTTCAAGCACGACGCCAAGGGCAACAAGCTCGAGCCGATCGAGCTCGCCGTGGTCGACGTGCCCGACGCCAGCGCCAGCAAGGTCATGAACCTGATGCTCTCGCGTCGCGGCCAGTGCACGGTCATGGAGGTCAAGGGCACCTTCCAGCACCTGGAATTCTCCATCCCGTCGCGCGGTCTGCTCGGCCTGCGCAACGCGATGCTCTCCGCCACCCAGGGAGAGGCGACGCTGAACACCATGTTCCTCGAGTACGGGCCCTACCGCGGCGACATCGAACGCCGCAACAACGGCGCCATCATCAGCCAGGGCGGGGGCGAGGTCATCGCCTTCGGCCTGTTCAACCTCCAGGACCGTGGCCGCTTCTTCATCGACGTCGGTGAACCCTTGTACGAGGGTCAGATCGTCGGAGAGAACGCCAAGGACACCGACATGGTGGTGAATCTCAACAAGGAGAAGAAGCTCACCAACATCCGCTCGTCCGGCGCCGACGAGGCGATCCGCATCACGCCGCCGCACAAGATGTCGCTCGAGGAAGCCCTCGAATACATCAAAGAGGATGAGCTGGTCGAGATCACGCCCAAGGCGATCCGCCTGCGCAAGGCGCTGCTCACCGAGAACGAGCGCAAGCGCGGCACCCGCGCGGCGACGGGCTGAGAGCACCACGGGGGTCGGCCCCAGGCCAGCCCCCGGTTGCCGCTCAGGCGTGCCAGCCTCCGATGATCGCGCCCATGGCGGCCATCGCGACCAGGCGATAGCCGGCATCGATCAGCCACAGGCGTTTCGGTCGGCCGTTGAACGAGTAGTTGCTGGCGAGCAGCGTCGCTTGGAAGGTCGCCCACACTCCCACGCCGACCAGCATGCCGTCCATCAGCTCGGGCTCCTCCACCAGGGCGATCACCGTGGTCAGGCCGATCGCCATGATCAGGTCCATGATGAACGAGACGATCATCGGCTTGAGCGCGCTGCGTTTCCCGTCGGGCTGATGGCCGGATAGGCGGATCCACGGTTTGACGAACAGCAGGGGCGAATACCACAGCCCGCCGATGATGAATGACGCCACGGCAGCGACCGGCACCGCAAGGAAGTTGATGTGTCCGTGCCCATCGGTTTCCGACAGGATCAGGGGCAGGGCATGCGTGAGCTGGTCGAGCATGGAATCTCCGAGGGTTCGGGAAGGAATCAGCAGCACCGCGGGCGTTGCGCCCGGCGGTCGAAGTAGTCGCGGTAGAAGGCGCGTTTGGTCAACAGCTGGTGGCCGTGGCCGCGATGCTGGGCGAGGTAGCGTTCATACGCATCGTCCCCGGTCCAGCTGCGCATGAGCTGGAACGTCAGTCGTCCCAGGTCCGACATCCGACGTGCGAGCGCGACGATGCGATCGACCAGGAGCGGGATCATGCTTCTCTCAGCTCGGCTTCGGAGGGCTGCGGCTCGGGCGGGGACACCAGCCCGGAAGGACTGCCACCGCGCAGGTGCCCCCAGCAGGAGCGCGCGGTGTCGAGCATGACGATGAGGATCATGGCCATGAAGACGATGCACATCCAGCCGTCCAGCCGCTGATTGAATGCCTGCCGACCCGCGATCTTCGCCTTCACGGCGGCGGACGCGTCCCCCGCGGTGACGGCCGGAGCCAGCGCCACGACCTGCTGCTCGAGCAGACGCGCCTTGGCAAAGAACCCGATCAAGGGATCGGCCGAACGCACCTTCTGCCAACCCGCGGTTTCGGTGGCCACCACCAGCCACAGCAGCGGCACGACGGTGATCCAGGCGAAGCGACCTTTGCCCATCTTCACGATGATCGCGGTACCGACACACAGCGCGATGGCGGCCAGCACCTGGTTCGCAAGGCCGAACACCGGCCACAAGGTATAGATCCCGCCGAGGGGATCGCGGATGCCCATGATCAGGAAATAGCCCCAGCCGACGACGATCCCCAGGCTCGCGGCCCACACCGCGGGCTGCCAGGACACGCTGCCGAAACGCTTCCAGCTGCGGCCGACCACATCTTGAAGCAGGAAGCGACCGACCCGGGTGCCGGCGTCGATGGTCGTGAGGATGAACAGGGCCTCGAACATGATGGCGAAATGGTACCAGAACGCGAGACCGGCGCCGTTGAACACCGACGAGAAGATCTGCGCCATCCCCACCGCCAGACAGGGAGCCCCCCCGGTTCGCGACAGGATGGTGGTCTCGCCGATGTCAGCCGCGAGCTGGTCGAGCACCGCCGGCTCGATGGCAAAACCCCACGAACTGATCTTCGCTGCCGCGGACACGGTGTCCGAACCGATGATCGCCACGGGGCTGTTCATCGCGAAGTACACCCCCGGCGTCAGCGCGCATGCGGCGATCAGCGCCATGATCGCCACGAAGCTCTCCATCAGCATCGAGCCGTAGGCGATCGGGCGCGCGTGCGACTCGAGCGACAGCATCTTGGGCGTGGTGCCGCTCGAGACGAGCGCGTGGAATCCCGAGATCGCCCCGCAGGCGATGGTGATGAACGCGAAGGGGAACAGCGTCCCCGGCCCCACCGGGCCATGACCGTGCGCGAACGGCCCATCATCGCCGAACTGCGACACCAGCGCCGGCATGCGCAGATCCGGCAGTACGATCAGGATGCCGGCCGCGAGCAGGAACACGGTGCCGACCTTGACGAAGGCCGACAGGTAGTCGCGCGGCGCGAGCAGCAACCACACCGGCAGCACCGAGGCGATGAACCCGTATCCCAGCAGGCCCCAGGCGAGCAGCTCCTTGCCGCTGACCGAGACCGCTCCGCCGAAGAGCTGGTGCTGTTCCTTGCCGAGGGTGAACCAGCCGGCGTAGGGCGAACTGGCGATCGCACCGCCCGCCCACAGCGCCGCCCCGAGCAGGACCAGTCCGATCAGGCTCGCTTCCAGCACACGACCCGGCCGTATCCAACGCATCCACACCCCCATCAGGAGCGCGATCGGGATGGTCAGGGTCAGAGACACCACCGCCCATGGGCTCTCCGCCAGGGCGTTGACCACCACCATCGCCAGCACCGCGATGAGGATGACGATGATCGCCAGCACGCCGACCAGAGCGACGCCCCCGCCGATGCTGCCGATCTCCTCACGCGCCATCTGGCCCAGCGATTTCCCATCCCGCCGCAGGGATCCGCAGAGGATGATCAGATCCTGCGCGGCTCCGCCCAGGACCACACCGACGATGATCCAGATGGTGCCGGGAAGGTAGCCGAACTGCGCCGCCAGGATCGGTCCGACCAGCGGCCCGGCACCGGCGATGGCGGCGAAGTGATGACCGAAGACCACCCACTTGTGGGTGGGAACGTAATCATGGCCGTCTTCGAGCCGCACCGCGGGGGTCGGATGGCGGTCGTCGAGCGCGAAGATGCGATGCGAGATGATCTTGCTGTAGAAGCGGTAGCCGATGGCGTACGTGCATACCGCGGCGACCAGCATCCAGGCGGCGCTGACCGTCTCTCCGCGCGAGAGCGCCAGCACAGCGAACGCCCCTGCTCCCGCGCAGGCGATGGCGCTCCAGATGGCGATGGTCCAGACCCGCGTCATGGCCCCCTCATACCGGGTCGGGAGCGATTGGAAACCGCGGCCGATCATCGATCAGGAGGTAGCTACTGCGGACGGATGATCTCGAGATCCTTGATGCCTCTGACAGCCGAGAGGTCGGTGATGCGCGGGCATTCGATGATGACCAGGCGCTTGAGCGGCAGGCCCTGCGCACCGTCGAGTGATCCCAGGTTCGGGCAGGCGCGCAGGTGCAGCTGGGTCAGCGGCAGACCCTTCAGCGCCGTGAGATCGCCGGTCAGGTTCTCGCATGAGGTGATCTCGAGCGAGGTCAGCGGATTGCCACCCATGCCGGTCAATCCCGGCAGGCGATCGCAGCGCATCAGCACGAGGCGCGACAGCTTCATGCCCTGCAGGCCGCCGAGGTCCTTGAGGCTGGAGCAGCGCGACAGATCGAGCTCGTTCAATTGCATGCCCTGGAGCCCGTCGAGGCTCGCCAGCTTCCTGCAGCCGTCGATCTTCAGGCGCTTGAGCGCGAGTCCGCGCAGCGGTGCGACCGAGGTGATGTTGTCGCACGACGACATGTCGAGTTCGACCAGCGGCAGCTTCCCCAGTCCATCGAGGCTGGTCACCCTGGCGCACCGCGCCAACGACAGGTGCGTCAATGGCATATTCTGCAATTGCACCAGCGACTGCAGCCGGCGACAGCCGCTGAGGTCGAGGACGGACAGGGGCATGCCCTCGATGCCCGCAAGCGACGACAGGCGTTCGCAGTTGGCCAGGCGCAGATCGGTGATCGCCTTACCCTTGAGCGACGAGAGATCCTTGTCGAGCGATACGCAGCCGCTGAGGTCGAGCTGGGTCAGCGGACTGAGCTCGATGCCCTTCAGCGATTCGATCTCCTTGCAGCCGTTGAGCGATAGCCAGCGCAGCTTCATGGTGTGCAGGGCCAGCAGGTCGGAAATCCGCACGCATCCGGTGAGATCGAGCTTGGTGATGGGATAGGTCCTCAACACATCCAGCGACTTCAAGGCGGGATCGACGCGCACGGCGATGCCGCCGTCTCCGGCATCTTCGACCACCGTCGCGGCCTTGCGCTCGAACAGCTGGCGACGGAAGGTCTCGAGCTGCGCATGCGCGGGCTGCTTCACGCCCGGCGCAGCCGCCGGCGCGGGCAATGGGACAGCGGCGGGAGGTGGCGACGCGGGAGGAACGGCAGGTTCGCCCTCCTTCGGACCCAATCCGACGCCCTTCTTCGCGCCATTGAACCAGCGCTTGAAGATGTTGCCTTGCGGCGCGGGCTCGGCGGCGGCGACTGGGCCGGGCTCCGTCGCCGGGGCCGTCTCCGGCTGCGTCGTCTCCGGCTGCGTCGTCTCCGGCTGCGTCGTCTCGGGCGGCTTGGCCTCGGGCTGCACGGCAACGGGAGCCGGATCGGGCTCGACCGGGCGAACCGGCGGGGCTGGCTCGGGAACCGGATCGGGCTGCCGGGCTATGGGTGGCGGCGCTGTGGGTGGCGGCGGGGTCGGCTCGACCGCTCTCGGCGCAGGCTCCGGCGTCGCCACTGATTTCACCACCGCGGGTGGACGGCTCACCGTCGGCGCGGGCTCGGGCACCGGGTCGGCCACGGCCGGCGCGGGATCCGCGCGCGGGACGATCGTCATCGGCTCGCTCTTAGGCTTGCCCACCTGATGCGGGATGTCGGCCACCACCGGCGCGCGGCGGGCGTCGCGGTTGCGGTGGTTGCGGATCGCGACCACGGCGACCACCACCGCGACCGCCAGCAGCAGGATGATCACCAATGGTTTCTTGGATCGCCGCTCGCGGGACGCGACCGGTTCGGCCGCCGGCCGCGGTGGAGCCTGCATGATCGTCGGCTCGAATCCGGACGACGGTGGAGCCGGCGGCGGGACGGCCACCGTCGCTCCGCTCGCTGGCTGGGTGGCAGCCGCGCGCGGAGCGCTCACCATCGTCGCTTGGAACGCGGGGCTGGGCGTGATGCGGGCATGACGGGGCTCACGATCGGTGAGCACCCGCTCGAGATCCTCGATCAGCAGATCCGGCGTCGCGTAGCGACGGTCGCGATCTTTTGCCATCGCGGCCATGATGATCGCTGCCGCACCGTCCGACACCGCGCCATGCACCGCGCGCGGATCGGGCGTCGGATCGTTGATCACCTTCGCCACCACCGCGAAGGCGCTGCCACCCTTGAACGGCATGTCGCCGGTGATCAGCGAGAACAGCGTCGCGCCGAGCGAATAGATGTCGGTGCGCAGGTCGAGTCCGGCATCGCCGCTCGCCTGCTCGGGCGACATGAACGCCGGCGTGCCCATCGCAGCGCCGGTCATGGTCATGCGATCCTCGCCCGAGGTCGCGCGCGCCAGGCCGAGGTCGGCGAGCTTGGCGATGCCGTCCTCGGAGATGAAGATGTTCGCAGGCTTGATGTCGCGATGGATCAGTCCCGCGCGCTTGAGCGCGCTCAGTCCGCGCGCGCAGTCGGCGATGATGCGCAGCGCGCGACGCTCTTCGATGCGACCGCCCTGCTCGCGCACAAGTCCGGCGGCATCGCCGCCGGTCATCAGCTCGAGCGCCATGTATAGCCAGCCCTGGTCCTGGCCGACGTCGAAGCAGGTGATGACGTTGGGGTGGTTGACCGCGCCGGCGGCGCGCGCCTCGCGCAGGAAGCGGTCGCAGAACGCGGGGTCGGAGGCGAACTGCTTCGAGATGACCTTGAGCGCGACCTCGCGGTGCATGGATACCTGGAGCGCGCGATAGACCGTGCCCATCCCGCCCTGACCGAGCTTGCCGACGATCTTGAAGCCGGCGATCGCGGTGGGATCCCCAGCGCCTTCGGAATGCGCGAGGGCCTCGGCGATATGCTTGGTGATCAGGCCCTGGCGGATCAGCAGTTCGGTGGCCGAGGTATCGGTGGTCGCGCGACGGACGGCGTCGGCCGCGACCGCGGAAGTGATCAGGCCCTTGTCGACCGCGGCTTTGAGAATGCGCGAATCGTGCTCCGACACGGCGGTCGCCTGCGTCGGCGGCAGGTTCGACGCCGGGATCGTGGGCTGCGAGGACGGAGGATCGCGATCGACCATGGGTCGTCGCCATCCTACCTCCACACCCCCTGAGGCAATGCCGTTTGAAATCGCACGATGACCCCACAGGGACAGGAATGGGGTGCCCGGGTCGGCCATCGGGGTATGATTCCCGTACCATGCCCACCTCCGGCTCCGTTCCCTCGACCGATTCGAAACTGCCCCCCACGCTGGGCGCATTGAAGGCCGCGGGGTCCCGCCATGCACCCCGCGGAGTCAAAGAGGAATTGCGCGCCAACCTCATCGCCGCCCTGACCGCGGGAAAGACCGGCGAGGAGCTGTTTCCCGGTCTGATCGGCTACCACGAGACGGTCATCCCCCAGGTGGTGAACGCGGTGCTGGCCGGGCACGACCTGCTCCTCCTGGGCCTGCGCGGGCAGGCCAAGACGCGACTGGCCCGGGCCTTGATGCGATTCCTCGATGCGCGTGTACCAGCCCTCGCGGGGGATCCGCTGCGGTCGCATCCGCTGGAACCGGTCGGGGCCATGGCCCAGGACATCGTCGCCCGCGACGGCGATGCGGCGCGCGTGGTATGGCTCGGCCACGACGACCGCTACGGCGAGAAGCTCGCCACTCCGGACGTGTCAGTGGCCGATCTCATCGGCGACGTCGATCCGATCCGCGCCAGCCGCGAAGGCTACGACCTCGGCGACCTGCGCGCTGTGACCTTCGGCATCGTGCCGCGCACCAACCGCGGCATCTTCTGCATCAACGAGCTGCCCGACCTCGCTCCGCGCATCCAGGTCGCGCTGTTCAATATCCTCGAGGAGCAGGACGTGCAGGTGCGCGGCATCCCCCTGCGCCTGCCGCTGGACCTCATGCTGGTGTTCACCGCGAATCCCGAGGACTACACCTCGCGCGGACAGATCATCACCCCGCTGAAGGACCGCATCGGCGCGCAGGTGCTGACGCATTATCCGAAGACGCGCGACGAGGGCGTGCGCATCATGGCCCAGGAGGCCCACGTCGCGGTCAGCGCCGCGGTGACGCCGATCGTGCCCGATCTCTTCCACCAGATCATCGAGGAAGCCGCGCGAGCGGCGCGCACCAGCGAATTCGTCGACACCAAGAGTGGCGTCTCCGCGCGCCTGACCATCGCCGCGCTCGAAGCGCTGCATGCCAACGTGCTGCAGCGCGGGCTATTGCTGAAGGAATCACGGCCGATGGCGCGCCTGGTCGATCTGCCAGCGACTCTCTCTGCGATGACCGGGAAGATCGAGCTGGCGTACGAGGGCGAGCAGGAAGGCCCGTTGAAAGTCGGATGGCACGTGCTGTCCGAAGCGGTCAAGACGCTCTGGGCCGAACGCCTGCCGCCGGTGATCACCGAGAAGGAGGACGAGCGCGAGAAGGGCCCATGGAAGAACATCCTCGCCTGGTTCGCCGCCGGCAACGTCCTGACCCTATCCGATCGCAGCACGACCCAGGAGCACGAAGCCGCCCTCGCCGCGGTGCCCGATCTGGCGAAGACCACCGACCACCTGCTGAAACCTCCGGCCGCGGAACGCGCGCTGTGGCAGGAATTCGTCGTCGAAGGCCTCTTCCACGGGGGCGCGCTCGCCCGCGAGGACTCCGCGCGCGGCCTGGTCTATTCCGATCTCCTCGCCCACATGATGGGCCGCGAGGAAAAGAAGCGGAGGCGGACGTGAACGACGACCGTACTCCGTTCTCCGTGTTCCGTTCTCCGTCGTCGCTGCGCGGATCACCGCGTCGCCTCTCATGTGTCAGGCGTCCCGCAGAGGACGCAGGACGGAGGACGTAGGACGATGCGCTTCTCCTACCAGCACCTCGACTGGCGCGAGCTCGCCAATCAGCTGACTCGGGATCGGCTGATGGATGAGCTGTTCCGCGAGCTGATGCTGGCGGCCAATGGCGAAGTCGAAGCTGCGCTGCGCTGGCTGGACACACCACAGGGCAAGCGCATGCGCGAGCAGCTGGGATTCTCGCGCGAGGACTTCGAGAAGCGGCTGAACGAGCGCAAGGTCATCACCGGCAAGCCAGGAGACCGCAAGCTCACCCAGCGCGGCGAGCGCGAGCTGCGTTCGTCCTGCCTCGAAAGCGTGTTCGGCAAGCTCAAGGCAGGCGGCAAGGGCGAGCACGCCACCCGACGCGCCGGGCGCTTCGGCGAAGCGACCGGGGTGCTGCGCCAATGGCAGCCGGGCGACGAGTCGCGCGACATCGCCTACCGCGACAGCATGCTCACCGCGCTGCGTCAGGGTCATAGCGGGCTGGAGGAAGGCGATCTGGTGGTCGACGAGCGCGAGGAGACCACCTCCGCTGCCACGGTCATGCTCATCGACGTGTCGCACAGCATGACCCTCTACGGCGAGGACCGCATCACCCCCGCCAAGCGCGTGGCGATGGCCTTCGCCGAACTGCAGGCGCGGCGCTATCCCCGCGACAGCCTCAACATCCTGCTCTTCGGCGACGACGTGCAGGAGGTCGCGGTGAAGGACCTGCCGTACATCTCGAACGGCCCCTTCCACACCAACACTTGCGAAGCGCTCAGGCGCGCGGCCGAGATCCTGGTCAAGAAGCACCAGGCCAACAAGCGCGTGGTGATGATCACCGACGGCAAGCCCTCGGCGCTGTTCGTCAAAGGCGAGCTGATGATCAACAGCGCGGGGCTCGACCCCGAGATCGTCACCGCCACGCTCAAGCAGGGCGCGCGCTACCCGCGCCTGGGGATCGAGCTGACCGTGTTCATGGTCGCCTCAGACGCCTATCTCGAACGCTTCATCTCGCGCCTGGTCGAAGTGAGCCAAGGGCGCGCGTTCCGCGCCACCCTCGGCGATCTGGGTCAACAGGTGCTGACGCAGATCTTCGGCGAACGACCGCGCTGATGGCGCGCCTGCGCACGCTCCAGGTCGGCGGCCGCCAGGCCTTCGCCGCGCCGGGATATCTCGGGGCGAAGCACACGATCGGCAGCATGGCCATCGGGCTTTTCTTTGCCGCCTGCGGAGCCGCCCTGGCATACGGCTGCTGGACCAACTCGCCGAGCCTCCAACACCAAGAGGGCACGTGGGCGATCCTGCTGCTGATACCGATGGGCTTCTTCGCGCTCATCGGCTGCCTCATCGCCGCGCTCGGACTGGTGGTGATCGGCGCCACGATCTGCGATTGCCTCACCTCGCATGTCTGCTGGGTCGATGGCGGCTCGCTCCACCACGCATCCACCCTGGTCGGCTGGAAGCGCATCCGGACGTTTCCAGCTTCTGGAATCGCAGACCTCGGAGCCAGCGTGCATGCGCGCATCGCGCCTGCGGGAGCGGCGAGCCACGAAGGCGATATCCTGTACCAGATCGAGGTCCGGGTCGAGGGTCGCCGCCTGCACATCCCGCTGCTGAAGTCGCTGCGCGAGGACGAGGCTGACATCTGCTTGACCGCACTGCGCCGGGACCTCGGCCTGCCCGAGAAGCCCTGGTCGCCGCGACAGATCGGGAGCCGGACGATGCAACCCGGCTGACGGGGCATCACGCGGCTCCCCGCTATGATCACCAGCGCGTGGGCAGACCCTTGCGGCCGCGGTTCTGGAACTTCGGCGCCG
>JACCZE010000024.1 GCA_013696105.1 Planctomycetota bacterium | reverse complement strand
GCCTTGTGGCGGTCGCCCGTTTGCTTATCATGCCCCATTCACGCGGTTGAGCGGCACGTCGCTTTGTCGATGTATCCCGTTCCCGCAGCACATCTTCCACGGACATATCCATGGGCTCGCATATCCTCATGAACGTTCTCGACGAGCAGGAGCTGCGCGTCGGGATCATCCGCGACGGCCGACTCGAAGGGCTCATCCACGAGCGCCTGGGCGACGGTCAGCACCTCGGGAACATCTACAAAGCGCGTGTCGCGAACGTCGAGCCCAGCCTCGACGCGGCGTTCCTCGATCTCGGCGCCGGAAAAAACGGATTCATCCACGTCGATGAAATCGTCCACGACAAGGGCCGCTCGAAACGCATCGAAGACGTGCTCCACGCCGGTCAGGAGATCCTCGTCCAGATCACGAAGGAGGCGATCAAGGACAAGGGTCCATGCATGAGCATGTACCTCAGCCTGCCCGGGCGCTACCTGGTGATGATGAATTCGGACGCTGCGAAGGGCGTCTCGAAGCGCATCGAGGATCCGGCGGTGCGCAAGCGCCTGAAGAACATCCTTGCATCGTTCGTGCCTCCCGAGGGCTTCGGCTTCATCGTGCGAACCGCCGCTGCCGAGCGCACCGAGGACGACATCAAGCTCGACTACGAATTCCTGAAGCGGCTGTGGGCCGAGATCGAATCGCTGTCAGGGCGCGTGCGTGCTCCCGCCTGCCTGTACCAGGAGGCCGACGTCGTGGTCCGCACGTTACGCGACACCGCCGCCGCGGATGTGCAGTCGATCGTCATCGATCAGGAGAAGCTGTACGATGAAGCCCGCGCTTTCGCGCAGGTGTTCATGCCCGAACTCTGCAATCGCATCCAGCACCACCGCGACGAGCTGCCGCTGTTCACCTATTACGGTCTCGAGGAGCGCCTCGCGCGCATCTTCGACCGCAAGGTGCAGCTGCCCTCGGGAGGCACGATCGTCATCGAGCAGACCGAGGCGCTGGTGTCCATCGACGTCAATAGCGCGAAGAACCGCGATTCGAGCGACGTCGAAACCACCGCGCTGATGACCAATCTCGAGGCGCTGTCGACGATCGCCGAGCAGCTCGTGCTGCGCGATCTCGGTGGGTTGATCATCATCGATTTCATCGACATGGAGAACCGCGAGAACCAGCGCCTGGTACAGCTGGCGCTCAGGCGCGCCCTGATGGTCGACAAGGCGAAGATCCAGCTGTCTCCGTTGTCGCGTTTCGGCCTGGTGGAGATGACGCGTCAGCGTACTCGTCCCAGCCACAAGCTCGTCGCATCCGCCGAGTGCCCCTATTGCGTGGGCACCGGATCGGTGAAGACCGCCGAGACGCTCGAGATCGACTGCTTGCGCGAGATTCGCCAGATGCTGCACAGCAAGAGCCTGTCGCGCCTCGAGGTGGTGCTGCCGCATGACCTCGCCTTGTCGATCCTGAACGCGCGTCACAAGGAGATATCCGAGCTCGAAGAGCGTACCGATTGCCGCATCGTCTTCACCGGCGACAGCTTGATGAAGGCCCGTGAATTCCGCCTGGTCCCGTCGTTCCGCAAAGGGGAGCGTCCGCGCGAGCGTGGCGAGCGTGGCGAGCGTTCGCAGCCGGTGCGGCCGAGCCTGCTGGCGCCCCTCATGGTCGAGCAGGCCAAGGCGGTGGCATTGGCCAAGGAGCTGGCGGCGATGAAACCCGCCGACCTCGAGCGTGAGCTGGATGCCGATCCGATCCACCTGTCGCTGCAGCCTCCCAAGCCTGCGGCCGCTGCGATCGAAACCGCAGGACCCGGTTCGGGACCGATCGAGCGTCGGGCCGCCAGCGTCTGGGACGATGCCGCCAGCCTCCGGCGCCTGCTCTTCAGCCCCGCCACGCCGGTGCTCGTCCAGGCCATCGCCGCGTCGAGCAATGCGCCTACTGCGAGCGCGACCGCAGAGCTTGCGCGTAACCGCTCGACTGGTAGAGTTCCGCCCCGCCATTCACGGGGCCGCCGTCGCCGCTGAGCCTTCAGCGCGTTCCAAAGCCTTTGAATAACATCGGTTGTAACAAGCCGTCAGTCTGCAGAAAGATCAGCCATGTACGCCGTCATCCAGGATCGTAACCGTCAGTACAAGGCTACCGCCGGCGAGCGTTTGACGCTCGACCGTGCCGAGCACGAGGTCGGTGCGACCTTCGAGATGCCAGTGCTGCTGGTCTCGGATGGCGCCACCGTCAAGGTCGGAGCGCCTTTCGTGGCCGGCGCCAAGGCGGTCTGCAAGGTCGTCAGCCACACCCGTGGTGACAAGATCACCGTCGGCAAGTTCAAGCGTCGGAAGCACATGACCAACCGGCGCAAGGGATTCCGCGCCGAGCTGACGGTCATCGAAGTGGTGTCGATCAACGCCTGATCAGATCTGCAGGTGCCGCCGGTGGGTAAGGCCAAACCGTATGGGTGCGGCACGCACCGGCCCCTCGGCTTGGATCTGACCCTGGAACGCTCGCTCGCCGGCACAACGATGCGGCGTTTCCACGGCAGAGACGCCGTACCGTCCTAGTCCCCGCAGCAGTGTCGGAGCGCTCATGAATCTGTCCCGGATCCGCAATCTGTTCGCAGCGCTGGTCCTGCTGCTGTCCGCAGCGAATGCGCATGCCCTGCAGGTCCAGGACATGACCCTGATTTCTCCGATCAATGGCCAACCATTCACCACCGTCGGCATACCCGCGGAACAGGCGACTGGCGAGGCCCTGGTGGACATGGGCTACGACGATGATGGATGCCGTCACAGCTCCGGCATCGCGGAGTACAGCTATTACGTCGCCACCTGTCCATACTCCTACTTCTCGGCTCTCACCGCCGAATGGGATTCGACATCGGGACGATTCCTCGGCGGCATTCCGCCCGAGATCAAAGCGTGGGTCGACAAGGAATTCAACAGCGAGTGGCAGACCGATTTCAACCGGAGCTTCCAATCGGCCCAATCGATGGCGCGCAACCACGGCCAGCCTCCGGTGGATCGCAAGGACTTCGTGATGTCACAGCAGTCGATCCCGATCGAGAAGCGGTACCGGTATGCGCTCAAATGCTATGAGAAGCGCGGTGCCCGCCCAGCCGCGATAGCGAAGACCGCGCTCATGGGCGCGTGGGCGCTGCGCGCCTTCGTCAATGTGCCGATCGGTCATCAGCAGCTCGATGGCGGATACGAGGAAGTGAACGACAAGGTCATGCGCCACGTCAAGGAGGGGGAATCCTTCTCGCTGGCCAAATGGCTTCCGGTCTACAAGCAGATCTTCGAAGAGGGCGGATTGACGAACGAAGGCTCGCTGATCGCCGGACTCACCTACTTCGCACTCGAGTTGCGCAATGGCGATCTGACCGTCAGCCGCAAGGTCCTCGACACTCTCGGCGAGCGTTTCACGAAGATGCCCCAGAACAACAATGCACGGCCGCTTCTGCAGGGCCTGGTGCGCGAGCGCAAACGGATGCTCGACGAATACGTGGGATTCCTCACCATCGCTACCGACAATTTCATCGCCGCCATCCAGAATGAGGAGTTCACCCGCGATGATCTGCTCAACAAGGTACTGGTCGTCGGCGAAGGCCTCCGCCGGACCGGCCGCGAGGCGCAGGCCATCGACTGGTATCTCGCGCTGTCGCAGATGATCGAGACCCAACCGCGGCTGCGCGACGAGATCCGTCAGCAGGGCAAGGCTCCAGCATCGGATGCCAATGGCGCGGTCCAGATGGGTTGGATGGCGGATCAGAAGCTCGCACAGCTCACCAAGGCTGGCGTGGTCCATCCCGGTACGATCGCCGGTCCGCATAAGGGATTGCTCAATGCGATCCTGTTCGACGGTCTCGGGAAGCCCGAGTACGTGAATCCTGCCTGGCGCCCATCGACCGGCGGCAATCAGCAGGACTGCGTGTTCATGCTCGATCTGGTCGGCAAATCCGTCCTCGATTTCAATTTCCGTCTCGGTGCCTGGCCGATGACGTTGGGCGAATTGTGGGAACGGCACATCCTCAAGGATCGCAACCGCGTGAACCGCTTCTACGATCCGGTCAAGGGATCGCCTTTCCTTTATGCGGCGCCGAAGCAATCGCTCGAGAGCGTGCCGGCGAAGACCATCATCGTCGCGACCCAGGAGCCGATTCCGACCAATCAGGGGGACGTCTATTTCGCCTTCCTGGCGAACATGAAGATCGAGTGGGCGTCCCACCCGCTCAAACCCGGTGAAGTGTTCGAGAAGTGACGCATTTCCCGGCGACGCTGCCGTGAGGATCGCCGAGGTCGTCGGCCAGCCCAGCGTGGCGCGCCTGATCGCACGCCTGATCGCGCGTTCGCGATTGCCGCACGCGTCGATGGTCGAAGGAGTTCCCGGATGCGGTCGCAGGACCGTGGCGCGTGCCATCGCGCAGGCCCTCTTGTGCGCGCGACCGATCGATGGCGACGCGTGCGGAACCTGTCCCGCCTGCGCGCTCTGCGCTGCCGGAACCCATCCGGATCTCGTCTCTACGCCGCACGACAGCGAATCGGAGGACATCCCGGTCGACCTCCTGCGCGATGACATCGTGGCGCGCGCCTACGAATCCCCGCTCATGGGCGAGCGCCGGGTCTTCATCCTGTACTCGGTCGAACGGTTGCAGAACGCCGCTGCGAATGTCCTGCTCAAGGTGCTCGAAGAGCCGCCCGCGGGAGCCTATTTCATCGCCACGACCGCTCAGGCGTCAGCGGTGCTGAAGACCATCCGTTCTCGGGCCCAGCTGTACCGCCTGCAGCCCCTGGCTGCATCCGATGTCGCCGTGGTGCTCGGCCGTGCCGGCATCCCGACAGCAGAAGCGCACGCGCGGTCCGAACGCTCCGCCGGTGGCCACCGCGGCCTCTGGGGCGACATCTCCCCGGTTCCGCTCGAGGATCTCCGAGCCCTCAGCCGCGATGGCCTGCGCAGCGAGATCGTCGCGCGAGTCATCGATGCGCTCCCGACATCGGTCACCGCCGAGCAGGAGGCCGCGGGGCGCACCGTGTCCGCCGAGCAGCGTCGGGTGCTGCGCCAATGGTTGGTCGCCCTCGCACACGACTTCCAGCGCGAATTGCGGCAGGATCCCTCCCTCGCCTTGGCGCTGCGCATGGAGCGATTGGCGAATCTCCATCACGATATCGCACGCAACCTCTCGCCGCGACTGATCATCGAAGCGCTCGCGTTGGATCAGGAGCGTCGGCGAGCGTGAGATTGTCGACAACTTCGACACGCGTTCATGCTCCGGGTGCGCATTGCTGGCATCAGTTGGATGGTCTGCAGCGATTTTAGACCTCTTCGCATGCGTGAATGCCGCGTTTTTTCAGCCTTCCATTGCATGTCTAACTCCCGGTGCTTCAATTGAGTCCCGGAGCGGCGCCATGGCACGCGATGCATTGCTCGACATGTACTTGAAAGACGTCTCCGTCTTCCAGGTGCTGACTCGCGAACAGGAATGCGCCCTCGCCCGCCGCCTACGCCTGGGCGACAAGACCGCCCGTCAAGAGCTGATCCAGTGCAACCTGCGCCTCGTCCTGAGCGTCGCGCGGCAGTACAACAACCAGGGCATGCCCATCCTCGATGTGATCGAGGAAGGGAACATCGGCCTGATGCGCGCGGTCGAACGCTTCGACCCCGACATGGAATGCCGGTTCTCGACCTACGCGGTCCACTGGATCAAGCAGGCGATCCGTCGCGCGCTGCTCGAGAAGGTCAAGAACATCCGTGTCCCCGCTTACATGGCGGAACTCGTCGCGCGCTGGAAGAAGTTCTCGCGCGATAATCCGCACGTCACCGACATCGCCGAGATCGTCAAGGTCCTCAAGCTGCCGAAGGAGAACATCAAGCTCATTCAGCGCATCATGCGCACGAGCCTGATCAACGGCGCCAATCTGGACACCCAGGAGGTGGGCGACCTCAGCTCGTTCTTCGAGGACAACAACAGCGGCAGCGATCCCGAAGCGGTCCTCGGTGATCACGAAGACGTGTCGTTCCTGCAATCTCGCCTGAACCAGCTGCCCAGTCGCGAAGCCGACGTCCTGCGCTACCGCTACGGCATGGACGAATATCCGATCATGACGCTCGAAGAGATCGGCAAGGTCTTCAGCCTGACCCGCGAACGGGTGCGTCAGATCGAGGCCAAGGCGATCAAGCGCCTGCGTGAACTGATACCGTCCGAGAACGTCCTCTAGGGACGTCCGCCCTCGATGTCGGATGTCGGTCGCCGATACGGCGCGCTGAGATGAGGCGGATAGATCCACCGCCAAGACGGTCGGGGCGACTGCCCAGACTTAGAAGGTCAACGAGGCGGGAGCAAATGGGTCGACCATTTCACGCAAGTTCTCGCAGGTGATCTGGCACCGCATCTCCTCATGGCGCAGCGGCTTCTGCGCGAAGTGGCGTGATGGGCGTTGTAAAATGTCCCCGCGAGCTTCGCGCGGGGACGGTTGTGTCCCCGCAAATGTCCCCGCGAACGATGTCCCCGCGAACGATGTCCCCGCAGGGACATGGCGTGTCCCTGCGATGTCCCCGCGACGCATCACCTTCGCTGGGTGCGAAGGCGCATGGGCTCAACCTTTTGTCGGTTCGCCGTCCACCAGGGTTCCCTCGTCCAGGCATTGCCTGACCGCTCGCTGAAGGCGTTGCCATTCGCTCCAATCAGCTTCAGCGAGGAGTGGCGACCGTTCACGGAGGTTCAGCAGTTCTTCGACCTGCGTGGCCAAATGTCGGTGGTGCTTCTCGGAGCCGGTACGCCCGAGCGCTGGTCCAGGATGTGCAACTCGCGGGCATGCCAGTCGCGCAGTGCCTGGCCTCCGATCAGGACGGCCTCGCCCTGGAGTTTGGCATGTTCGATCAGTTCGGTCAGGGCGACGAGGACGGATTCCTGCGGAGTCATAGCTGATGCTTCCCGATCTCGATGCTTTGATTGGTGATCCACCCCCGCAGCGCTTCATCGGCAACTTGGCGTACTCGTGCATCGGGATGGTCGTAGGCGTCCAAGGCGGCCAGCCCCCACGGCCACGCTGGCTGATAGAATCCCTTGGCCCGGCGATGGGCAACGAGGCGCATGGCCGGATGATCGGCGGCTAGCAGGCAGACGCTACTCGTCCCATTGGCCCGATCAGGGGGGAGCAGGGTGATCTGGGCCGTCTCGGCGAAGCGTTCGGTATCCTCAGCCGCCACGTAGCAATGAACCTCGGGATCGAGGCCCGAAGGTAGCAGCCACGCTCTCTGCGCCGTATCAGGGCCACCTTCCAAGGCCGTGACACCGGTCGGAAAGCAGCGGATCGCCGTCGGCTGCAAGCGACGATAAAGGAGGTTCCATTCCTGGATGGCCGCGAACGAACGATAGATCGGGCGCAGGCTCGGCGTGCCCGTACCCAGCCGCCATTCGCTCCAGCGTTCGGTCAGGAACGTGTGCAGTACCTCACCCCGGCGAATGCAGGGCAGATACGTCGATGCCCGCCGTGGATCGTGATCAACCAGGCCAATGGCCTGCAGTTTCACCAGCGCATCACGAACCGTGACTGTCGAGATGCCCGTGATGTCGGCGATCTCGCTCGCGGTGAAGCCCGCTGGCAACGACCAAGCGACGACGACCACCCAGAGATCCGAGCTACGGCTGGGCCCCCGGCTACCAGTGCGCCGAGCAATCGGCTGGTGCTCCTGCGGAAGAGGGCCGTGCAGTTGGAGGACGAGGATAGGCCCGCCATCCTGGAGCAGGCGGATCAGCCCTCGCCCTTCGTCGTTGACCCAAGACAGGGCGGCCTGTTCGCCGGCAGGATGCCGCTGATTGCCGGCGTAGTGCAGGATCACCGGGTCTCGACAGGCCGAAGGCACCGCAGCCAGGTAGGTCGTCGCCTCGACCAATCGTACCCGTCGGTGCGCTACCGTGTGTCCTGCCGGATCCTGCACGCGCAGATCCGCGCTCGATGAGTCGGCGCTCTGACCAAATGCGACCGTCAGTCCCCCAGGACCTCGCAACGGCAGCTCAGTAAACGAAGGGGTAGCGCCCATAACTTAAATACTCTTATCTATTAAGAGTATTTGGTCAAGGATAACAACTCCTTCGTGTAACCCGACCTACCTCTTCACCCGCAACGCTGGCCCAGCCATCCAGGTGTGATCACTACCGTTGCCTTGCGGCAGCGCGAGGCCCTTGGCCTTCATCGCAGTGAGGTCGCGCTTCAGGGTCTTGTCGCTGACGGCGAACTCGGTCTCCAGGTCCTTGCGGCGCACGATCTCCCCGCCAGCCAAGCGGGCGGCGATGGCCACCTGGCGTTCGTTCCAGCGGG
>JACCZE010000013.1 GCA_013696105.1 Planctomycetota bacterium | reverse complement strand
GGACACACACTTTGTTGTGCGTGAACCCCTCACCGCCATGCGATCCTCGCTCGCGTGCACAACAAAGAGTGCGTCCATTTTTCTCCAACTTGAAGTCACAATCTGTGACTTCAAGTTGTCGGCCTCTTCGGCGGTGAGGCGGAAAAGGAAATCCTCGGGAAAGCGTGAGGCATTGCGTTTCACCGCCTGATTCAGCGCCTTCGTCTCGACTCCATATAGACGGGCAAGATCGGCATCGAGCATCACTCGATGACCGCGTATGCGGTGTATGGCGCGTTCAATGGCCTGAGGCGTGAGCGTTCGTCCAAGCATGCTGGATGCTGACGTGGTGCCAATCCTTGGCAAGGCGCTCCGCGTCGGCGCCTTCATGCGCAAGAGCCGCCTCGACGAGCTGCCGCAGCTGTGGAACGTGCTGCGCGGCGACATGAGCTTCATCGGCCCGCGCGCCGAGTGGGACGAGCTGGTCTCGACCTACGAGACCCTGATCCCCTATTACCACCTGCGCCACATCGTGCGCCCCGGCCTCTCCGGCTGGGCCCAGGTCCGCTATCCGTATGGCTCATCCGTCGAGGACGCGCGCATCAAACTGGAATACGATTTGTATTACATCAAATCGACGCCGAAAAATGGCCACACACTTTGTTGTGCGTGAACCCCTCACCGCCATGCGATCCTCGCTCGCGTGCACAACAAAGAGTGCGTCCATTTTACTCCATCCTCGCCCCCACCTTCATCACCTTCGCGCTCTACGCGATCCTCACCCGGCGCATGATCCGCACCTGGCAGCGCTCGGTGGCGCACCGCTCGCGCTGGCTGCTGATCGGCGATATTTCAGGACAGGCACTTCCCCCCACGCTCGCAGCCAACCCCCCCGTCCCCAGTCCCGAGCATGACTCCCCGCCCCTCCCTCATGTTCGACATCATCTTGTCATCCAATGCCTTGCATTATTCTGTACGGGCTGTACATTTCATCCATGCCCACTTCCTACGGAGTCGAAGAAGCCCGCCAAGCGTTGCCCATGCTGTTGGAGCGAGCGCACGGTGGAGAGTCCATCATCATCACGCGGCACGGGCGACCGATCGCGGCCGTCGTCCCCATTGCGCAGGCGCGTACGCGACCATCGGTCGATCTCGTTTCGCTCCGTGGCTCCGGTGCTGCATTGTGGACCGGCCCTGATGCCCTCTCAGCCCAGCGTGATGAATGGACCTGATCCTCGACCAGATCCCAGCCGGAGCGTCGATCCTGATCGACACCAATCCGATCATCTACTTTCTCAAGAATTCGAATTCCGCTTCACGCTACCAACCGCTGTTTGAAGCGGTTCAGCAGGGTCGAAACGAATTGGTGGTGACGCCGATCACTCTGGCTGAGGTTCTCGGAGGACCGGCGCGCACCGGCAACGAAGTCCTGCTCGAGCGTTATGAGCAGGCGTTGACCGGCGGGGCTGGTTGGCGATTCGTAGCGCTCGATGCCGGAATCGCCGTCCATGCGGCGCGTCTGCGAGCGCGGTACCGCCTGAAGCTGCCTGATGCGATCCAACTGGCCACTGCCCTCGCCGCCGGATGCTTTGCCGTCGTCACCCACGACCGCGATTTCTCGGCAGTGACTGAGATTCCGATCATCGCGTAAGCCGGTGGACGACCGTCATCGGCCCGCGCGCCGAGTGGGGACGAGCAGGTCTCGACCTACGAGACCCTGATCCCCGCTTTTGGTCGGGGGTTTACGAACCCCCGACAACGGCCTCCGGCCTGCCCCCTGGGAACAGGGGGTGGAGCGCTTCGGGGTGCTGTTCGCGGAATCCAGGGTCGGGGATCCGAGCCGGTCTCAACGCTTCCGACTGTGACTCCGCCTCGCCGTCGGCGATCGACGGAACGACGCCGGCCGTTGTGAATGTTCCACTCCTTCGCGGCGGCACACTATTTCGGTGAGGTAATGATTGAGGCTGACTCCCTCGGCAGCGGCCTCTTGCACCAGACGGGCATGCTCCTGGCGGCTCAAGCGCAGCAGGATCCGACCGTTTGCACGCGACGCAGGCGGACGCGGCTCGCCGCGGTCCCCCACGGGGCTTTCGGTGGCGAAAGCGTCACCCTTCTCCATCGCCTCGATCTCGGCCTTCATGTGCTTCGTGATTTTTCCCATGATGTGTTCCTCCGGTTACTGGGGCAGCTCCAACTGACGACTCATTGCCTGGCGTAATCGAACCAACGCCTTGATGTCATCGGTGTCGAGGTCGGCTTGATCGGATTTATCGTATATAGCCAGGAGCAGGACGACGGCAGGCTCGACAACCTGGTAATAGATGACCCGTCCACCGCCCCTGGCTCCTCGACCCGGAAGAGGAATGCGGATCTTGCGCAGGCTGCCGCTTCCCTTGATGACGTCGCCGACCGTAGGGTCACGGTTCAGACGCCGTTTCAAGTCATCGATCTGGCTCCAAGCCGCGAGTTCGCCTGCCTGACGAGCAAACGATGGCGACTTGTAGAACATCCGACCGGCAAGCCGTTCGCCATGCATGACACTATGATATCACCAGCGCTATCATGTCCAGCAGCAGGAGAAGGCCCTATAGAAGCCGAAAAATGGTCACACACTTTGTTGTGCGTGAACCCCTCACCGTCATGCGATCCTCGCTCGTGTGCACAACAAAAGATGTGGGCTTCGGCTTGGGCTTCGGCCGATTTGAATCCGGGAAGCCAGAGCCAGAGCCAGAGCCCACGGCCTTTATGCCCTGGGATCGCGGCAGGTCGGTGAAGGTCCGGGGTCCGGGGTCGGAAGGGGCATGTCAATACATCGACGTAGGCGGTGCCTACATGCCGAACAACTCGGCATGGCTACCTGTACGAGTGAAGGTGATCACGTTCCCCTCGATCCGGTACACGAGCAACCAGTCGGGGTGGATGTGGCACTCCCGGAAGTCCTTGTTGTTCCCACTCAGCCGATGATCCCGATGCTTGGCCTCAAGCGACGTCTGGTTGATGAGCCTGTCCATGACGGCCTTGAGGTCGCCCATCGACAGATGGGCCCTCTTGCAACGCTTCACGTCCTTCCTGAAGGCGGAAGTAGTGGCTGGCTGGAGCGCCCTCAAATGCCGAGCTTCCTGTAGAGGTCCGCTGCATCCTTCGCCTTCTGGACCCGCCCCTGACGAGCGTGGCGCATCGCCTCGGCGGTCTCCTTGCTTGGGAGCCGCGCCTCGAAGGGCAGACCCTTACGAAGCAGGATCTGGGCGTAGAGCATGTTGATCGCCTGGGACGGACCGAGCCCGAGCCGATTAAGCACCGCCTCGGCGCGGCGCTTGAGGTCGGGGTTAACGCGGGCCCGGACCATCGCGCTACGGACAGGGGCTGCGGTGGTAGTCATGGCACCACTGTATCCCATTTGTGCCACAGGTGCAATCCTCAATGCCCACGACCTGGGGAACGAGGCGCAACGTCGGCCTGGCCTACCTGCACGTCACGAAAGAGACAGCAGGGGAAGGGCGGAAGCCGCAAAATAGCCACACACTTTGTTGTGCGTGAACCCCTCACCGTCATGCGATCCTCGCTCGTGTGCACAACAAAGAGTGCGTCCATTTTTCTCCATCCTCGCCGCCACCCAGCCCCGGCCCGATCCTCTTCCGCCAGAGCCGCGTCGGCCAGGACGGCGCCAACGTTGAAGGATCTATGGACGGGTCATAGATCGGAGGGGCTTTGGCTTTGGCCCTGGCTCTGGCTTGGGCGGGGCGAGCGTACCGACCGTGCGGGTTCGCGATCGGCTCGGATGGTGCGGAGCCTCGCTCATCGTGAGCGAGGCTCCCTCCGTGATAAACCGTTCCGCGGATTCACCGATCCGGCGGCAGGAATCGCACCAGCCGGTCGGCGATCTCCTCGTACTCGGCGAAGGTATCCGGCTTCCCCATGTAGCCGGTCGCTCCGAGCTGTTCGGCGCGCTCCATGTCGCACGCGCGGATGCTGGTGCTGAACATGAAGACCGGCAGATCGGCGAAGGCGCCGTGCGAACGGATGTACTCCAGGACCTGGAAGCCGTTCGTACCCGGCATGTTGATGTCCAGGAGGATCAGATCAGGGGGATCGTTGACGTAGCGGAGCGCCGCATCCATGTAGCCGATCGCCTCTCGTCCGCCATTGATCGTCACCACGCGCGCATCGAGCCCAGAGGCCCGCAGCCCCTCGGTGACCAGCTCCAGGTCGCCGACGTTGTCGTCGATGACGACGATGAGAGCCTGCGCATGATCGACTGCCATAGATCAGAGTATAGCACGCGCGGGATCGTTGTCGTGCCTTGGCTGGCTGTAAGTCTCTACACCAAAACTGTTTCAAACTTGGGTCCATGACGGATGGCGCGATGCCCTCACCGAGGGTTCCATCCGTTCCCAGTCCCGGCTTCCCGGGTGATACACCGGTTTTCCCCATCAGCCCTGGCGCGTTAAACAAGGGCTTCCCGCGACCCAGGCATCCACGGAGCCCACGCTCCCGACCGATCCCCCTCACGGAGACCGACCATGTCCAAGCTCATCGCCCTCATGACCCTCATCGCCCTGGTCACCGCTTCGGCGTCCGCCGTCGAGACCACGGTGCGGGTGATGTCCTGGAACCTGGAGGGCTGGGCCCAGGACGTGACCTCGGCCAAGGCCCAGGCGCTGGAGATCGCGAACTCGGGCGCGCAGATCTACGGCGCGCAAGAGTGCGAGCCGTCGCTGGTGCCGACCTACACGAGCGAGCTCGAGCGCCTCACCGGGAAGACCTGGTACGTCAGTCCGTTCAACAACGCCCCGCAGGTGTTCTCGACCTATCCGCAGGTCGAGAGCGAGTGGAAGGACATCGGCCGCAACACCTGGGGCGCCAACCGCACCGCGACGCGCGTGAAGCTGAACATCGGCGGCGTGCTGGTGAACGTGTTCAACACCCATCTGGATATCGGCGGTCCGCCGGAATGGGGCGAAGGCTATCGCACCGAGAACATCGCGATCATCATGCCCTGGATGCGCACCTTCGCCGGCCCGAAGCTGTTCGTCGGCGACATGAACTCGCACTGGGACACCTACTGGATCACCGAGATCCAGAAGGACTACATCGATACCTGGTCCGAGACGTCGAATCCGCAGGGCTGGTCGGCGCCGCCGTCGAACTCGGCCAACTGGCGCCCCGACTACATCTTCCGCTCCAAGGACAGCACCAGCGTCATCCGCACCGTCTCGAGCTGGATCATCGACTCGTCGTGGGACCTGTCCGATCATCGCCCGGTGATGGTCGATATCG
>JACCZE010000001.1 GCA_013696105.1 Planctomycetota bacterium | reverse complement strand
GTGTCTGACCAAAAGAAGAAACCCACCGCAAAAGCCGGTGGGTTTCTTCTTTTGGTCGGACCGACAAGATTCGAACTTGCGACCTCTTCCACCCCAAGGAAGCGCTCTAATCCAGGCTGAGCTACGGTCCGATGTCGTTGGAAGGCCCGGCATTTATCTGTGCAGGGGGAGGAGGTCAATAGCGACGCTTGCCGATGGAGGCACCGGATTTACGGTTGGTACCCCTTTCCGGCGTGCGAGGTGGAATCGGGGACCGTCTCTGCGGTCAACAGCACGAGGACACCATGCCCAGGCCGTTCACCACCGCCGAGATCCGCGAAGCCTTCCTGGCGTTCTTCGCCGACAAGGGTTGCGTGCGCTATCCCAGCGCCCCGCTCGTGCCCGAGAATGACAAAACCACGCTGTTCACCGTCGCCGGCATGTCGCAGTTCAAGGATATGTTCCTGGGGCGGGGGACGCATCCCTTCACGCGAGCGACCACCTCGCAGAAGTGCCTGCGGGTGAACGACATCATGAACGTCGGCCGGACGGAACGGCATCATACGTTCTTCGAGATGCTCGGGCACTTCTCCTTCAACGACTACTTCAAGAAGGAGGCCCTGAGCTGGATCTGGGAATTCTACACCGTGCGTCTGGGATTGGCGCCCGAACGGCTGACCGTCTCGGTGCACCGTACCGACGACGAGTCCTACCGTTTCTGGATCGACGTCATGGGTTTGCCCGAGGACAGGATCTTCAAGCTCGGCGACAAGGACAACTTCTGGCCGGCGAGTGCGCCATCCGAGGGGCCGGAGGGCCCGGGCGGCTACTGCAGCGAGATCTTCTACGATCTGCGCACCAACGACGATCCGACCGACGATCTGCGCTCCGACACCGGGCGTTTCGTCGAGATCGGCAATTCCGTCTTTCCGCAGTTCAACGTGCGCAAGCCCCATGCCGACGGATCGCCCAATCTCGAGCAGCTCGGCCGCACCAACGTCGACTACGGCGGCGGTCTCGAGCGTCTGGTCTGCGCGGTGCAGGGGGTCGTCAACAACTTCGACATCGACATCTTCCAGACCATCATCCGCAGCGTCACGCAGGTGTCTGGCAAGGCCTACGACACCGCCACGCGCGACCCCGAGCAAAAGGAGCGCAATGTCCTGCTGCGGCGTGTCGCGGACCACGTGCGCGCGATCACCTTCTGCGTCACCGACGGCGCGCAGCCGTCGAACGTGGATCGCGGGTACATCGTCCGCCGTCTCATCCGCCGTGCGACTCTCGACATCGACAGGCTCGGGGTGGCCGACGCCCGCCTGCACGAGATCGTCGCCTCGGTAGTCGCGGCGATGGGCGAGGCGTATCCGGAGATCGTCCGCCGCCAGGAGCTGGTCGTCGCCACGCTCAAGGCCGAGGAGCAGATGTTCCGGCGGACCCTGCGGAAGGGGCTCGAGCTGTTCCAGCGCGCGCTCGATCGCCACCAGGGCCAGAAGACCTTTTCGGGCGACGACGCCTTTGAGCTGGTGACCACCAACGGCTTCCCCAAGGAGATCATCGAGGAGCTGCTGCAGGCCAAGGGCCTGGCCATCGATGAGAAGCGCTTCGACGAGCGCTGGGCGGAATTCATCAGGATCTCCCAGGGCGGAAAGGCGATCGAGGTGTTCACCTCCACCGCGCTGCAGGAGGCCAAGCCCAAGCTCGGGGTCACGTCGTTCGTGGGCTACGATCAGCTCGAGTGCGAGAGCGAGATCACCCTGCTCGAGGCGGATGGCCGGGCGGTCGATCGCGCGCCGACCGGTACGCGCGTGCGCTTCGCGCTCGTGCGCACGCCGTTCTACGCCGAGTCGGGCGGCCAGGTCGCCGACATCGGCACGGTCTCGGGCGGCGACTTCGCCATCCGCGTCACCGACACCCAGAAGGACGAGGGACTGGTCATCCACAGCGGCGAGGTCGTCTCCGGCACCGCGCATCCGGGAATGGTCACGGCCGCGGTCGATGCCGACAAACGCAAGGATACCGTCCGCCATCACAGCGCCACGCACCTCCTGCACAGCGCGCTCGGGCGCGTGCTCGGCGATCACGTCGAGCAGCAGGGCTCCAAGGTCGAGCCCACCGCCTTGCGCTTCGACTTCAACAATCCCGGCGGATTGACCCGCGAGCAGCTCGATGCGGTCGAGAACTGGGTGAACGAGCAGATCCACGCCGGCCATGCGGTGGTGATCGCCGAGATGCCGGTCGACGACGCGCGCAAGCTCGGCGCCAAGGCGCAGTTCGGCGAAAAATACGGCAAGACCGTGCGCGTGATCTCGATGGGCGATGGCTCGGTGTCGCGCGAACTGTGCGGTGGATGCCACGTCCAGGACACGCGCGAGATCCGCGCCTTCCGCATCGTGCGCGAGGAGGCGTCGTCCGCCGGAGTCCGCCGTATCACCGCGGTCGCGGGCCGGGCCGCGCTCGCGTTGGCCGCCGAGGAGGCGGAAGTGGCGGCGGAATGCGGCCAGATCCTGGGTATGACCCGGGTCGAGGATCCGCGCGCGATCGAGGACATCGCCCGTGGGCTGAAGGTCACGCGCAAGGAGCTGCCCGCGCGCATCGAGCAGATGCGCGGAGAGGTCAGCGCGCTCGCCAGCAAGCTGCAGGCGACGATCATCGAGGCGAGCGGCGATCTCGCCGATCGCGTCGAGCACCTGCAGACCGAGATCAAACGGCTGCGCCGGTTGCACGAGGCGAAGCTCGCCCAAGCCGCCACCGGCCAGGCGGACGAGCTGATCGCGCGCGTGACGGATGTCGCGGGCGTGCCCCTGGTCGCCGCGCGGGTCGATGGACTCGATGCCAAGGCCATGGGCCAGCTCGCTGACTCGCTCCGTTCCAAGCAGCCCAGCCTGTGCGTGGTCCTGGTCGGTGATGCCGACGGCAAGGCGGTGGTGCTGTCCTCGGTCAGCAAGGACCTGGTCGCGCGTAAGCTGTCGGCGGGGAATCTGGTGAAATCCCTGGCCGAGCAGCTCGGCGGTCGCGGCGGCGGGAAGCCGGAGCTCGCCCAAGGCGGCGGACCCGACCCCTCCCGGTTGGACGCCGTGCTCGCCGCCGTCCCGTCCCTGGTGCAACAAGCAGTAGCGGGCGCCGGCACGGCCGGGTAACCTCCGGCGACGATGCGAGCCGCCGCCACCTCCGGACCAGTCGACCGCGCAGCCGGCATCAGCGCGGCTGTCATCAGCGCGGCTGTCCTAAGCGCGGCTGTCCCAAGCGCTGCTATCCTCAGCAAGGGTCACGCAACGATCGGCCAGCGCCCGCCCGACGAGGCGTCGTCATGGTGAAGCGCCCAGAAAAGCCCCGCGCAGCTGGCAGCGAGGAGCACCGCCGCCGCAAGACGTCCTTCAAGGGCATCGCCGTGGTGCCGGGCATCGCCATCGGCACCGTACGGCTGAAGTTCCGCCAGACCCAGGTGTGGTCGGACCGCACCATCGGCAAGGCCGACGTGCAGCGCGAACTCGACCGGCTGTCGGAAGC
>JACCZE010000006.1 GCA_013696105.1 Planctomycetota bacterium | reverse complement strand
GGGCTTTGTCGCGGCTCGATGTCGTCGGGTGCCTCCGACATCGTGGCGGCATCGGCTTCGCCGATTGTATGCCGCCACCGCCGATCGGCGCCCGTTTGCTCAGGGGCTGTCGCCCCTACGGCGCGGTGCGCCTACCCCCGGGCTTTGTCGCGGCTCGATCAGGACTGCGCGGCAGTCCTGATCGTGGCGCCATCGGCTTCGCCGATTGTATGCCGCCACCGCCCCTCGGCGCCCGTGGAGAACGACCATCTGCCATTTCCCATTTCCCGAGGGTTTTGTGCGGCCGGACACCCAGTGGGACAGGGGCTTTCACGGTGTTCTGCGCTATTTGACGCCCAGCCGATCCTGGGGTATCTCTCCTCAGGGGGAGGGGCGCATGGCGAAGCACGCTTTGCAGCCGATCCGAGTGGAAGTCGGCAACACGTTGGTGCGGCTGCGGCTGACGCGCCCCGACCGCTACAACGTCCTGGATACCGGCACGCTCACGAGCATCGAGGATGCGCTCGCCGAAGGCCACCACCGCGACCTGCCGCTCCTCTTGGAAGGCGAGGGCGACGTGTTCTCGGTCGGCGCCGACATTGCCGAGATGGCGGACTTCTCCTCCGACGACGCGGTCGCCTACAGTCGCCTGGGACAGCGCGTGGCGGATGCCCTCGAGCGCTGGCCCGGAGTCACCGTCGCACGGCTCTCGGGCTACGCCCTGGGCACCGGCTTGGAGTTGGCTCTCGCTTGCGATGTGCTGATCGGCTCGAGCGACGTGCGTCTGGGACTACCGGGACTGGCGTGGGCCCTGGTGCCATGCTTGGGCGGTCTGCGCCGCCTGTCCTGCCGGTTACCGGCCGAGATGTGCAGCGACCTGTTCCTGGGTGGCGAGGTCCTCGAGGCCCAACGCGCTCTCGAGCTGGGCCTGTTGGATCGCCTGAGCGACGGACCCGTCGATCGCTTCGTCGCCGGCCTGAGCGAATTCACCCCGGCGGCGGTGTCGGCGGTCCGCGGCATCCGCCTCGACCGCCAAGGGGAGATCGACCGTGCCTCGGAAGCGGAGCTCTTCGCACAGCCGTTCGCCTCCGGCGAATGCCAGAAGCGCCTGAAGAAGCTGCTCGCTGGCTGAAAAGACGTGCGCTCACCGCCAAGGCGCGATGGCGCCAAGCGGCACCCGGTCGATGCCATGTGATGGATCCCTGACCGTCTGGTGTCTTGGCGTCTCGAGGGTCGATCAGAACTGCCAACGACTGCGGGCGACCCGATGGGCCGCCCGCTGATGAGACGCTGAAGAAACCGGGCTTACTTGGCGATCGCGGCCTTAGCCTGCTCGATGATCGCGGTGAAGGCGGCGGGCTGATGGATCGCGAGCTCGCTGAGCTGCTTGCGATCCAGGCGGATGTCCGCCTTCTGCAGGCCGTAGATCAGGCGGCTGTAGTTGATGCCCTGGCTGCGGCAGGCGATCGAGATGCGCGCGATCCACATCTGGCGGAATTGGCGCTTCTTCAGCTTGCGACCGGCGAAGGCCTGGACCTCGGCGCGCTTGACCGCTTCGCAGATGACGCGGTACATCTTGTGCCGACCGCTGTAGAATCCGCGGGCCCGGCGCTTGATGCGCTTGATCATGCGGTGGCGGGAAGCCCCATTGGTGGCGCGCATGGGATGGTCCTTTTCTACAAGCCCGCGTCCGTGAGGGGCGGGGAGGCCGGGGGCCTACTTGGTGTGAATGCCGGGGTCGGGAGGATGGTCAGCGGTGAGCCGCTGGCTCAGGGTTGGCCCATGAGCAGCGCGTAGCGCGCACGGCGCTTGTAGCCCGCGGTGGTGGTCTCGGTCTTCTTGTGCAGCTTGCGCATGCGCTTCGGGCTGCGGTCGGCCAACAGATGGCGGACACCGCACTGGGTGCGCATCAGCTTGCCGGTCCGGGTGAGGCGGATGCGCTTCTTGCTGGCCTTGTGGCTCTTCATCTTGGGCATGGCTGCTTCCAGTACGGGCTGTCGAAGGGAGGGAGGATGATAGGGTTCGACAGACAATGGCAATAAGGGGCTGCGCAGGCTGCATGCCGACCCGATCGCCCCTCCGTGCCCTGGCTACCTGCCGACCTGCCTACCTGCCGACCAGGAGCCGGTCCCCGAGGTGGTTCCCCAGGTTCGGGTTGTCGTAGATCATCCTCTTGGTGGCTTCGACATCGTAGCGCACTCGGCGCCATTCGACGCTGGCCCCATCGAAGATCACGTAGCACGAACGCGGATCGCCATCGCGGGGCTGGCCCACGCTTCCGACATTGATGATCGTCTTACGCTCGTCGATGGTCCACCGGTAGTTCAGGGCCTGGAGGCTGTGCCAGTGGTGGTCATCCCCGGTGACGACGCCCGGACGGTGGGTGTGGCCGACGAAGCAGGTATGGTTGACCAGCGCGAAGTTCTCTTCGAGCAGCTGCTTGGGATCTTCGCCCAGATAGCTGCGGCCCATGGTGTGCTCCTCGAGGATGTACTCTTCGAGGTTGTTGCGCGGGCTCGCGTGGGTGTAAAGGACGTCGTCCTCGGTGAAGCTGCTGGGCAGGGTCTTCAGCCAATCCCAGCGTTTCCCCTTGCCGCTGAACCACGAGAAGATGCCGGCCTTGATCATCTTGTTGGTCCAGATCGCCGCGTTGCGCGCTTCGGCATTGAAGCCGATCGGCTCGTGGATCGAGGCGTGATCGTGGTTGCCGCAGATCACCTTGCCGCGTTCGCAGACGTCGATCACCAGCTTCATCGCCTCGACCGGCTCTGGGCCGTAGCCGACCACGTCGCCGAGACAGTAGATCGCGTCCACTTTCTGAGCTTCGATGTCTTTCAGCACGTTGTTCAGCGCTGCCATGTTACTATGGACGTCGCTGATTATCGCGATGCGGCGCATAACAACCAACTTATAGCAGGCCCTCCACGTCTCACCATACCTTTTGCAGGGACGGACTTGCAATGAGTCCGGCAGCCCTCGGCCGGGAATATCAAACGCTTGTTGGGTACAAGGGAAACGGTCATCCCACCGCCAATATGGCGGCGTCGAGGTTGCGATTGAGATCGAAGAGGCGGTCCAGCTTCAAGACCCGGAAGATGGATTTCACCCGGTCCTTGATGTCCGCGACCGCGATCTTGCCGCCGGCCGCCACCACCTTGTTGCGCGCTGCGATGATAGCCGCGATGTTGACAGAATTCAGGAATCCGACCTGGCTCAGGTCGAGGACGCAATTGCGCTTTCCCGCTTCGATGAAAGGCTCGAGCGTCTTCCACAGCGATGCGCACTGGTCATCCACCACGGTGACGACCACCACCCCATTGCGCTCCATCACGTGCATGAACGCCCCTTCGAACGTTTATACCTTCGGCTGCTGGCGCCGTCCACGAGTCTGTTGCCCACGTGACGGCATCCCCTTGATTATTTGTTATCGTTTGTTATCAATATATCCATGAGCACGCCTGTGGGACTGACTGGTCATCTCATCGCCTGTGCGGTGGGTGCTGCGCTGGACAACCTCTACCGCATGGTCGTCGTCACCGCATTGGTCTCGGTCGCCTACCGCGCACACGCGGGCGACAGCAAGGCGGCGGACGCCGCCGCCTCGGGATACAGCTCGCTCGCGATGATCCTGTTCACCCTGCCGTTCATCGTCCTGGCGCCGCTCGCAGGAAGCCTGGGCGATCGCCTTCCCAAGCAGCTGATCGTCCGCGCCGCGCGCATCGCCGACGTGCCGATCTGCGCCTTGGCCATCGTCGGGTTCGCGACCGGAAGCGTGCCGCTGCTGTTCTCGTCGTTCGTGGCGTTGGGCATCGCCAGTGCCTTCTTCGCTCCGGTGAAGCTCGCGATCGTCCCCGAACTGGCGACGCCCGGCCGACTCGCCCGCGCCAACGCCGCACTCGCGGCAGTGACCGTCGCATCGATCCTGGTGGGATCGTGCCTCTCCGCGGTGACCGATGCGGAAGCCCTCGCATGGTTGGCTCGCTCGCTCGGCTTCGCGTGGCCAGAGGCGTGGGTCGCGCGTGCGCCGATCTGGGCGCTGTCACTGCTCTCGGGTGCGTTGTGCGTGCTGGGCATCGTCGGAGCCTTCCGCGTCCCGGCAGTTCGTGCGCAATCGCCGGGCACCCGGCTCGCGATGCCCTGGGCCGTGACCACACAGGTGTCGTCGATGGCCCGCACCCGTGGGATCATCGCACCCGCGATCGCCCTCGCCGGTTTCTGGGCTCTCGGCGGTGCCGCCGTGGTCGGATTGATCCCGCTGGCCAAAGGCGTCTATGGACTCGCCCAAGCCGGCACGGTGCAGCTGTTCCTGGCGCTGGTCGTCGGCGTCATCGTCGGCTCGGTCGCCACGCCGCGCTGGATGGCGAAAGCCTTCCCGGCGGGGCTGCCGATCGTGGGCGCCGCGCTTGCTGGTTTCGCCTTGGCGTGCGTCGGCTGGCATGCGGAAACAGCCACGGCACTGCCGATCGCCGAGCGCAGCCAGGTGCCTGCGGCGGTGTGGCTGTTCCTGTGCGGCGTCGGCGCCGGCCTGTGGGAGGTGCCGTTGACCATCATCCTCCAGGAGCGTTCGCCTGCCGAAAAGCGCAACCAGATCATGGCCGGTGTCAGCGTCCTCGGCTCGTTCGGCACCTTCTTCGCCGCGGGCGCGTATTGGCTGCTGGCAAACGGAGCCGATCGCAGCCCCGCTCAGGTGTTCGTCATCCTCGGCCTGGGAACGCTGGCGCTCGCGGTGGGATTCGCGCTGTGGTATCGGCTCCAGCTCGCCGCCTGGCTGATGGCGAGCATCGTGACGCGGATCTGGCGCGTCCGCGTGATCGGTGCCGAACACGTGCCTTCGGAGGGCGGCTGCCTGGTGATCTGCAACCATCTGAGCTTCGCCGACGGCGTCGTGCTGGGATCGAGCCTGCCCAGACCCGGACGTTTCCTGGTCTATCGCCGATACGTCGAGATGCCGGTGATCGGCTTCCTGCTGCGCGCCGCCGGCGTCATCCCGGTGGCGGGCGAAGACAAGCGCCGCGCGCTGCTCGCATCGATCGATGCCGCGGTCGAGAGCGCGAAATCCGGACAGTGCGTGGTCATCTTCCCGGAAGGCAAGATCACGCGTAGCGGCCAGACCGACTCCTTCCGCTCGGGCCTGGAGCGCATCGCCGGACGGGCGCAGGTCCCCGTGGTCCCCGCGTATCTGCACGGCCTGTGGGGCAGCCCGCTGAGCCGCGCGCCGCGGCGCGACCTGCCGCGGCTGTGGCGACGCCTCGAACTGCGCATCGGTCCGCCGCTCCCCTCAACCACCACCGCCGGCCAGGCACGGAACCACGTCATGCACCTGAGCTTCGACCACGCGCACGAGCGCGCGCGCCGCGACCGGCGCACCCTGGCCTCCGCTTTCATCGCCGCGGCCAAGCGCAGACCGTTCGCGAACGCCGTCCAGGACGCGGGCGGTGCCATCGCCAACTGGAAGCTGGCGGCGGTCGCGCGTTCGCTCGTTCCGCTGCTCGAGCTGACGCACGACGATCGCACGATCGGCATCGTGCTGCCGCCCGGACGCGGCGGAGCCATCGTGAACGTCGCTCTCGCTCTCGCACGGCGCACCGCCGTGAATCTCAACCACACCGCGGGTCCGGCGCAGGTGACGCGCATGTGCGAACTCGCACGCATCCGCACCATCGTCACCAGCAGGCTCTACCTGCGTCGCATCGGCGAACCCGACCTGCCTGGACGCATCATCCTGGTCGAGGACCTGCTGCCCAGACTCGGGACGCTCACATTGATGCGCCATGCGCTGGCCTTCTTCACCATGCCCGCGCGCTGGCTGGCCCGCGGCCATGGCGACGACACCGCGGCCATCGTCTTCTCGAGCGGCTCGACCGGCGATCCCAAGGGCGTCGAGCTCACGCATCGCCAGATCCTCGCGAACTGCGCGTCGGTCGCCGATGGGCTGGATCTGCACCGCTCCCAGGACGTCATCCTCAGCCCCCTGCCCCTGTTCCACAGCTTCGGTCTCATCCCCGGCATGTGGTTGGGGCTCGCCACGGGGATGACCGTCGCCTCGCAGCCGGATCCGTCCGATGCGAAGGCGCTGGGCGAGCTGGCGCAGTCCGCACGCGCCACCTTCCTGATCAGCACACCGACCTTCGCGCGCGGCTACCTCCGCCGGGTGGAGCCGGAGCAGTTCAAGACCCTGCGTTTCGCGGTGGTCGGTGCCGAGCGCTGCCCGGCGGACCTGAGGAAGCAGTTCAAGGAACGCTTCGGCTCGGAACTGCTCGAAGGCTACGGCTGCACCGAACTCGCTCCGACCGTCGCCACCAACCTCATCGACGTCCACCGCGATGGAGAACGCGAAGTCCGGGCGCGCGACGGCTCGGTCGGGCGAGCGCTGCCAGGCCAGCAGGTCTTCGCCGTCGATCCCGTCACCCACGAGCCGCTGCCTCCGGGAAGCGAAGGCTTGCTGGTGGTGCGTTCGCCGAGCCGCATGAAAGGCTATCTCGATCGTCCCGATCTCACCGCGAAGGCGTTCGTCGCCGGCGGCTACAACACCGGCGACATCGGCCGCGTGGACGAGGACGGCTTCATCTTCATCACCGGACGCCTCGCGCGCTTCGCCAAGATCGGCGGCGAGATGGTGCCGTTGGACAATGTCGAAACGGCGCTGCAGACGGTCGTCGGCGATATATGCGAGATCGCGGTTGCCGCCATACCGGATGAGAGCCGTGGAGAACGGCTGATCGTCCTCCACACCGGATACACCGGCAGCATCGAGGATCTGCTGGCATCGCTCGACGGTCTGCCGGCCCTGTGGCGGCCCAAGCCCCGGGATGTGCGCCCGGTCGAGGCGATCCCCAAGCTGGGCACCGGCAAGCGCGATCTCGCGGGCATCACAGCGCTGGCCGTGCGCGGCTGAGCGCGCGCACTCCAGACATCGGCGTCGTCAGGCCAGACGCGGCGTCAAGTCCTGACCGCCGATCGGAGGCGCTGTCTTCGTCTCGGCCTTCGGTTCCGGCTTCGCCGGCTGGTCGAGCTTGGGCACCGTCACCGTCGAACGACGAGGCGGGATCTCGCCACCGGCCACCAGTGTCTTCACCTGGCCACCGTCCAGCGTCTCGTGCTCGAGCAGCGCCTTCGCCACGCGTTCGAGCGCGGCGCTGTTGGCTTCGATCAGCAGCTTCGCCCGTTCATATTGAACGTCGATGATCTTGCGCATCTCCTCGTCGAGTTCGCGCCGGGTCTGCGCGCTCGCCGTCACCACCGACTCGGGTCCCATGATGCTGTCGTGGTCCTCGGTGTACTTGATCGGACCCATCTTGTCGGACATGCCCCACTCGTAGACCATGCCGCGGGCGAGTTGGGTCGCGCGCTGGATGTCGTTCGACGCGCCGGTGGTGATGTCGTTGCAGAACAGCTCTTCCGAGATGCGGCCGCCGAAGAGCACGCAGATCTCGCCCATCAGCTTGCGCTTTCCGTGGGTGTGGCGGTCCTCGTTGGGCAGGTACATGGTCGAGCCGAGCGAGCGTCCGCGCGGGATGATCGTGACCTTGTGCAGTTCGTCCCCGCCCTCGACCAGGAGCTGCAGCATCGCGTGCCCGGCTTCGTGATAGGCGGTGATGACGCGTTCGCGCTCGGGCATGGCCCGCGAACCGGATTTCTTCTCGCGGCCGAAGGCGACGCGGTCGCGCGCGTACTCGAGATCCTTCTGCCCGACCGATTCCTGGTCGTAGCGCGCGGCGTTGAGCGCCGACTCGTTGATCAGGCTCTCGAGATCGGCGCCGCTGAAGCCGGGGGTGCCGCGGGCAATGACCTGGAGATCGACGTCGACCGACATCTTCACCTTCTGGGCGTGCACCGTGAGGATCTGCTCGCGACCGGCGATATCGGGCAGCGATACGAAGATGTGGCGGTCGAAGCGACCGGGGCGCAGCAGCGCCGGATCGAGCACGTCGACGCGGTTGGTGGCGGCGATGACGATGACCTTGTCGGTCGAGCTGAAGCCGTCCATCTCGACCAGGATCGCGTTGAGCGTCTGCTCGCGCTCGTCGTGACCGCCCGAGGACATGCCCGAACCGCGGCGACGGCCGACCGCGTCGATCTCGTCGATGAAGATGATGCACGGCGAGTTGTCTTTCGCCTGGTTGAACAGGTCGCGCACGCGCGAGGCGCCCACGCCCACGAACATCTCGACGAAGTCCGAGCCGGAAATGGAGTAGAACGGTACGTCGGCCTCGCCGGCGATGGCCTTGGCGAGCAGGGTCTTTCCCGTACCCGGGGGCCCGACCAGCAGCACGCCGCGGGGGATGCGTCCCCCCAGCTTCTGGAACTTCTTCGGGTTCTTCAGGAATGCGACCAGCTCCTCGACCTCCTCCTTGGCCTCGTCGATGCCGGCGACGTCCTTGAAGGTCTTCCCGGTCTTGCCCTTGGTGATCAGCTGCGCGCGGCTCTTGCCGAACGACAGCACGCCGCCCCCCTGGCTCATGCGCCGGAAGACGAAGAAATAGAGCGCGCCGATCAACAGCGCGAAGAACACCAGGCTCGGGATCATCTGGCTCCACGCGCCCGGAGGGTCGTAGCCCTCGCGGTCGACGATGACCATGTTGCCGCCCTTGGCGTTCTCTTCCTTGGCGTGTTGATTGTAGGCCTCGATCGACTCGTTGAGCTCCTTCTTGTCGGAGTCCTCGAGCCGACCGCCCTGGTACAGCACGCGGTAGGTCTTGCCCGGCTCGGTGCCGTTGGCCTCGGTGACCAGCGCGAATTCCTGGCGCGTCTGGACCTTGGCGATGCGGCCGTCGCGGACCTCCTCGAGCATCTTGCTCCAGAGCTTCTCCTTCGGCGTCAGCCCGCGGACCATGTAGATGCTCAGGAGCAGCACGCCGAACATCGCGAGCATGATCATCAAGAGGCCGCGCGGCTTGTTCGGAGGCGGGGGCAGATTCTCGGGCATGGGGTCCTCGATCGGAGGCGGCGGAGGAGGAAGAGGGCGTCCGGAGGACAGCGGAAACCCCGCTGGCTACCATCGCCGTACGTGGAGCGAAAGCCTACCTAATCTACGGAAGGCACTTGGGGATGCTAGCCTTTGTTATGCGCAGGTTCGTGACGGGCTAGCACCTTATGGAGACGTCGCGAACCCTCAGCGCTTACGGCGGGTGGCGCGATTGCGGCCGCTCGAGAGCGAACGCGCCGGCACGGTCACCGGGGCTGGCGTGGGTGTCCGCTTCAGCTCCAGGGGCTCGTCGCTGTCGAGGTTCTCGGTGCCGTAGCCGTCGAGGTTGGCGAAGGCCTGGTCCTGCTGGGCCTTCTTCGCCGGACGCAGCGCGGGAGCGGGCTTCAGCAGGGCATCGGTATCGGGTCCGAGATCCAGGACGCGGCGCAGTGCGGATATCTCGGTGTCGAGGATCTGCGCACGTTCGCGCAGAGTCTTCCATTGGTCGAAAACAGCGCCATCGAGTTCCTGCTGGCGGATGAGCACATCCTTACCGGCGGAGAGCGCCATCACCGATTTGTCGTTGATCCCCATGCCGCCGCCGCCGCCGAGGCTCAGGCGACCCGCCTCGACGAGCAGGGAATTCCGTTCGCCCTCGAGTTGATCGAGCCGCTGCCGTTCGGCACGCCCGCCACCCAGCATGGCGGTCACCTTCCGGAACAGTCCGTTGCGTTCCGTCGGTGCCGGTTCGACCAGCGCCAGCCGTGAGGCGCTGATGCGCTTCGAGTGCCGCTCGCCGTCGGCGACCGGCAGCGGCGTGCGTTCGCGCGCCGACGATTTCGGTCCAGGCGCTGGTTTCGGGACGACGGGGGGAACGGTTCCGAGATCTTCGGTGGCGACGCCGGGGGCCGCCGCTGGCGAGACGGCAGGCGCGGGACCGCCTCCGTTCAGGCTTTCGGGCTTCACGCCCTTGGCCAGACAGGCGCGGCACAGACGCTTACCGCCCTCGCTCCAGCCTTGTTGGGGATTGAAGATCACACGACACGCCGAACAGCGCAGCAGCTTCGGCTCATCGTCGATGATCAGCGGCGTGATCGCCTGGGTCGCCATGGTGTCGGCTTCATCGACGACCTTGAACGTGTCCTTGCCGATCACCACCTCGTCGCCGTGGCGCACAGCGCAGCGCGGACGCTCCACCCCGTTGACGAGGCACGGGATCTCCGAACGGTTGGTGATGATGCAGGTCTGGTCCGACATCTCGACGACCACCTGGCCAGCGGGGCGATCGTGCTTCTTGAGCTTGAACACCAGGGGCTTGCCCCCGCCGGTGGGTATGCGTCGTCCCTTGTGCGCACCGCTCAGGCACTCGAGGACGATGGACATCAGCGCGCTCCCATGATGACGCTCAACGTTGCGATCCGGACCCGAACCCGCCAGCGGCGAACTCTCAGACAGTGTACCCTCGGGACCGGGCCTGCATCACGTTTGAAACGGTGGAGCCCTAATGCCTGAACTCCCCGAGGTGGAGACCGTGCGCGCCGGCCTGGAACGACTCATCGGCACGGAGGCGCGCATCGCGCGCATCGAGTTGATGCGGCCCGACTTGCGTGTACGCATCCCACCCTCGCTGGGTCGTCGACTAGCAGGCCAACCGATCACCGGCATCCGCCGCCGCGCCAAGTTCCTGCTCATCGACACCCCGGCGGGCAGCCTGCTCTGCCATTTCGGCATGACCGGGACCTGGCGGCTGGCGCCTCCGGGGGACGAACGGCCCCACGACCACTGCTATCTCCACCTCGCCGACCACCGCCGACTCGCCTTCCGCGATCCGCGCCGGTTCGGCATGCTCGGCCTGGTGGAACCCCACGGCCGGCATCCCAGCCTCGACGGTCTCGGGCCGGAACCCCTCGATGCGCAGCAGTTCACCCTCGAGCATCTCGCCCAGCGCTGCCGACGCCGCAAGGCGCCGATCAAGGCGGTGATCATGGACCAGGCGGTGGTGGTCGGCGTCGGCAACATCTATGCCCAGGAAGCGCTGTTCCGCGCCGGCATCCGACCGCAGCGCCCCGCGGGCGCGATCACGCGCGCTCGCCTGGCGCGGCTGGTGGACGAGATCCGCCTCGTCCTCGCCGAAGCGATCGTCGCCGGCGGCTCGACGATCAGCGATTTCCGTCAGGCCGGCGGTGACAGCGGCTATTTCCAGCACCGCTTCCGGGTCTATGGCCGTGCGGGCGAGGCATGCGTCGCCTGCGGCGCGCGGCTCACGGGCGGAGTGGTCGGCGGGCGCGGCACGACCTGGTGCCGGACATGCCAGAGGTGACGCAGGTCAGCGCTCGAGCTTCTCGAGCGCCAACCGGTACATCAGGTGCTCGGGCGCGTCGACCCCGGTCCAGCGGCTGAACTGCTCGATGGCTTGGCCGATGAACATGTCCAGGCCGCAGATGGTGGTGGCGCCGCCGGCGCTCGCATCGCGCAGGAGGCGCGTCTCGAGCGGCGTGTAGACCGTGTCGAGGACGACGCTCGCACGCCGGTGCGCCTCGCGCGGCCAGGGCGATTCGTCCGGTTTGCCCATGCCGACCGAGGTACCATTGATCAGCACGTCGTAGGCGCGGCGCGGCGCTTCCGACAACTCCACCGCCCGGCAGTCGCTGGCCAAGGCCAGCGCATGCGCCCGCGCGTACGTGCGGTTGGCGATGGTCACATCCGCGCCTTTCAGGCGGCACGCCAGCGCGGCGGCGCGAGCGGCACCACCGGCACCCAGGACCATCACCCGTTGCGTGCCGAGCACACCCACGGCCTCCTCGAGGCAGCGCACGATCGCCAACGCATCGGTGTTGGCGCCGATTGTCGAGCCGGTGTCGGTCCGGTAGATGGTGTTGATGGCGCCGATGGTCGCAGCGATGTCCTCGAGTTCGTCGACCTCCTCGATCAGTGCGTGCTTGTGCGGGATGGTGATCGACAGGCCCTCGATCCAGTCGCCGCAGGCGCGCCAGAACGCGACCGGGTCCTCGACCCGGAAAGGCACGTACACCGCGTCGATCGCCGAGGCGGCGAACGCGCTGTTGTGGATCAGCGGCGAGAGGCTGTGCGCAACCGGGCTGCCGATCACGCCGAACACGCGCGTTCCCGGGCCCTGCTGACGCAGGCGGAAGCCATCGATCAGATCCGACACCAAAGGTTGGCCCGGGGCCGATCCGGGCTGGTCCGGGAGCCGCGCGAAGGCCAGGTGCGATCCCCACACCCCCGCGAGCAGGCGCGAGGCCAGGCCGTGCTCGCCCATGGCGATCGCGACCAGCGGCCCCTCGTCGCGGTGATCGGTGTGCAGCCGCTCGATCACCGCCAGGTCGGCGGCGTCCTGCGCGGTCACCGCGATCTTGGCGACATCCGCACCGGCGGCGCGCATCCGGCGCACGAGGCCCGACAGGTCGGATCCCATGCCGGAGAAGTCGTGATGGCTGAGGATCAGCCGCGCGCGATCCGGCTTCCATCCCGGGCGCAGATGCGCGAGCTCGATGTCGATGTACGCGGCGCCGGCGCGGTCGCAGCGGGCGTAGAGCGCGAGGCGGTCGTCCTCGGACCCGTTCCAGGACCCGCCCTCGGAGGCGTGGCGGATGGTCGCGGCGACCGGAAGGGCGAATCGTGGGATGGCGGCGATGAGATCGTGGACCGAGACATCTTGTTCGAGTTGTTCGAGTTGTTCGAGCGCGCGATCGATCCGCAGCTCGACCAGATCCGCCCCCGCGGCCTGCGCCTGCCACGCCTGCGCGATCGCGTCGTCGACGTTCGCGGTGAGGATGGGGACGGTGACCAGGACCACGCCCGCAGTATGCTCGGCCCGCCGGACCGCGGCAACGATTGCCGTCGCGACGTTGTCCCGAGCATGTGCACGCCGCCCTGCCGAGCCGCCGACGCGGATCCCCTCACGCATCCGGGCGCGAGCGGACGAATTACCGTTGGACAGTGCCTCCAGGGAATCCAAGGTACCCGCACGATCGCGACGGGGATGCATGAAAATCCACGAATTCCAGGGTAAACAGCTGTTCCGAAACTTCGGCGTCCCGGTGCTCAAGGGCATCGCGGTGACCAGCGTCGACGCCGCCGAAAAGGCCGCGCGTGAGCTCGGCTCTCCGGTCGTGGTGGTGAAGAGCCAGATCCACGCCGGCGGACGCGGCAAGGGTACGGTCTATGCCGACGAGAAGATGACCACCAAGGTCATGGACGGCGGCGTGAAGGTGGTCAAAGGTCCGGAAGCTGCGCGCGACGCCGCCAGCAAGCTGCTGGGCAATTGGCTCAAGACCATCCAGACCGGCGACGGCTGCAAGCAGATCAAGACGCTCTACGTCGAGGACGGCTGCCAGATCGCCAAGGAGCTGTACCTGTCGATCCTCATGGACCGCGCCGCGGCCTCGCCGGTGCTCATCGCCTCCAGCGAAGGCGGCATGGACATCGAGGAGGTCGCGCACAAGACCCCCGGCAAGATCCTCAAGCTGCACTTCGATCCGCATCAGGGCCTGGGCGCTTATCAGGCGCGCCGGATCGGATTCGACATCGGCCTGACGCCGACGCAGGTCGGCAACTTCGTCAAGACCGCGCAGGCACTCGCGCGCTGCTTCCTCGAGACCGACGCCGACATGCTCGAGGTCAATCCCCTGGTGGTGACCAAGGACGACCAGGTCGTCGCCCTCGACAGCAAGATGTCGTTCGACGACAACGCGATGTATCGGCATCCCGAGATCGCGGCCATGCTCGACCCCAACGAGGAGGATGCCGCGGAGCTCGAAGCGAAGTCGCACGACATGGCCTTCGTGAAGCTCGGCGGCAACATCGGCTGCATGGTCAACGGCGCGGGACTGGCGATGGCGACGATGGACGCGATCGCCATGTACGGCGAACCATGGAAGGCCTTCCCGGCGAACTTCCTCGACGTCGGCGGCGGCGCCACCGCCGAGAAGGTCACCACCGCCTTCAAGATCATCCTCAAGGACCCGTCGGTCGAGGCGATCCTGGTCAACATCTTCGGCGGCATCATGAAGTGCGACACCATCGCCACTGGCGTGCTCACCGC
>JACCZE010000471.1 GCA_013696105.1 Planctomycetota bacterium | reverse complement strand
GCCGCGCAGTCCTGATCGAGCCGCGACAATGCCCGGGGGTAGGCGCACCGCGCCGTAGGGGCGACAGCCCCTGAGCAACAGTCGAACTTGACAAGGGTTGCGCCCTGGCCGTCCGGTACGTAGCCTGCCACAACCCTATGGGTTGGTACGATCGCTTCCTCGGAATGTTCAGCGTCGACCTCGGCATCGACCTTGGCACGGCCAACACGCTGGTGGCCGTGCAGGGCAAAGGCGTGGTGCTCTCCGAGCCCAGCGTCGTCGCGGTCAAGAAGGGCACGAAGATCGTGCTGATGGAAGGCAACGCCGTCGGCGACCAGGCGAAACTGATGCTGGGCAAGAGCCCCGGCAACATCGAAGTCATCCGTCCGATGAAGGACGGCGTCATCGCCGATCTCGAGATCACCGAGCAGATGCTGCGCTACTTCATCCGCAAGGTGAACGGCAAGCGCGGCCCCTTCCGTCCGCGCCTGGTGATCGCGGTACCTTCGGGAATCAATGAAGTCGAGAAGGGCGCAGTCACCAACAGCGCGATGAACGCCGGCGCGCGCGAGGTGTTCCTGATCGCCGAGCCGATGGCCGCGGCGATCGGCGCCGGACTGCCCGTGGCCGATGCAGTCGGATCGATGATCGTCGATATCGGCGGCGGCACCACCGAGGTCGCGGTGATCTCGCTCGCCGGCATCGTCGCGTCCGAATCCGTTCGCACCGCTGGCGACGAACTCGATCGTTCCATCATCAAGTACCTCAAGGCGCAGTACAACGTGGTGGTAGGCGAGAACACCGCCGAGCAGGTGAAGTTCCAGATCGGCTGCGCCATCCCGCTGCCTGAAGAGCTGCGCATGACCATCCGCGGGCGCGATCTGCGCACCGGCATGCCCCGTTCGATCGAGGTGAACTCCACCGAGATCCTCGAGGCGCTGCGTCCGCAGGTGCAGTCGATCCTGAACTCGATCAAGATGGTGCTGGAACGCACGCAACCCGAGCTCGCCGCGGATCTGATCGAGCGCGGCATCTGCATGGCCGGCGGCACCTCGCAGTTGCGGGGGCTGGTCGAGCTCATCGCGCAAGAGACGGGCCTGCCCGTGCGCTTGGCGCACGATCCGCTCACCTGCGTCGCGCGCGGATGCGCGGCTCTGCTCGAGAATCTCGACGCGTTGAAGCAGATCCTCGAGATCGGGACCGAAGCCTGACCACGCCATCGCCGGCGCCCCAGCGCCCGGCCTCCCGTCTCCATGTCCGCGATGTCCTGCTGCTCGCCGCCGCGATGATCGTCATCGTCGAGGCAGCGCGCGGCGAACCGCCATTGACCGCCTACTTCGCCGTGGCGCCGCTGATCGGTGCCGGGTGCCTGCCGCTGGGATGGTGGAGCCGTCCGCGCGGCTGGCTGATCGCACTCGGCGTCGCGCTGCTCGCCGGACATCCGCCGCTGGTGATGGAGGTGCTCGAGGCGGGTTCGTGGCAGGGTCGCGTCGTCTGGTGGCCCACCATCGCCAAGTGCTGGGCGCTCGCCGGCTTCGGACTGTGCTGCCTGGCGGCATTGGTGTGGTGGAGGCGACGCTCGACCGATCGGCCGGTCGCGCGTTGGGTCGGCACCATCTGCATCCTGCTCGCGCATCCGGCGCTGACCATCCCGCTGCCGATGCTCTATCGCCACCACGTGACCTACGGTCACGACGCCTTCCCCGAGGGCGAACGCTTCCAGATCGCGTCGTACGCGCGCGGAATCACCCTCGATACCCTGTGGCTTCCCGCGAAGGGGACCGAGCGCGGGGTCGTGCTGTTCACGCACGGCGTCGGGCGCTGGAAGGAATTCTACCAGGGCCATCTGCAGTACCTGCGCTCGCTCGGCTGGTCGGTGCAATGCTACGACCTGCGCGGGCACGGCCGTTCGTCGCCATCGGCGATGACCTACGGCATCCGCGAAGCCGATGACCTCGCCGCCCAGTGGGACGAGGCCGTGCACCGCGCCCACGGCAAGCCGGTGGTCGCGTACGGCATCAGCCTGGGCGGAGCGATCACGCTGCTGGGTGCCGATCGGCTGGACGGCTGCGCCGGGGTGATCGCCGAGAGCCCGTTCGCGGACCTCGCCTCGCTGGTCGACCGCTTCCTCGGGCCGCCATGCAATTGGACCGGCCAGGCCGTGGCATTGGTCGGCATCGGCTGGACGCCCGGCATGGTGCGCCCGATCGATGCTCCGATCCTGACCGCGGCGGGGCCCCCGCTGCTCCTGGGCTGGACGCAGCAGGATCGGGTGGTGCCGCCCGAGCACGGCGATCGCCTGGCCGCTCGGGCCCCCCGGGCTCAGCTCGTCCGCTCACCCACTGCGATCCACACCGGCATGATCCGCGAAGCGCAATGGCGCAGCGCCCTCGCCGCCTTCCTGGAACGCCTCGCTCCGCGGTGAAGGCTTGCCCGGTTGCCACCCGTGCGGGGTGGCGTCAGGCGCAACGTACCGCGCTCTCGTCCTTGACGCGGTGCGGTCCTTTCCGGTACCCTGCGGTCGACGACCATGCCGCTGCCTCCGGAAACCATCCAAGCGCTGCTCGACGTGCGCCTGCACGATCCCTTCGCCGTGCTCGGTCTGCACCGCGAGGGCGATCAGCTGTGGGCGCGGGTGTGGCTGCGCTCGGCGCGCGAGGTCCAACTGGTTCCCGAGGGGGGTAAGCCGATCGCTCTGGCCTGCCGCCTGCTTGAAGGCCTGTTCGAGGGAGCGGTCGGGCGCTCGACCCATGTCGCCTACCATCTGCGCGTCCGCATGCACGGCGACGACCGTTGGCATACCATCCGCGACACGTACGGCTTCTGGCCGCAGCTGCCTGATTTCGACCTCGGTCTGATGCAGGCCGGACACCACCTGCACCTAGGCGACATCCTCGGCGCCCACGCTGTGACCGTCGACGGCTGCGAGGGTGTGCGCTTCGCGGTGTGGGCACCGACGGCGAGCAGCGTGTCCGTCGTCGGCGACTGGAACGGGTTCGACGGCCGCTTCCACCCCATGCGCCCGCGTCCGCCGTACGGGGTATGGGAACTGTTCATCCCGGGGGTGCGTCCCGGGATGCTCTACAAGTACGAGATCCGTGCACAGTCCGGCGAGATCCGCATCAAGGCCGATCCGTGCGCCCTGCAGGCCGAAGTCCCGCCGGCCACCGCGAGCGTGGTCGCGGCGCCGGACGAGTTCGAATGGGGTGATGGCGCGTGGATGGCGGAACGCCTCGACGCCGATCACCTGTCGCGTCCGATGGCGATCTACGAATGCCACCTCGGCAGCTGGCGCCGCTCGGATGGCCGCTCGCCCGTGGGTGAACCGGATTCGTGGCCGAACTACCGCACGCTCGCCCAGCAGCTGATCCGCCACTGCAAGACCTTCGGATTCACCCACATCGAGCTGCTGCCGGTGGCCCAGCATCCGTACGAGGGCTCGTGGGGATACCAGGTCACCGGGCAGTTCGCGCCCAACAGCCGGCACGGCTCGCCCGACGACCTGCGTTGGTTCGTCGACCAGTTCCACCTCGCGGGCATCGGCGTGATCGTCGATTACGTGCCGGGACATTTCCCCAAGGACGACTTCGCGCTCGCGCGCTTCGACGGCTCGCCCTGCTACGAGTACGACGACCCGCGCGAGGGCGAGCACAAGACCTGGGGCACCTGCGTCTTCAACTTCCGCCGTGTCGAGGTGCGCAACTTCCTGATCGCCGCCGCGCTGCACTGGCTGCGCCATTACCACATCGACGGTCTGCGCGTCGACGCGGTGTCGTCGATGCTGTACCGCGATTACGATCGCAAGCAGGGGGAGTGGATCCCCAACGACCAGGGCGGCAACGCCAACGTCGAGGCGGTCACCTTCCTGCAGGAGCTGACGAGCACGGTGCACCGCGAGTTCAAGGGCGTGCTGATGATCGCCGAGGAGTCCACCGCCTGGCAGGGGGTCACCGGACCGACGCACATCGACGGCCTCGGCTTCGATCTGAAATGGAACATGGGCTGGATGCACGACACCCTCGGGTACCTCGCGCAGGATCCGGTGATGCGTTCGGGCTGCCACAACCGCATCACCTTCCACCAGTGGTACGCCTACGACGACAAGTGGGTGCATCCGCTGTCGCACGACGAGGTGGTCCACGGCAAGCGCAGCCTGATCGACAAGATGCCGGGCGACTGGTGGCAGCGCCGCGCGCAGCTGCGCCTGCTGTTCGGCTACCAGGTCGGCGTGCCCGGGCGCATCCTGCTGTTCCAGGGCGCCGAATTCGGCCAGGGCCGCGAATGGGATTGGGACCGCAGCGTCGACTGGGAAGAAGCGAAGGAGCCGGACCGCGCGGGCATCTCGCAATTCCTCGCCGAAGCGCTGAAGATATACCGCTCAGAGCCCGCCCTGCACAAGCGCGACGATTTCCGCGACGGCTTCCAGTGGGTGGATTGCGACAACGCCGCCGAGAGTGTGCTCGCGTTCCTGCGCAAGGCGCCGAACGCCCCCGACGTGCTGGTGGCGTGCAACTTCACCCCGGTGCCGCGCCTGGCCTATCCGCTGGGCGTCCATGTCGCTGGCACTTGGACGCGGCTGCTCTCGAGCGACGAGCAGCGCTTCGGCGGCAGCGGCGTCATCGGCTCGCCGAAACCAGTCGCCGCATCCGAGTGGCGCGGATCATTCCCGGCGACCATCCGCATCGATCTGCCGCCCTTGGGCATCGTCTTCCTGCGCGCACCCATGGGGCCCACCTGATGAAGCTCCTCGGCCTTGCGCTCGTCGCGCTCGTCGCGCTCTCCGCCGGTCGCCTGGTCGCCGCCGAGTACGACGCGACGTTGCGCGATCCCACCGCGCAGATGCAGCTGGTCATCGATCGCGGCGCGCTGCAGGCCGGAGCGAAATCCGCCAAGATGACCAGCCTGTGGTGGGATGCGGCAGCCGCACCATCGCTGACCCATATCGCCAAGCAGCTCGATCTGCTGCTGCTGGGCAAGCCTGCTCCGATCGGGGATCTCATCGCGCGACTGAATCTGGTGAATCTCGCGATCCATGCTCCGACAGCGGACGATCCGGATCCCCGCCTGGCGCGCTTCGCCCTGATCACCCGGCATGATCGCGTCGGCCGCGCCGACAGCGCATCCGATCTCGCCGCCGCCATCTCCGCCCGCATCGAGCGCGCGGTCGCCGGCGCCGTCGGTCCATTCCAGGGATCCGGCAATGGCCAATGGTTCGCCGGTGCCGTGGGCGCCGCGCTGGCGTTCGGCGACGCCAAGGCGATCGCGCGGTACGCCGAGAAGGGCGAGTCCTCGGCCACGCTCTCATCCAAGCATCCGGCGTGGATGACCTGCGACCTCGCTCCCACCCTGGAGCTGGTGAAGGTGCTGGATGCCGATGGCATCACCTATGGCCTCGATCCGCTGCTGCCGAAGTGGCGCGAGCAGACTCCGCGCCTGACCCTGATCGCGGCGCCCAAGGGCGACGAGTGGATCGGCACCATCGACTTCGCCGCCACGGATGTGCCGGTCCACGCCATCGATCCGGCGCTGGGCGCGCTCGCGGTCACGGGCCGGCACGTGCGCATCGCTGCCGGACTCGAGCCGGCCCTGGTCACGGGCCTGTTGAGCAACCTGCTGAGCGTGCGCACGGATCGCGAACTCACGCAGCTCCTGGGCATGTCTCCGGGCGAAGCCGCGGCATTGTTCACTGGCGACGTCCTGCTGATGGTCGACGCCAGCGGCATCCTCCCCCAGGGTGCGCTCGTGCTCGCGATGAAGCCCGGCAGCGATGCGGGTCCGCTCCTGAGCAACGTCGCCAACGCCTTCCAGGGACAGAAGGCGGACGTACCGGGAGCGACCTCGGCGTACCTGCTCGACACCCGCCTCGGCCCGTGGGGGATCGCGGTCGGCAAGGGGCGACTGGTCCTGGGCAACGATCCGGACCTCGGTCAGCAGCTGCTGGCTGGAACGGCCGGCGATGCGCCGATCCCGGCCGGCAAGGCTCTGGTCGTCGACATCGACCTGCCATTGATCGCCAAGCAGTGGCTGCCTTTGGCCTACCAGCTGCTCTCCAAGGCGCGCCTTGAATTCGGTCCTGATCCGTTGCGCAATGTGCAGTTCCAGCTGCCCGATGCGATGCTCGCGCTGCATCAGTCGGTCGGGGGTCAGGCCAAGGCATCGCAGCTGCTGGCTCCGCCAGAGGGGATGACGATCACTCGTCAGGGAGCGACCCTGCCATGGGGCGGTCTGGCCAAGGATTTCCAGGCCCAGCTCCAGCCGCTGATCGGCGCTGACGATGCCGCCAAAGCGCTCGATGCGCGCTTCTCGCTCTTTGGCGAGACCAGCCAGACTCCGCCCGAGATCAGCGCAACGGTGTTCCGCGCGGCGGACGGTTTCCACATCTGCGAGGACGATCGACGCGGTCGCACGCGCGCGCTCAGCGCCCAGCAGCTCACCGATCGTCTCGGGGGCATGAAGCGGCTGATGGGCCCGGATCCGGCGCAGCTGGTGGCGATCAGTGTGCCGGCGCGTCCGGTGCTCGACAGCCGCTGGCTGCCCGACGCCGCGGTGGTGCAGCGCCATCTGCCGATGTACCACCTCGAAGCGACGGTCAGCCCAACGGGCATCATCGCGCAGGAACGCGGCATCACGCTCGGCGTGCTGTCGTGCGCGGGCGGATTGCTCTACCTCGGACTCCTGCAGCAGCCGCGCATGCTGCAGTACCACGCGCTCGCCGGCGACGGCCAGGGCCCCAAGAAGCCGAACAAGGGCTTGGTCGATTTCTGAACCGACCTCCGCGGCGCAACGCGCTGGCCACCGTTCGGTTCAACACAATCCGGGTCGCAGCCTGCATGAACGCCGGTGTGCTCCGTGCGTTGGTCCCCGCGGAGGTGGACCATGCACGACGCCCAAGCGATCGACACCGTCGAAGGATACGAGCCGCACACCAGCCGATCGGGCGTGTGGGCTGCGGTGCGCTCGTGGGGGACGAGCTTCGCCTTCCACGCCTCGGCGCTGATGCTGTTCGGCATGATCGCCTTCTATGCCAAGCAGGAGGAGGACCCGCGGATCACCACGGTGACCCGCATCTCCCTGCCGGAGACCAAGCCTGAACGTCAGGATCCGGTCCAGGATCCGGTGAAACCGACCGAGACCGTGATCGAGGCGGTGGACGAGATCACCGCGCCGGAGAGTGAGATTATGACGGAGATCGTCATCTCCTCGGTTGAGAGCGAGAACCTGTCCGAGCAGAAGCAGGGCGACAAAGCGAAGGTCGCTGACATGGAACTCGCCAGCGACTTCACCCTTGTCGCCATCGGCGCGGGCGGCGGCGACGCAGGCAAGAACGGCATTCCCGACGGCGGCGGCCCAACCCGCGCCGCGATCCTCCAGCGGAAGAAGACCAACAAGGAGATCAAAGGCACCCTCACCAACGTCGAAGCCGCCCTGCGCTGGTTCAAGAAGCACCAGAGCCCCAACGGCATGTGGGACGTCGACGGCTATCAGCAGAACTGCACCGACGGCGGCGGCCGCTGCGAGCCCGGCACCGCGCATGCCGGCGAGGACGGAGACATCGCCTGCACCGCATATGCGCTGATGTGCTTCCTCGGCGCGGGCTACGACCACCACGTCGGGACGTACCGCTCGGTGGTCAAGCGCGGACTCGAGCACCTGATCGCCGCGCAGAAGCCCGACGGCTCGTTCGGACCGCGCAATTACGAGCACGCGATCGCGACCATGGCGGTGTGCGATGCGTTGGCCATGTCCGGAGACCGCAGTCTGCGCGAACCGGCGCAGCGCGGCGTGGCCATGATCCTCGCGCGGCAGAACGCCGACGCGAAGGACAGCGGCTACCGCCTGGGATGGGACTACGCCGCTGCCAACCCGACGCGCAACGACTCCTCGGTCACCGGCTGGAACGTGATGGCGCTCAAGAGCGCGGTGGCGGCGGGCCTGGATGTCGGCGGTGGCCTGCAGGGGGCCAAGCACTGGCTCGAGCAGGCGTGGAAGACCGCCAATCCCGCCTGGGCGGGCATGGACCCGTACAAGAGCCGCTCGGTGTTCCCGTACACCTACGACCCGGTCGCAGCGACGACCGACAAGACCCACCTCGCGGCGGTCGGGGCGATGTGCGCGGTGTTCCTGGGCAGGAGGTCCGGCGACACCATGCTCGAATCGCTGATCAATGAGATCATGGCCACCGACCAACCCAAGAGCGTGGCGTGGCCGACCAACACCTACCTGCTCTATTATAACACCATGGCCATGTTCCAGACCACCGCCGGCGGCAACGATCCGCGCTGGAAGCGCTGGAATGAACCGGTGCGCAACATGATCTCATCGTCCCAGCGCAGCGATGCCGGGTGCTTCGCCGGCAGCTGGGACTTCGTCGGCACCGAATTCCACGGCCACGAGGTCGGACGCCTGCTGAGCACCGCCTACTGCTGCCTGTCGCTCGAGGTCTACTACCGCAAGGACCTGGTCGCGCGCTGACGCTTCCGGAGGGCGAAGACGCCTGGACCGTCCAGGCGCTGAGGATTCCCTGGGCAGGACTGACCGCGACAGCGCTTCGAACCGGTCGTGCTCGGGTCTGGGCGTCGTGGCGGTCCGATGAACCTGAGGGAATCCCCCCGCTCCGACCCTTGCTGGTCGAGGCCGTGGCGGCTAGCGTATCGCCATGCGGCCTTCCCAACGCCTGGAGATCAAGGTCGGCCTGCTGATCGTCTCCGGGGTGATCGCAACGGTGGCGATGGTGCTGCTTTCGGACAAGATCTCCTTCGAGAGCACCTACGTCATTTCCGCCTACATGGACGATGCCGCCGGCCTGCGCACCAACTCTCCGGTGACCCTGTCGGGGATTCCGATCGGAAAGGTCGCGCGCATCGTCGCCGCCCAGGACGCGCGCGGGTCGATCCGCGTCGAGATGAAGGTCAACAAGGTGTTCCTCGTCCCGCAGGACAGCGCCCTGCAGCTGTCGACCAGCGGCATCTTCGGCGACAGCTCGCTCGCGTTCCAGCCCAAGAAGCACGGCGGGTCGTCCGATCTGCTTCCCACCGACGGCTCTGCCGAGGTGATCGCGACGCCGGGATTCCTCGAGACCCTCACCGTGCAGGCCAAGGGCATCCTCGGCGGAGTCTCCGGCATCCTCACCGACGACACCCGCGACGACGCCAAGCTCCTGGTGAAGAATGCCGCCGCCCTCGCTGGCGAAGGAGCCAAGCTCGCCAAGGGGCTCAACGAGAATCAGATCCAGCTGAACGAGATCCTCGAGCAGATGCGCGGCATCTCCAAGGATCTCAAGAACGTGACCGGAACGCTGTCGGAGCATATCGACAGCATCACTTCGAAGATCGACAGCACGCTCGGCGCCATCGACGCGCGGGTCGAATCGATCGCCGCCCGCGCCGACCATACGCTCGGCAGCATCAACAACCTCGCCGGCCACGCCGATCAGCTGCTCACCGATCACCGCGCGGACATCGGTCTGATGCTGCGCAAGTTCCGCGACATCAGCGTGCACGTCGCCAACATCACCGCCGACCTGGACGCGGGTGAAGGCGTGATCGGACAGCTTCTGGTCAACCGCGACCTCGCGAAGGACGTCAACGGCGTCGCCATCGACCTGGCCACCGCCGCCGACCTGATCAACGACCATCCCGAGACGCTGGTCTGGGGCACGAGCGAATCGCTGCGCAACGAATACCGCGCGCGTCGCGAGCGTCTGAAGATGAAGCGCTCGTTCGACGAGGGATTCGGCAAGAAGCCGGCGCAGTAAACGTTCGAGCTTAATTTCGCCAACCAGTCGCACCGCTTGCCTGACGTGATCGCTTTCAGATGGGGGCTTCGCCGCGGACGGCGGCCCCCATCAACGCGCGCTCTGCGCGCTGCCCCCACACAGCAAGATGATCCCGAGCAAAACCTTGTGTTATCGCCGACCAGATGCGCACCGCCCGCCTTACGTGATCCCTGATCCCTGCGTGGCGGCGAGCATCTGGTCGGCGATGTGCGTATTGTGCGATTCCCGCGAATTCGCACTACAGCTCGTGGGTAAGCTTACACAGATCGTGTAGATTAGATCTCGAAGCCTCGGTCGACGAGGTCCTGCAGATCGAGCAGTCCGACGAGTTTCCCGCTGGCATCAACTACCGGTAGTTCGTTCATCTTCTTCTCCGCACAGAGGTGGAGGGCGGATTGGAGGAGGTCGTCGTCGCGGATGGAGCGGCAGGGGCAGGTCGCGTGGGGGCCGACGGGGCCGTTGAGGATCTCGGCGGGGTTGGGGTGCCGGGTCAGAACCCGGCGGAGGTCGCCGTCGGTGAAGATGCCGAGCAGCTTTCCCGATGGATCGATCAGCTGAACGCTGCCGGCGCGCGCCTTGCCGGTGGCTCGCAGGCAATCGAGCACGGTGGTTTCGCGCAGCACCGACGCCACGCGCTCGCCCGTGCGCATCGCTTCGCGGCAGGTCATGAGCTTGCGGCCGAGCGCGCCGCCCGGGTGGAAGCGGGCGTACTGCTCGGGCGTGAATTTCCGCTGCCGTTGAATGGTCAGGGCGATGGCGTCACCGAGCGCGAGCATGGCCGTGGTGCTGGTCGAGGGCGCGAGCCCGAGCGGGCACGCTTCGACGACCGTGCCGATCGACAGACTGATGGTCGCATGCCGGGCGAGCGGAGACTCGGTGCGGCCGACCAGGGCGATGAGGCTGGCGCCGATGTGTTTCAGGCTCGGAAGCAGGGCGATCAGCTCATCGCTCGACCCCGAGTTGCTCAGCGCGAGCACGACATCGCTCGTTTGGATCATTCCGAGGTCGCCATGGCGGGCTTCGGCGGGATGGAGGAAGAAGCTCGGCGTGCCAGTGCTGGCGAAGGTGGCTGCGAGCTTGCGGCCGATCAGGCCGGCCTTGCCGACGCCGGTCACCACCAGCCGACCGGGCTTGCCCTCGCCGCACGACTGACGGATCAGCGTGCATGCGTGCTCCAGCGCTGTCGCCTGGCTCGCAGCCAGCTCGATCAGGCCGGCGACCGCGTCCGCCTCGATGCGCAGAATGCTGGAGATGCTCGCGAGGGTGTCGACGCCGTCGGCCATGCCCGAGTCTGCCAGCAACGTAGGCCCCGTCCACGCAGCCCTCACGACGGCATTCCCGCACCGATCTGCAGCCGGTGTTTGACCTGCGGCAGCCGGCGTCGAACGTCAGCGCCCCATGACGACCACTCCGACGATCGTCGCGGATCGCCTGTACGGCATCTCCATGCGACCGCAGGAACTGGCGCTCTACGGCGAGAAGGTCTCGTTCGACCTGCGCTACAGCCCGATCTACGACGACGAGCACGAGGTCACCGCCACCCATTTCAAATTGCTGGTGCTCGAGATCTCGGCGGACCTGCCGAAGGACGATGAGCTCGGCCGCGAGCAGAAGCGCCTGCAGCTGGTGAAATGCGGGTGGGAGCTCGAGCTGTCGGTCCCAGAACCGTGCCGCGTCGGCACCCTCGAGGAATTGGCCGAGGAGATGCCGCGGCTGCTGGGGCGGGTCGCCGAGACGGTGAACGATCTCGCGCGCCGTGCCCGGCTGGAAGCGCCCCTCGGACCCGAATTGGTGACGACGCTGCTGCAC
>JACCZE010000459.1 GCA_013696105.1 Planctomycetota bacterium | reverse complement strand
TGCCGGCGATATCCGGACCGAGCCCATGCGCGAAGACGTGTCGACCCCGAGCGGAGACATTGGACGAGGGCGAGCCCGTCTCGAGCACCTCGCCATCCGCGAGCACGAATTCCATGGCGCACACATGTGCGGCACGGTCGCCGTAGCGGCTATGGCCGAAGCCACGGTCCATGATGTTGCCCAGCACCGAGGCATCTGGACCCGCCCCGGTGCAATCCATCCACAGCTGCAGGCGATGGGCGACCAGGTGCTCGTGGAGCTGACGCTGGGTGACGCCGGGTTCGATCACCGCGTACGCGAGCGTCGCGTCGACCGACACGATGCGGTCCATGCGCGACAGATCGATCAGGATCTGACCTGCGGTCGGGGGACAGGCATCGCCGTAGCCCCAGTTCCTGCCACCGCTGATGGGATACACCGGGATGCGGTGCACCGCCGCGAGACGCATGATCGCCTGCACCTGGTCACGATCGTGGGGACGCACGATGATCCGGGGCGTGCGGCCCTCGCTGGCGGTCGTGCGTGCCGCACGATCGAGATCGTCGGGACGATCGACCACGTGCGCATCCCCGACGATCAGCCGGAGGCTGGCGGCGAGGCTCCGATCGCTCGATGATGTCGCCCCGTCGGCCGGATCAGACATTGCCGAGGGCTCGATGGGTCGCCGGTGCCGGTGCCGGTGCTGGTAGCAGGGCCAGGTGGTCTGGGGTTGCATTGGACACGTCGGTACCTCCTCCTTTCACCGTTCACCATTCACCATTCACCATTCACCAGCCGCATCACGGTGTGACACGAGCCCGTACGCACGCGCTGTCAGTGTCTCGTCGGGCACTGATGCGTCCAGGAGCCTCCAGAACCATCGCCCCACCGGGGCGGGTCGGGGGCCAGACGAGAGACGGTGGTTGGATCGATGGTCGCCACCCTATGCTGCCGACGATGGCCGGGCCCAGCATCCTGCTCGCGACGCTCAACGCCCGCTACAGCCATGCGTCGATGGGCCTGCGCTACCTGCTGGCCAACCTCGGGGACCTCTCGGATCAGGCCGCGCTCCGGGAATTCACCATCAACGATCCCCTGCCGGTGGTGGCCGAACGACTGCTGGCCGGGTCGCCACGCATCATCGCCTTCGGAGTCTACATCTGGAACCTGCGCGAGACCACCCGCGTGGTGCGCATCATCAAGGCCGTGGATCCGCGCGTGCGCATCGTCATCGGCGGACCCGAGGTGAGCCACGAATACGAGCACGAGCCATTGGTGGCGCTGGCCGACGTCCTGATCACCGGAGAGGCGGACCTGGTGTTTCCCGGCGTCTGCCGCGACCTGCTCGCCGGCCAGGCGGTGCCGCACGTGGTGGTCAGCCCGAAGCCCGACCTCGCGACGCTGGCGCTGCCCTACGACCACTACACGGACGAGGATCTGGCGCACCGCGTGATCTATGTCGAGGCCAGCCGCGGGTGCCCGTACACCTGCGAATTCTGCCTGTCCTCGATCGAGAACGGCGTGCGCGCGTTTCCGCTGGATCATTTCCTGACGGCGATGGATCGCCTGATCCAGCGGGGATGCCGGACGTTCAAGTTCGTCGACCGCACGTTCAACCTCAATCCGCGCACCGCCACCGCGATCCTCGAGTTCTTCCTCGCGCGCCTCAGGCCATCGCTGTTCCTGCACTTCGAGATGGTGCCGGACCGGCTGCCCGATGCGGTCAAGGCCTTGATCGCGCGCTTCCCCGCCGGGGCCATCCAATTCGAGATCGGCATCCAGAGCTTCACTCCGGCGGTCGGCGAGCTGATCTCGCGGCGCATGGACCGCGCGAAGACGGTCGAGAACCTGGAATGGCTGCGCAGGAACACCGGTGTGCACGTGCACGCCGACCTCATCATCGGCCTGCCTGGCGAAACCATGGCGACCCTCGCCGAGAGCTTCGACGCGCTGTGGTGGCTGCAGCCCGGCGAGATCCAGGTGGGCATCCTCAAGCTGCTCAAAGGAACGCCGCTGGCCCGGCATCGCGATGCCTTCGCCATGGTCTACAACCCGGATCCCCCCTACGACCTGTTGCAAAGCCTCGCCTTCGATTTCCCGACCATGCAGCGGCTCAAGCGCTTCGCGCGCTATTTCGAGCTCTACGCCAACAGCGGACGTTTCCGCGCGGGTCTGGACCTGCTGATCGCGCGCGCTGGATCTTCGCCCTTCGCGGCGCTCCTCGCGTTCAGCGATTGGCTGTGGGACACGCTCGCGCAGGAGCACGGCATCAGCCTGAAGCGGCTCTACGAGCTGATCGCGGTCTTCCTGATCACGCGACTCGGCTGCAGCGACGCGGAAGTGTCAACCACCCTGGCGGAGGATTTCCTCTCCGCCCATGGCAATCCGCAGGGCGTCTTGAAGGGCCTGCCCGAATTCTTGCGCGCCGAGGTCGAGGTGCGCCAGCGATCGCAGCGTTCCTCTCCGCCGAGCCTGGCCGCTCCGGCGGCTCGCTGACCGTCCGCCCGGTCGATTCAGGGAGGGGCGACGAGGTAGTCGGTGAGCAGAGCCTTGTGGTCCGACAGGCCCGTATCGAGCACCCACGAGCGCACGGGTACGATGGCCTGGGATGCGTCGCGCGAACGGAACACGTAATCGATGCGCCTTCCCTTGGTCGCGGGTCCGATGGTGGTGCCGGCGACCTCCTGCCAGGCGTCGTCGTAGCGCGAGCGGACCGTATCGATGAACGTGGAGTCGTGGTAGGAACGGAATCCACCGGTGAGGATCTGCGGAACAGGCAGGGTCGCGGTCCACTCCAGGAGCTGGCGCAGGTTCTCGGCGCGATTGACCGTATCGTCCGCGACCCAGTCGAGGTAGGTGGTCACGAAGGCGAGGTTCCGGCCTGAGACCGCGACCCGTCCGTGGACCGCGCGGCGACTGCCGCCGAAGCTGCTGGGGCCGATGTCGCGCACATCGGAAGCGAGCAAGGGGAATCGGCTGATGATGCAGCAGGTCTCCTTGCCCGGCTTCTCTGCGGCCCAGGCGCTGTGCCAGGGCACGCCGGTGATGCGCTCGATCTCTCCCACGTACACCGCCACCGCGGCGGGCGATGCGACCTGCTGCAGTGCGACCAGATCGGCACCCGCATCGGCGATCGCCTTGGCCTGCAGGAACACGTTGCGTTCACCGTGGTCGACATTCCAGGTCAGCACGCGCAGCCGGGTACCGGTCGATCCCACGGGCGCGCTGACCGCAGCGCCGCCCTGCGCGACCTCGATCGAGCCACGGGAATCGGTGAAGCGGACGACGCCCTCGGCCACCACCAGACGCGTGCGCTCGCCGTCGATCGCCATGGAGAAGCGAGTTCCCACCACCGTGGCCTCGGCCTGCGCGGTGGCGATGACCATGGGCGCATCGGCGCCCTGCTTGGCGGCCGAGACCTGGATCCCACCCCGCACCAGATGTACGCGCTTCGCGCCGGTCACGTCCTCGAATCGGGCCTGCGCACCCGGATCCATCACCACCGACGTGCCGTCGGGATAGGAGACCGATGCAGGGGTCATGCCGGCGAGCACCACGTCGTGGGAGCGCAGGTCCGCGAGGTCGGGGATCTCCGCTCCCGCGCGCATGATGCGACCATCACCGCTGAGCGCTGCGATGGTCGAGGCGGTGTCGGCAGTGCTCTGTTCTGCCCACCACACCGCACCGCCGAGAGTCGCCATCATCAGCACGGACGCCGCGAGCAGTATCCGTGTTCGCATCCGCATCCGGGAGAATGGCATCGAGGCTCCGCGGGCTCCGCGATCGATGCGATCGATGACCGATTTCGAGGTGCGGAAGCTGCGGCTCTCGCTGCGCGCGCGGATCACCAGCGCGACGCGGCGCGCCGATTCGCCGTCCGTGTCCTTCAACAGGCTGGCGAGGACCGCGGAGGTGCGCGCCTGGGCGAGGAATTCGGCGCGCAGCTGCGCGTCCGAGCGCACCTGCCGCAGCAGCTCGCGCTCTCCAGCAGGGTCCAGCGTGCCCTCGATCCACGCTTGGGTGAGCAGGTGGAATGGCTGGTCGCCTGGACCATCGCCATCGCCATCGCCAGGGGATCCCGCGCTCATGCCGTCTCCTCGGCCGCGTCGCAGCAGGCACGGACGGTGCGCCGGATGCGGTGCAGCGCGCTGGCGATCGCCTGACGGGTCTGCTTGAACTGCTGCGCCAGCTGGTTGAGGCCCAGACCCTTCGCGTAATGGCGCTCGATCAGTTCGCGGCTGCGCGGAGCCAGACGCTCGAGGCAGCGCGACAGTCGGCTGGCATCGTCGTCCCCGGCGGATTCGAGGTCGTGCGCGACAAAGGCTTCGTCGATCACGCGCTCGAGACTGTCGTTCGTGTGCGACGCGAAGCGCGCACGCTCGCGCACCTCCTCGCGCAGGCGGTTCTTGGCGATGCCCTTGAGCCAGGGCAGGAACGAGCCGCGCGTCTGGTAGGTGCCCAGCTTCTCCCAGGCGGTGACGAAGGTCGCCTGCAGGATCTCCTCGATCAGATCCAGCGAATACGCGCGGCTCGCGACGAACAGGCGCACCTCGTGCTGCAGCGCGATCACCAGCTCGTGGAACGCATCCCGGTCGCCCGTCTGTGCGCGCGCGACGATGCGGTCGATGTCATCGCTGGACGGGGTCATCGACCGTATTGGCGCGATCAGGGGCGGGATTTCCATTTCTATCGCAACTGATGTATCAGCATTCTGTTACGTTATTTCAGCGATCGCGATCCGAGACCTCCATCCTCGGTTCTCGGTCCTTGGTCGTTCTCTGCGCAGCGCCTCGTACGGTCACGACCGGCCTCGACGCCGAGGACGACATCCGGGAACGACGGAGGACAGAGGACCGAGAACCGAGAACCGAGAACCGAGAACCGCGGTTGGCGTCCCGTCGTCCTACTCCAGCTCGAGCACGATCGACCCCATCACCGGCTTGGTCGGGCAGGTGATCGTCCACGAGTCGGAGGCCTTCTTCGCCACGTGCACATCAGTCTTGGCTTGGCCGTTCTCCTGCCATGCGTAGGTGACCTTGATTGGACGGAATCCACCCTGCGGCTCGATGTAGTCGGCGTCGATGCGGATGTTGAACATGCAGAGCGCATTGGACTTGGTGCCGGCGTAGCGCACCAGGGCCTTGCGGGTGCCCTTGGGCACGTCAGTAACCGTGATCCATTTATCGAGTCGGCTGCCGGGGCCGGTGGCGCGTTCCGCCGTCGTGAAGGTCTTCCCGTCGTCGTACGAGACCTGGAGATCGAACGCGTCGTTCTCGGCGCGGGCACGGTAATGGCAGCCGAAGCGCAGGCGCACGATATCCGCGGGGGCCTCGATCGGGATGGTGAGCGTGCCGGTGGGACCCGGGACGTCGATCATGCCGGTCATCTCCATCCCGTCGATCTTCGGATGGAAGTCGGTGATCAGCACCTGCTTGTCCCGGTCGCCGGTGTTGGTGCCGCCCTCCACGGTCACGGTCCCCTCCTGGGAAGCCGAGCTGAACGAGATGGTGTTGTCGCCCTGCCCGAGCGCCGGAAGCGGACGCTGCGAATGCTGGATGTCGTGCGTGACGGCGAGCGCATCGAGCCCGGTGCCAGCGCCCGTGAGCTCGATTTTCAGCCGGTAATCGTAGCGGCACTGGGTGAACGATTTCAGATCGATCACCTGCGGGCCGCTCTGCTTCGCCGTGGCGACCGGCTTCCAATCGAGGCCGTTGTTGTCCGAGAAGGACACGGCGACGGAACCGTTCGCACCGACCACCGGCGTGAAGGACAGCCGACCGCCGAGGTAGATGTAGCTCGACGGCATGCGGAAGACCAGCACGGCGGGTTTCGACGCGTCCTTGGCGTGCACGGCGGGCTGCTTCTTGTCCTCCGCGGTCGCAGCGAGGTTGTCGGCGACCAACATGCCGCCGCGGAACGCGCCGCTCGCGAGCGGCAGCGTATATTCATGGGTGCCATTGCCGACGCGATGGTTGGACAGATCCCCGAAGGAGCGGCTGTAGCCGAGGGTGGAACCATCGATCGGGGCCAGCGCTTCTGGCTGGTTGCCGTTGACCACCAGACCCTTGTGCGACCAGTTGCGGGCGAGCCGTTCGCCCTCGCGCAGCTGGATGTTCACCTGATAGCCCTGGGAGCAGCCGAGCTCGTATTCGGTGAGGTGCTTGCCGTTGTACTCCTCCATCACCGAGTACCAGCCATGGCAATTGCTGAGCGACCAGCCGTTGTCGCTGAGGAACTGCGAAGTCGCGACGATCGGCGGACCGTTGGTACGCCAGTTGCCGCCGCGCATGAACTCGCGCAGCTTCTTGTCCTCGCCCAGGTAGCCCGGGTTCTTGCCGAACCACGCCTTCAGGTCGGCCTCGATCTCCTCGACGCCGGCGAGGGTCTTGTCGGGCAGGAGGAAGTACTGGATCATCGAGGAATCTATCAGGCGCCACTTCCCGTCGACCATGACCTCGGGGACGACGTGGTTGGTGACCGTCCATCCCCGGGCCTTCATGCCCAGGAAGCGGGCGAACGCCTGGGTATGCGACGCTGCGACGCCGCAGAACGAGTAGCCATAGACGTTGAACACCTTCATCGCATCGAGGACCAGACCCTCGTGCTGCAGGAATTCATAGGGCGGCGCGTCCTGATGCTGGTGCGTGACGATCGACTTCCAGATCGCCAGCGCCTTCTCGTGCTCGGACATCCCCTCGGTGATGTAGGACTTCTTCCAGGCCGCGAAACTCGAGACGTCGAGGACCTTGTCGGAGAGCACCTTCACATGGCTGACCACGCCCGGCTTCGGCTGGTCCGCGGCGGTCGCCGGCACCGAATCGCAGGCGACGAGCCCGGCCAGCAGGAGTGAGCGGAGGGTCGAGCAGACGGCGATGGCCATGGGATGTCCTCGAAGGGGCAAGGGAAGATACGCCGGAATCCGAACCGGCGCGCACAGCCATCCAACGCGCGCGACTGGTGGCTGTGACTGCAGAAGAAGCGGTTTTTTCCGCCGTTTACGAGCGTTACGGGTGGAAATCGAGGTGACAGACGATGAGCGGACGTGAAGCCATCTTCGTCGCTGTCCACGATCACCACAGCACCGCTGCTTATCGTTTTCGATCACCAGCGCTGGTCTGGGTCCCCGCTCAGCCTACGCTGCGGTCATGGTTCGCGGAACCCGACCACGCTCGCGCAAACAATACGATCACATCGACGAGACGCTGCGCGCGGGCTGGTCGGTGCTCGTGCGCAAGCACAAGCCCCGGCAGGAATACCTGCGGCCGCCGACAGCGACGACGCTCGACCACTTCTATGCCGTCGTCGAGGGCGAACTCGAGATCCATGGTGCGCGCCGCTGGTGGCCGGCACCCACGCGATCGCTCACCTATCTCTCGCGCGACGTCCCCTACGGCATCCGCCAACGGCCTGGTTACCGCGGTCCGGTCAAGATCGTGATCTTCTATCTGCATCCCCCCCGGGCGTGGCGGCCCGCACTGGGTGCGGTCCCCGTGCTCATTCCCGAAACCTGGTGGCGACGGCTCCTCGATCTCGAAGCCAGTGCGGACTACAACGCCTTCGGCCGACGCGTGGTGCCCACCAAGGCCGTGACGCGCCTGATCGACCGCATGTGCGCTGCGGTGACCTCGTTCGCCGCCGCGATGGCCGCCGGCCGCCGTCGTCCCGGTACCGCGTCGGAGTGGATGGACACCTGGTCGCGCGCGCAGGATGTCATCGCCGAGCGCGCAGCGCATGGCCTCACCGTCGAACAGCTCGCCGAGGCTGTGCACCTGTCGACTATGCAGCTCAGACGCGTCTACAGGGCCGTGAGCGGCGCCTCGCCCAAGGCCGCGTTGACGGCGTGGCGCATGGCGCGGGCCAGGGAACTGCTCGCGGCCGGCAAGCTCGATGTCGCGCAGGTCTCGACCGCGGTCGGGTTCTCCACCCCGCAGCGATTCAGCGCCGCGTTCAAGGCCGCGTGCGGGGAGACGCCTGGGCGGTTCGCGGCACGGAGCTGATCGTCCGGCCTGCCTCCTTGCTTCCGGACATCTTCGTCATCTGCTTTTCGACTCACCGACAGGAACCACCACATGGCCACCCTCGCATGGGGCATTCTCGGAACCGGCACCATCGCCAAGACCTTCGCGAAGGGCCTGGCGGGGTCCAAGAGCGGCAAGCTGGTCGCCGTGGGCAGCCGGAGCCGTGCGACGGCGGACGCGTTCGCGCAGCAGTTCGCCGGCATCCGTGCGCATGCGACCTACGAGGCGCTGCTGACCGACCGGGACGTGCAGGCCGTCTACATCTCGCTGCCGCACACCCTGCATGCGGAATGGACGATCAAGGCCGCGGAAGCCGGCAAGCACATCCTGTGCGAAAAGCCGCTGGGCGTGAACCACGCCGAGGCGATGGCGATGGTCGAGGCCGCGCACCGCCACGACGTCTTCCTGATGGAAGCGTTCATGTACCGCTGCCATCCCCAGACCGCCAAGCTGGTCGAGCTGGTGGCCTCCAAGGCGATCGGCGAGATCCGCCTGATTCACGCTCCGTTCGCGTTCTCGTGCGACCCCGCCGCCGAGCACCGGCTGGTCAACAACGCGCTCGCGGGAGGCGGCATCCTGGATGTCGGCTGCTACACCACCTCGCTCGCGCGGCTGATCGCCGGAGCCGCGACCGGCAAGCCCTTCGCCGAGCCGATCGAGGTCAAGGGCCTGGGCATCATCGGACCGACCCGCGTCGACGACTACACCGCGGCGGTGCTGTCGTTTCCCGGAGGCATCCTCGCCGAGATCGTCACCGGCGTGAAGCTGCCGCACGACAATGTCGTGCGCATCTATGGGACCGCTGGGTCGATCACGGTGCCGTCGCCCTGGATCCCCAGCCGCGAGGGCGGCACCACCACCATCACCGTCGCACGGCATGACCGCAAGGAGCCGGAGCAGATAGCGATCACCACCTCGACCTGGCTGTACGCGCTCGAGGCCGACACCGTGGCCGAGCACGTGGCGAAGCGCCAATCGCCGACCATGAGCTGGGACGATTCGCTGGGCAACATGCGCACGCTCGACCGCTGGCGCGAAGCCATCGGACTGGTCTACGACCTCGAGAAGCCCGAGAACGCCAAGCGCACCGTGCATGGTCGCCCGCTCTCGGCGGCGACGCCGACGCAGATGCGCTACGGCCGGATCCGCGGAGTCGACAAGCCGGTCTCACGGCTGGTGATGGGCGTCGACAACCAGAACACCATGCCCCACGCGGCGGCGATGTTCGACGATTTCTTCGAACGCGGCGGCAACTGCTTCGATACCGCGCACGTGTACGGACCGGTGCGCGAAAAGCTGCTTGGGCAGTGGGTCGCCAACCGCGGCGTGCGCGAACAGGTCGCGATCATCGTCAAGGGCGCGCATACCCCCAACTGCAATCCCAAGGACCTCGATGCGCAGCTCGAGCGCAGCCTCGGGCATCTGCAGACCGCGTACGCCGACATCTACATGATGCACCGCGACAACCTCGACATCCCGGTGTCGGAATTCGTCGATTGCCTGAATCGGCATATCACGGCGGGGCGCGTACGCGCCTATGGCGGTTCGAACTGGTCGGTCGAACGGGTCGATCAGGCGAACGCATATGCCGCAGCGAAGGGCCTGATCGGATTCAGCGTCCTGAGCAACAACTTCAGCCTGGCGCGCATGGTGGAAGCGCCCTGGGGTGGATGCATCGCAGCATCCGATCCCGCATCCCGCACGTGGCTCTCGACCCACGACGTCGCCCTGCTGTCGTGGTCGAGCCAGGCGCGCGGCTTCTTCACCGAGCGGGCGCATCCGTCGATCCGCAGCGATGAGGAATTGGTCCGGTGCTGGTACAGCGATGACAATTTCGAACGCAAACGCCGGGTGGAGGAGCTCGCGCGCACCCTCGGCGTGCTCCCCATCAATGTGGCCCTGGCGTACGTGCTCTGCCAACCGTTCGCGACCTATGCCCTGATCGGCCCACGGCTCCTGTCGGAGACGCGAACCACATGGCCCGCCCTCGGCATCGAGCTGACCCCCGGGCAGGTACGTTGGCTGAATCTGGAAATTGAACGAGCCCCTTAAGCGAAGGCCGGTCTCGATCCGCACGATCCGATCAAGAACCCCTCTTCAAGAACCCTTCTTGCGGGCGTGGAGCAGGTGCTCGAGCTCGGCGTTCTTCTTGCGCAGGTGCTGGATCGCGCGCTGCAGGAATTTCGGCGCGAGTTCGACCGAGCACAGCTCGTAATACTTGTCCAGATCAGCGTCCTTGAGACCCATGGCCTTGGCCCATTCGTCGACCTTCTGGATCGGCAGCATCTTCTTTTGGTTCAGGACGTTCGATACGAACGAATTGCCCGAGTATCCGAGCCGGAACGACAACTCACGGATGGTCATCTGGCGGGTGGCCATGTGCTTGCGGATGAACGTCGCCAGCCGTTCCATATCAGCTCTCGACGCCATGTGCTCGCTCGTTGCCATAGGCACCAATCCCTTTGCGTCCGGCCCCTAGTCGTTGCGTCGGCGTGGTGCTAACCCCCTGCCGCGCTATCAGAAATGGAGTTTTCAGAGTGGCCCTCTCTCTCGCGAGATCACTGATTTTAGCCGCGCTCTGGTACAGTTAAAACAACAAGAGATAAACCAAAGGGATTGCCTTGTAGAAGGTGGCGTCCTATCCGCTGTAAGAATAGTTTCTTACAGCTTTAAAATGATGTGCCCCCAAGGACCTGGGTAACGCTCTCCGTGGGGTTAAAGTACTCCCATGGGCGGTTCTCGAACCGTGCAGACGACCCGGTCATTTTCTGACCAGAACGCAAGTCCGTTCCACTGTTCTCGTTGGATGGATCCATATCCCCCAGGTCATGGCCGAGCTCCAGCGTCCCTGTCCTTGCTCCACCCGGGTGCGCACGACACTCCATCCCGCGAGGCATCATGGCCACTCTGTGGCGGTCAGGTGGCAGCGGCATCCGGCGGGGCATCAGGATATCGCTGCTCGAGGCGATCATGGGCGGCGCGATGTACGCGGCGACCGAGATCTGGCTGGTGCCGCTCTTGTCGCAGCGACTGGGCGCTTCGGCGCACATCTTCGGCGCGCTGACCATCATCTCGCAGCTGGGGCTCATCTCGCTGGGGGCGGTGGCGCGCCAGATCATCGTCTGGCTCGGCGGCTACAGCCGCGCGACCATCGCCATGTGCTGGGTGCAGGTGCTGACGCTGATCGCGCTGAGCATGCCGCTGTACCATCCGCAGGAATCGTGGGCCATCCCGGTCGCGCTGACGCTCTGCATCCTGCATGGGCTGTCCGGCGCGGTGCTGGCTCCGGCATGGATGACCTGGATGGCCGAGCTGGTGCCACGCCCGCTGATGGGACGGTACCTGGCGTGGCGGTGGCGCATCTTCGCTCCGACGAAGCTGGTGTTCGGGTTCTTCTTCGCGATGGCGATCGAGCACTGGCCGGCGAGCCACGGTCCGTTCGGTTACCAGATCGTTCTCGCGGTCGCTGCGGCCGGCCGCATCGCCTCGATCTGGCTGCTTGCCAAACAGCACGTGCCGAAACTGCGGCCAGCGCTGCGCGGAGCGGATTCCCAGCGTGGTCCGCCGTCCACCGTCACCCTGTGGTCGTTCATCGCCACCATGCATCGCACCGACATCGGACGATGGACGCTGGTCTGGACGGCGCTCAGTTTCGGCGTGCTGATCGCGGGGCCGTTCTTCGCGTGGTACATGCTCGCTCCGAGCCCGAAGGGATTGGGGCTGGACGCCAAGACCTATTGGTGGCTGGCCAACACCGGCACCGTCACCCGCTTCGCGCTGGTCGCGGTCATGGGTCATCTGGTGGGGCTCTACGGCGCAGCGGCCGTGCTGCGGGTGGCGGTGATCGGCATCACCGTCGTACCGGGTTTCTGGGCCGCGACCTCGAACCTGCATTACCTGTTCGTCGCCGAGATCCTCAGCGGCGCGTGCTGGTGCGCGGCAGAGACCAGCGTCGGCGTGCTGCTGTTCTGCTGCAACCGCGACCCGATCCAGCGCGTGCGCCTGATCGGATACAACCAGGCCGTCGCCGGCGTGGCGGTCGTGCTGGGCACCATCATCGGCTCGATCGCGCTCTACCAGGGCCCCGACCCGACCGCGGCCGGCTGGCTTCCCGAATTCGAGCAGAGCACCTTCCGCACGCTGTGCCTGGTGAGCATGGCCTGCCGGGTCCCAGCGTTGGTGATGGCGTTCATGTTGCTGCCCACCTTGCGCACCCTGGATGCTCGGGAGACCGAAGGCCTGTGGCGCATGATCCCCGGCGCGGGCGTGACCATGACCGTCGGTCGCGGGCTGCTCGGCGTGTTCCGGCGTCCGGAAGGGTGATCCGAGCCTTTCCGGGCGCTTGATAGCATCGGTGCCGATCGCTACCTTCTCGACCTGCCCGAACTGACATGACCACCGGAAACGCACAGCAGCCGCATCAACCCGTCCCTTCCGCAGGGCTGCGCCATCTGCGACCCGATGTGAAGGCGATGACCGGGTACACCCCGGGCGAGCAGGTGCGCGACTGCGTCAAGCTCAACACCAACGAGTGCCCGTGGCCGCCATCGCCGAACGTGCTCGCGGCGCTGCGCGCGGCTGCCGCCGAATCGCTGCGCCTCTACCCGGAGCCCCGCAGCCGTGCGGTCTGCCAGGCAGCGGCAGCCGCCTACGGGGTGTCGGCCGATCAGGTACTGATAGGCAACGGCTCCGACGATTGCCTGACCATCGTCTACCGCGCGTTCCTGCGGCCGGGCGATCGCATCGCCTGCCCATGGCCCACCTACGGCCTGTACGACACCCTCGCGACCCTGCAAGGCGCCGAAGTCGTGCATGTCGACTACGTGCCGCAGGGCACGACCTGGAAGCTGCCCGCCACCCTCGCGAAGCAGGCCGCCAAGCTGGTGATCGTCGCCAATCCGAACAATCCATCGGCCACGTTGGTGCCGGTCGCCGAGCTCCGCCAGCTGGCATCCGAACTCGACGGCGTGCTGGTCGTCGATGAAGCGTATGTCGAGTTCGCGGGCGATGGCGCGAGCCTGCTGCCGCACCTGGATCGTCATCCGAACCTGATCGTGCTGCGCACGTTCTCCAAGAGCTACAGCCTCGCGGGCGCGCGCCTGGGCATGCTGTTCGCGCATCCCGAGATCGTCGCGCAGCTGATGAAGGTGAAGGACAGCTACAACGTCAACAGCATCAGCCAGGCCCTGGGCGTGGCCGCGCTCAACGACAAGGGATACCACCGCGATCTGGTGCGCCGGACGATTTCGGAACGGGCCCGGCTCGAAGCCGCGCTCACGGCCTTCGGCTGGACCTGGCCCGATTCGGCGGCGAATTTCCTGCTGTGCGAGGTCGGGCCGCGCGCCGAGCAGATCTACCTCGCCCTCAAGTCCGCCGGAATCCTCGTGCGCTGGTGGGCGACCGAGCCGTTGCGCACCAAGCTGCGTATCACCGTCGGCCGACCCGAGTGGAACGATCGACTGCTGTCGGCGCTGCGCGAACTCCACGCATGACCGTGTCCGACGACCCGGGCCATCGCGCACGGGCTCTCACCGTGCTGGGCTCGACCGGGTCGATCGGCATCAACACGCTCGCGGTGGCGGCCGACCTCGGCATCCCCGTCTTCGCGGTGACCGCGCATTCCAAGGTCGCCGAACTCGCTCGCCAAGCGCGCGCCTGCCGTGCGCAGGTCGCGGTGATCGCCGATGAAACCGCGTATGCGCACCTCAAGGAGGCCCTGTCCGGGTCCGGAATCCGGGCCGCAGCGGGTCAGGAAGCGCTCTCCGAGGTCGCAGCGCATCCCGACACCGGCGCGGTGGTGACGGCGATCGTCGGCGGTGCCGGTCTGCCGGCCACGCTCGCCGCGGTGCGCGCCGGCAAGCGCGTCTGCATCGCCAACAAAGAGCCGCTGGTCATGGCCGGCGACCTGATCATGGCCGAGGCGGCAACCAGCGGCGCACGGATCCTGCCGATCGACAGCGAGCATTCGGCGATCTTCCAATGCCTCGAAGGCCACGCGCCGGACGAGGTCGAGCGCATCCTGCTGACCTCGTCGGGCGGGCCGTTCCGCTGTGTGCAGGATCTCAGCGGTGTGACGCGCGATCAGGCGCTGGTCCATCCGACGTGGTCGATGGGGCCGAAGATCACCATCGATTCCGCCACGCTGATGAACAAGAGCCTCGAGATCATCGAAGCGCGCTGGCTCTTCGCCGTGCCCGTCGAGCGCATCGCGGTGGTCATCCATCCGCAGAGCGTGGTGCACAGCATGGTGTGCTACCGCGACGGGTCGGTGATGGCCCAGCTCGGGCGCCCGGACATGCGCGTGCCCATCCAGTATGCGCTGACCTGGCCCAGGCACCTCCCAGGGCCGGTCACCGCTCCTGATTTCGCCGCGCTCGGATCGCTGACCTTCGAGAATCCCGACACCCGCCGCTTTCCCTCGCTCGACATGGCCTATGCCGCGGCCCGCGCCGGCGGGGTGGCCCCTGCGGTGATGAACGCCGCCAACGAGATGGCGGTCAGCGCGTTCCTCGCCGGGCGTTCGACCTTCGTCGACATCTTCCGCACCATCGAGACCGCGCTGGCCGAGGTGCGCAACGTGCTGCGTCCGACCCTCGCCGACATCCTCGCCGCCGATGCGGACGTGCGCGCGCGCCTGACCGTACGGTGAGGTGACGGACGTGCCACGGATCCTGCTCGTCACCAAGACCCCGTTGGCGCGCCGACTTGCGAGCGAAGACCTCGACCGTCTGCGGCGCAGCCGCGCGATCGACCCCGAACGCCTTGCCGCTGCCGCCGCACATCATCAGGATACCCTGGATGCGGTGCGCGCGGTCCTGGCCGGCGACGTCGTGGTCGAACGCTCGGTCGAGGACCTGCGACCCCACGACGCCGACGATGTCTCCCTGGTGATCACCGTCGGCGGAGATGGCACGGTCTTCACCGCCAACACCCTGAACACGACCGCCCCTTTCCTGACGGTGAATTCCGACCCCAGCAGCTCGATCGGCCACTTCACCCGCGCCCGCTGCGAGACGGTGGCCGCCATGCTCGCGCGCTGGCGGTCGGGCGCGGCGCGCATCGAAGCGGTACCGCGCCTGGACGTGCGCGTCGGCGAGCGACGCTGGCGGATCCTCAACGACTGCCTGCTCTCGAGCCACAACCCCGCGGCGATGACGCGCTACCTGCTCGATGTGGACGGTCGCAGCGAGCACCAGCGCTCCAGCGGTGTGTGGGTGGCGACCGCTGCAGGATCGACCGCCGCGATCCACAGCGCCGGCGCCGATCCCGTCGAGCCGCATCTGCCCGCACTGCTGTTCCGCGTGCGCGAACCGTTCCAGAGCCAGGCCCCGGCGTCCATCCTCGCCGGCAATCAGCTGCCTCCGCGGGGACTCGCGCTGACACCCTCGATCCCCGGGGTCGCGCTCTACATCGATGGGCCGAACATCACCGTGCCGCTCCCGCCGGGAACCACCGCGCGCTTCAGCGCCGCGATCGATCCGCTGATGCTGGTAGCCGGCTGACCGGCTTTTTGTGCAGGGGCTGTCGCCCCTACGGCTCGCGAGCGAGCCTACCCCCGGGCTTTGTCGCGGCTCGATGTCGTCGGGAGCCTCCGACATCGTGGCGGCATTGGCTTCGCCAATTTTATGCCGCCACCGCCGCTCGGCGCCCGAGGGGCTGTCGCCCCTGCGGCTCGCGAGCGAGCCTACCCCCGGGCTTTGTCGCGGCTCGATGTCGTCGGGAGCCTCCGACATCGTGGCGGCATTGGCT
>JACCZE010000449.1 GCA_013696105.1 Planctomycetota bacterium | reverse complement strand
CTTGTCGCGGATATGGAGGTCGATGCCCTTCACCGCCTTGAAGCCGTTGTCGTAGACCTTCTCGAGTTTGCTGAGCTTGATTTCGGCCATTGGTACCCCTGCGGCGAGGACGCAGTATTTTAGCGCCCGGCCAGGCGCAAGGTCAGCGGCATGCCGCGCCCTCCGAGTGTTACTGCTTCCGGCGGTCCTGCGGACATTAGCCGTTGCCGGGCGTGCTCCCTGCTCTAGGCCACGTTTCCGGGATCTTCCCCGTCACAGGATTGGAGCCATGCGTCGATCCGGCCTCATCCCCTTGCGGGTCGTGGCATGCCTGGCGGCGGCGCTGGCCGTCGCCCTGTTCTGGTGGACCTGGGCCGCAACGCGCGAGGACTCGTCGGATGGGCGCACGTCGATCGTCTTCTGGGGCAGTGCTGGCCTGGGCGAAGACGTGTGGTCGGTGGTCCATCGCTTCGAGGAGCTGAATCCGGGCTATCGCGTGGTCATGGGCACGGCCGCGGCGCGCAACATCACCGGCGACGCGCAGCGCCTGCTGACGGCGGTGGTCGGCGGTGTTCCTCCGGACCTGGTGTGGTTCGACCGTTTCGCCGTCGGCGAATGGGCGAGCAAGGGTGCGCTCGAGGACCTCACGCCGTACATCGAGCGCCAAGCGGCAGAAGACCCCTACCGCATCGACCTGTCGCAATTCTTCCCCTTCGCCCTCGATGAAGCCAGCTACGCGAAGCCGGGAAGCACCCAGACCAAGCGGCTCTACGCCATGCCCTGGAGCGTGGACATCCGCTACCTCTACTCCAATGGTGACCTGCTGCGCCAGGAAGGCTTCGTCGACGAGCGCGGCGAACCCAAGCCTCCTCGGACCTGGGAGGAACTCCGCGCCTACAACCAGAAACTGACGCGCTTCCGCGTCGATGGCGATCCGACCAGCGGGATCTCGCGGCTGGGATTCGCATCCTCGTCCGGCGCGCTCGGCAACAGCTGGCTCTACATGTACGCGTGGCAGGCCGGGGGCGAGCTGCTCAGCCCCGACCGCACGCAGGTCACCATGGACTCCCCGCCGGTGGTGCGCGCGCTGCGCTTCATGACCGACCTCAGCGACGACGTCGGCGGCGCGCGCCAGGTGAACGCCTTCCAGAGCGGGGTGCAGGGTGGCCCCCTCGACCCGTTCATCCGCGGTCAGCTGGCGATGAAGATCGACGGCAATTGGTCGCTGGGCAACATCATGGACTGGAAGCCCGACATGGACTTCATCGTCTCGCCGGCGCCGATGCCCGCGGACGAGCTGGCCAAGGGGCGCGATCCGATCACCTGGGCCGGCGGCTGGGCGATGGTCATGCCCGCGACCGCGAAGAACAAGACCGGGGCCTTCAAGCTCATGCAGTACCTGCACAGCTGGGAGGTCGCGAGCCGGCTGGAAAACAGCCTCAAGGAGCAGAAGGAGAGCGAGGGCCGGCTGTACCTGCCGGGAGTGAAGGCCAACCGCGCCTTCTATGAGCGCATCGTCCAGCAGTCGATCGCAGCGAGCGACACCATCCCGAAACGGCTGAAGGAAGCGTACGCGGTGACGGCGGAGATGATGCCCAACACCCTCTTCCGCCCGGTGACTCCGGTGGGGCAGCTCTTGTGGAATCAGCACGCCAGTGCGTTCGAGGCGGCGGTGAACCACCAGTACGCGGCTGAGGCCGCATCCGCGGGCGTCGATGAGATGCGCTACACGCTGAGCGAGAAGAGCCGCGACGTGCAGCGCCAGCTCGACAGCATCCTGCGTCCGCCGCCGTCGACCGTCGTGCGATGGACCCCCTACCTGTGGCTCTACGTCCTCCTGGTCGCCGCGCCGTTCGTCGCGATGTGGCTGGTCTACCGCAAGGCGCGCCGTCGCTTCGGCTGGCGCCCGCGCGAGGTCGGTGCCGCGCTGTTCTTCGCCAGCCCGTGGCTCTTCGGTTTCGCGGTGTTCGTCGGCGGGCCGATCCTGTGCTCGATCGTCTTCAGCTTCACCAGCTACGACGTGCTCTCGCCGGCGCGCTACATCGGCTGGGCGAACTACCGCGAATTCGTCGACGATGACCTGTGCCGCACCAGCCTCGCCAACACCGCGTTCATGCTCATCCGCATCCCGCTGGTGATGGCGGTGAGCCTGCTGATCGCGCTGCTCCTGAATCGCGCGATCCGCGGCATCGGCTTCTACCGCACCGTCTTCTATTTGCCGGCGGTCATGCCTCTGGTGGCGGCCAGCCTGCTGTGGATGCAGGTCTTCAATCCCACCTATGGGCTGCTCAACACCGTGCTCGAGTGGCTGTTCACCACCGCGCCGGCGCGGGGCTGCGAATGGCTCATCGGCATCGTCACCGGCCAACCCTTCCACCTCACCGCACCCGGCTGGCTCGCGGACAAGGACTGGAGCAAGCCCTCGCTGATCATCATGAACATCTGGACCGCTGGTGGCGGCATGATCATCTGGCTCGCCGGTCTGCAGGCGATCCCGAAGCAGCTGTACGAGGCAGCCTCGATCGACGGCGCCGGACCGTGGAGCCGCTTCCGCCACATCACCCTGCCGATGCTCAGCCCGTACGTGCTGTTCAACCTCATCGTCGGGATCATCGGCACCATGCAGGTGTTCGGCGAGGCCTACATCATGACCGCCGGAGGACCCGCGGATTCCACGCTGTTCTACGCCTATTACCTGTTCAACGAGGCCTTCCAGTATTTCCGCATGGGTTATGCCAGCGCGCTGGCGTGGATCCTGTTCGTGGTGGTGCTCGCCCTGACCCTGCTGCAGCTGTGGGCGAGCAAGAAATGGGTGACCTATGATCAGGCCTGAGCGCATGGCGCGCTACCTGCGCACCACCGGCTGGGCGCACGCGGTGATGCTGAGCATGGGTGCGGTCTTCCTGTTTCCGTTCGTGTGGATGGTCGCGACCAGCATCAAGACCGACGACGAAATGGCGTCCACGTCGATGTGGCCGAAGTTGCCGATCTTCCAGCCGGCGTCCCCCTACGCCCGGGCGATCGAGGACGTGACTCGACCGGCGCAGGCACCGGAGCAGGCATGGCGTGACCTCGAGCCGGCGTTGCGTTCGCTCACGACCGACGCCGTCGCGCTGTCCGCCACAGCGGAACCGGTGGATCGACCGGCGTGGATCGCCGGGGCGAGCGCGCGTCTGCTCGCGCAGACCTGCGCGAAGCTGCCCAAGGCGGCGTGGACGTCCCCCCGCGAGGAAGCGCTCGCCGACTATCGCGCGCTGCTCACCCCCGAGGCCGTCGCCGCAGCCCTCGACGATCGGCTGGCGCGCCTGGAATTGCGCGGGCTTCAGCTGCGCACCCTCGACGGCCACATCATCTCCTGCGCGCAGCATGATGACTTCGCCACCAAGGCGCGCATCGAATCGGGCGAGGCGACGCTGCGAGCGGTGGGGGATGCGACGCGACTGGATTACCGATTCTCCACCACCGATGCGCGCCCGGTGGTGCTGGCCTTTCCGCTGATGCTTCCCGTCGGATTCGCTGCCAGCGATCTGCACAAGATCATCCTCTCGATGAAGGCGGACGACACCTGGCACCGCCTCGACGCCACCGTCGACATCGGCGGCACGCGCTATGAATCCCGACGCTCGACCTACCTCGCCAAGCACCGCGCCGTGGCCATCGTGTTCCAGCCGCCGACCTTCGACGACCAGACCAGCCGCGCACGCACCTGGGTGCCCCTGCGCGCGGCGGCGCGGACCAGCGGCGACGCCGATTCCACCGCCGCGATCCTGCGCATCACGCTCACCCCCAGTTCGACCTCGAGCGCGGTATGGGGCAAGGTGCGCGAGAACTACGCGCGCGCGTTCAACTCGGTGCCGTTCTGGACCTACGTGATCAACAGCGTCATCCTCGTGGTCCTGACCATGGCGGGCGCGATGTTCTCGAGCGCATTCGTCGCCTACGCGTTCGCGCGCCTGAAGTGGCCAGGGCGCTCCCTCGCATTCATCCTGCTGCTGTCGACCATGATGCTGCCGAGCCAGGTGACGATGATCCCCTCGTTCCTGATCTGGCGCGAACTCGGCTGGTACAACACCCTCAACCCGCTCTGGGTTCCGGCCTGGTTCGGCAACGCGTTCTTCATCTTCCTCATGGTGCAGCAGATGAAGACCATCCCGCGCGAGCTGGAGGAGGCCGCGCGCATCGACGGCCTGAACGCGGTCCAGACCTGGTGGTACATCATCGTCCCCCAGGTGAAGCCAACGCTCGCCGGCATCGCGATCATGAGCTTCATGGGATCTTGGAACGACTTCATGGGGCCGCTGATCTATCTGCGCGACCAATCGAAGTTCCCGCTCAGCCTCGGGCTGTTCGGTGTCAGCCTCGAGCACGGCGGCGACTGGTCGATGATCATGGCCGGCAACATCCTGATGACCCTGCCAGTGATCCTGATCTTCTTCTGCTTCCAGCGCTACTTCATCCAGGGCATGACGGTGACGGGAATGAAGTAGCGTCGGAAAGGTCGACCGCCGCTGTCGCTGCTGGTTACCGGCAGATGGCAGATGGCAGATGGCAGATGCTCCCCGCAATCCTCCTCGGGCGCCGAGCGGCGCTGGCGGCATAAAATCGCCGCAGGCGATGCCGCCACGATGTCGGAGGCCCCCGACGACATCGTGCCGCGACAAAGCCCGGGGGTAGGCGCCTCTCAGGCGCCGTAGGGGCGACCAGCCCCTGCACCAACAGCCCGCGGAATCAATAGAAGCTGCACCACCAACGCGAGCGCCGCCATCAGGCAGCAGCCGGCGGCAAGGCCGGTGAGACGGTCGGCGCCGAGATGGGCGGTGCACAGCCAGATCGCCACCGATCCGATGAGTGGGCCGACGATGTTCCCGCAGCCGACCGAGGCCTCGTGCAGGCTCGCGGCGCGCGATGCGCGGTCGGGTGAGCGCAGGCTGTAATACAGGCTCGCGGTGAAGGCGACGCCGAAACCCAGGCCGGTCAGCGAACCGACGATCGCGAGCAGCGCCGGCTCGTGCCGTTGGCTCGTTGCCAGCCACAGGAGAAGCAGCGGCCCGACGATCAGGCCGCTCTGCAGGACGAGCATCCGCCAGGGACGCAGGATCCAGCCCGACCAACGGCCCAGCACGACGAACATCACCAGGTACGAAGCCGCGTAGCTGCTGAGGACGATGCGGCTGACCGTCACCGCCGCCTCGCCCGACACGTGCTCGCGCAGCACCTGATCGAGCATCCCGATCAGCGACATGCCGATGCCGGCGCCGAGGGCGACGTTGAGGCGGTACATCACCACCAGCCAGGGGATCGCCGGATGCGCCGAGCGATCGCCGACGGGTGCCGGAGGAAGCGGCGGCAGCGACCAGAAGCGCAGCATCTGCGATCCGGCGAGGAGGAAGGCCGCCGTCATCACGATGTAGCCGACCTGCAGCGGTCGGGCGGCGATCAGCAGCGCCACTCCGAACCCGACGAACGCTCCGCTGGACCAGCCGAGATTGTATCCGCTGAGCTTCACGTGCAGCGCCATCGGCTTGGCTCCGGCGGCCGCTTCGGCATCCGAGAACAATCCGGCGCATCCCGGGAAGAACATCGCCGCGCCGCCCACCACCAGCCAGGTGGCGAGCATCGCGGTATCCGGGTCGGTGGTGGACAGTGCGAGCGCGCATCCGACCAAGGACAGGGCGTTACCCGTCGCGGCCGAACGCGCGCGGCCCCAGCGATCGGCGAGCCACCCGCCGGTGATGGTCGACGCGACGTAGCAGACCATCGCACCCATCATCGCTGCGCCGACGGCCGCCGCGCTCCAACCCGCGTCGCCCCACCAGCGCGCGGCGAGACTGAGGGTCAGGTGCAGCGACAGCGCGACCTGGAAGATGCAGGCCTGCAGCAGCAGGATGGACGGAGCGCGATGCGGCCTCCCGGAGACCGTCGGCGGAATGGGCTGGTTCAGCGTCCGACCTCGACCCAGGCGCCGCTGGCGGCCGAACGCACGGCTGCGTCCATGATGGTCACGGCGTCGAGCGCCGCGACCAGGTCGCGGCGATGCTCGTCCTCGCCGATCTCGCCGCGAATGGTCGCGACCAGGCGATCGACATAATGCGGTCGGCCATTCGACGGGATCACCGGAACGGCCTGCTGGCCGCGTTTCTGCGCGACGTAACCGCTGTCGGCCTTGTAGAGCGCGCCTTCCGAACCGGTGATCTCCAGCCCTTTGCGGCCCGCGGTCTGCACCCACGAACCTTCGACGGTGCCGAAGACGCCGCTGCGGAACTGCAGGTGCATGACGCCGAAGTCGTCCGCCGAGGGGTACTGGCCGCTGAGATTGCGCGCGGTCGCCCAAACCCGGGTCACGGGGCCGAAGAGCATGCGCAGGAGGTGCACGCCGTGCGTGCCCTCGTCGAGCATGCCGCCGCCGCCAGAGAGCGCGGTATCGTGGAACCACGCCAGCGTCGCGTCGTCGAACCAGCGCCACCACGCACCGCCATGCGCGTTGACGAAGCGGACGTGGGTGACGGTTCCGAACGCGCGCGCCTCGACCAGGCGCGACACCGCCTGATACGTCGCCTCGAAGGGATAGACGTAGCCGTTGACCAGCCGGCTGCCGTGGCGGTCGACCAGCGCTTGGATCTCGCGCGCTTCGGCGGCGGTGGTCCCCAGCGGCTTCTCGCACAGCACCGGCTTGCCGGTGGCCAGCGCCTTGCGCAGGATCGGCAGGTGGCGGGTGTTCTCGGCGCAGATCACGAAGCCATCGGCCTTCGTGTCCGCGACGGCGGCATCGAGGTCGGCGACGAAGGCGGCGTTGCCGATCTTGGCGTGGCTCCTGCCGCGCTCGGCGTTGTCATCCCACACCGCGTGCACGGCGCGACCGTCCCCGGCCTTGACCGTGTCCTCGATCCAGCCCTTGGCATGGATGTGTGCGGCGGAGAGGAACGAGATCCTGGTCATGGGCGGTTCCGGAGTGGTGGCTGGGCGTTGCGGCGACGTCGTCAGGCGATGGCGGTGAAGCCCGAACGCGCGTCCGGACGCTCGGCGGCGTCGAGGATGCGGCGCACCGCGAGGCTCTCGGCGCGCGGTACCGTCGGCGCGCGCTTCTCGAAGAAGTCGACGATGGCGAGCGCGGTGTCGCGGAACAACGGCTCGCCCTCGACCGCGATGTACTCGGTGTGCTTCTCGGTGGTGATGCACGCGGCTGAAGGCGTGTCGCTCTCAACGTTGAGGTTGACCACGCCCGTGCGGCCGCCGCTGAAATCGATCAGCAGCTGCGACTGCTTACCGGATCCGCGCCGCATCAGTCGCATGGCGTCAGGACCCATGCAGCTGATCATCAGCTCGACCGGGTGGATGGCGTATTCCTCGAACGACTTGCCGCTGCCCCAGGTGATCATGTGCCGGATCGCGTCGCGGCCGATGGCGGCGACGCGCGTCTGCACGTTGGTGTAGCGCAGGGCTGACGTGGTCTGCAGCGGTACGCGATGCCGATCGGCGAGGGCGAAGATGCGCTCGGCGGTCGCGACATCCGGAGCGAAGACCTTGTCGACGTAGGTCGGCTTGCCGAACGGGACGACCTGCTCGCACATGCGCAGGTGCACGTTCGCGTCACGTGGCGAGAGGATCATGTAATAGTCGACCAGGCGATCCAACTCGGCCGCGTCCTCGAGGTACGGAATACCGTTGGCCTGGGCCCACGTCCGGCCGGAGGCGTGATCGAGCGAGGTGCACCCGGTCACCACATACCCACGGTCCCTGAGCTCGCCCGCGAACAGCTTGGCGAACACGTTCGAATGGAAGTTCCCCAACTCCTTGTCCACGAATCCGATGCGCTTGCCGATCGAGGGTGCGGTCATGGCACGCCTCTATAGAGGCGCTG
>JACCZE010000469.1 GCA_013696105.1 Planctomycetota bacterium | reverse complement strand
CCGAGCCGCCAGTGACCGCAGGCGACCTCAGCCGGCTACGATGCGCACGTGGTGCGGTCCGTTCGGAAGATCGAGGTGTACGGTGCGGTCTGCGCTGCGGTATGCGAACGCGGCCGGACGGCTGTCGACCTCGACGACGGAGGGCTTGCGTTCGCACCACGCGAGAAATCGGCCGCCATCGCGCAGCTCGACGCGCACGCCGCCGCGGGGATCGGGGTCCATGGAAGCGACCGCCCCGCCGCTGTTGAACCGGTCCGCGAGGCCGATGATCGCGACGCCGCCGACGATCGGCGCGACGGTGACGATCTCGAATGCGAGCTCGGCGAGATCCAGCGATACGCCGGCATTGTGTGGAGCGGTCGTCACCGTCTGCGTGGTCTGCGCGAACAGCGCGAACGCATCGCCCGCGAGTCCCTCGACATCGCTCGGACGCACCTGTCCGGAAATGGAGCGGCGATCCTTCTCTTCCGGGTGGTGGTTGCAGTTGAACGCCGCGACCACGCCGCCGGAGACGTTGCGGTTGAAGACCTTCAGCAGCACCGGCTCCCTGGTCGGATCCGCGAACAGGCAGTCGCGGGTCGGCAGGCCGAGGTCGAGCGCACGCGGCACCCGGCCATCGGCGAGCACCATCTTCTTCAGGAGCGCCGCGTCGTGGGCGTCGGGTTTGTCGGATACGTACACCGCGCAGCCGCTCACCGCACGTCCCGCGGCATGGAACGCGCCCATGGCGTGGGCGGACTGGAACATGTCCCAATCGGGATGCACGAATTCGCCGAACCACAGCGAGTTCTGCGCATTCACATAGAGGTGCAGACCGTGCGACGCGGGATCGTTCGGCCAGAAGTCGACCGAGGTCCGCGTCACGGTGGACGCGAGCGTCTGGTACATCATATCGTTCGAGCACGACATGCAGTTGATGAGGTTGCCGGCGAAGTGGGTGTTCACCGAGCCTTCGAGGGCTTCGTGGTAACGGCGCATGACCTCGACGCGGCCGCCGAGACCGCGGGACAGGCCTTCCTGCGATGATTGGTTGTCGACCTTCACCCCGTCCACGCCCTGCTCGCGTAGGGATCGGTGGTAGTCGTTGTAGAAGCGGTGGATGTCGTCGGGCACGACCGTGCCCTGGTACTTGCCGAAATACTCGTTCACGCGCGCGGTGTGGTGACGGTTTCCGGGCGAGAAGTCCCGCACCGTGTCGACCACGCGGTAGCGCGGCAGCGCCTCGCCGTCCACGCCGCCCCAGTAGCCCTGGAAGGCGTGCCAGACCAGGAAGGTCTCGATTCCGAACTCGTTCTTGGCCATGGCCACGGTCGGCGCGAGGCCTCCCGGGAACTTCTCGTTGGCCGCGAACGCGGTCAGACGCTTCTCGCCGGTCGGCATCTGGCGGATCGACTGCCAGCCGTCGTCCAGGATCAGCAGTTTCGGCGTGACGCCACCCGCAGTGAAGCTCGCCAGGCCTTCCTGGACCTTCGCGTGGGTGACGTCGTGATAGAACGCGTCCCACGTGCACCAGCCGAACAGGTCGACGAACGGCGGCAGGGGCTTGTCACGGCGCAGGCGGCCGCAGGACAGGAAGGCGGCGACGCTGCGCGCACCGGCGCGTACGAGGGCATAGGGATCGTCGCCGACGGCGACGAATGCCGCGACCATGGAGGCGGAGCAGATGCCGGGATCGTCGCTCTCCGCGACCACGCACAGGGTGCCGTCGGTGGCACCCTCGAGCGAAGCGCGCAGCCGTCGATCGATCAACGGGACGACGATCGCGTATCCGTTTTCGAGCTGTGCGAGCAGGAACTGGGTCTCGACTGGCACCGCAGCCGCGGCATCGACCGCGGTCGCGCGCATCCAGTACGGTTCGTTGCGATAGCAGGCGCTGAATCGGCTGGCCCCGACCGGCTTGCCGAGCGCGATGACGTGACGCGCGGCCGACTTGTCGCTGGTGACGCGCAGATAGATGCCGACGCCCAGCGGATCCGCGACCGCAGACACCTGTGTGGGAACGTCGCTCAGCAGCGATCGACCCCCGACGGTCAGGCGCCCATTGGTGAGGTCGTGGATGCTGGCGTTGGTCGGGGTGGACACGGATGCTCCCTCGGTGCGACCCGAGGCTTCGCACCGTCACCTGAGAGCAATGGGAAATCAGCTCCCCGAACCGACGGATCAGCCGCGGGCGGGTTCCGCCATGCGCTCACGCGCCGCGCGTGCGAGTTCCTTGAGGTGGCCGTCGTTTGCCAGGCATTGCTCGAGGTGGCGCATCCGCTCGGGAGTCGCCGTCGCCAGCATCGCGGGTCCATAGGCGCGTTCGACCCAGAAGCGTGCGCCGCCGCTCATGTAGTCGCGCAGTTCCTGCAGATTCGCCTCCGGATAGCGCTGGCAGAGATTCATGGTGAACATGCGACGGCGCGAGTTCCCGCCGAATGCTGCGTGCTTGGTGTTGTGGTTGAAGACCAGGATGTCGCCGGGCTTGGTCTCCAGGGCCTGCGCGGGAATGTCGCGGCCATGGATGCCGAAGAGCTCTTCCCACGCACCCTGCGAGCGCTGCAGCTGCTCGGCATAGCCGTCGCCGACGCGGTGGCTGCCGGGGATGACGCGCAGGCAGCCGGTGTCGCGGGTGAGCGGGTCGAGGTAGAACGCGATCTTGATGTGCAGGACCGAGGCGTGCCAGCCGTCGGAATGCCACCCGGTATCGCCGACGTAGAAGTTGCCGTCGCTGCCCATGTAGTTGAAGTCGTCTCCGACCAGGGACTGGGCGATGCCCCGGATGCGGGCGTCGTCCAGCAGCGTGCTCAGGCGTTCGCTGTGGTCGATGAACGGCGCCAGGCAGCTCCGGCGCTGGCCATCGTGGGGCTGGCCGAAGTGGCCGCCGCCCTGACGGGACCACAGCTCCTCGAAAGCGTCCGAGATCTCGGCACTCCGATCCCCGAGCAGGCCCGGGAGGGCGACGAAGCCGAACGTCTCGAAGTGGCGTTTCTGCTGCGGAGTCAGGTGCATGGGGTTTTCCTGGGAGGGGTTGCCCCTATCGTATCCCCTGGGTGGTAGCGGCCATGACCCGGCCGGCTGTGGTCATGTCGTTTCCTCCTGCCGGAGCCGTGCATGGATGGTGGCCAGGAATTCGCCCGGGTGCTCGCCGATTCGCTGCGGTTCGTCTACCACGTGGGCGCGGTGACCGATGTCGGCGCCGGGATGTCGACCGGCTGGCGCACCCTGCCGATGGCGGTGACCGCGCTCCTGGTCGCGGGACGCAGCGTCTGCGAGATCGAGGATGATCCGGCGAGAGAGGTCCAGGCAGGGACCGCGATCTGCCTGCCTGCCGGGGTCCGCCACCGCTTCACGCATCCCGTCGCCGGCGTCTCATGGTGGTCGCACGTCGATTTCCAGGTGCTGGCGACCGTGGATGTGCTGGCCCTGATCGATGCTCCGCGGCTCTTCTCAGGGCCGATCGCGCGCCGGATCGGCGAGATCAATCGCGACCTCGCCGCGATCGCTGTCGAGCGACCGCTGGTGTCAGCCGTGTGCGCCCGGCAGGCGCTCGGCCTCGCTCTTCTGAGCGTCATCGTCGATGCCGCCGTTCCTGCCCCGCGTTCGCTCGAGGCCTTGCGCGCCGCCCAGCGTCTGGCTCCGGTCCTGGCGGTGGTGGAGCACGACCTGCGTGCGGCGGACGTGCCGCATCTCGCTCGCTCGGCGCATCTGTCACCATCGCGCCTCCATGCGGTCTTTCTCCATGCGTTCGCCTGCTCGCCGATGCAGTACGTGCGTCGCCGCCGGCTGCAGCGCGCGCGCGAACTGCTGGCCACGACCGACCTCGCGGTGCAGGACATCGCCGAGCGCGCCGGGTTCGAGGATCCCTTCCACTTCAGCCGCGTCTTCAAGAAGGCGCACGCGGCGAGCCCGTCGGAATACCGGCAGCAGATGCGCGAGGTGACCTTCTGATGGTCCAGAGTTCGACACCGCTCTTCGCTCCGAAGACCTCCGGCGATCATGCGGACCGGTTCCTGGCGGGATTGTCGCCGTACGTCCGCAGCACGCACGACTTCCCCACCGAGGCGGGATTCGACCTGCGCCCACGCGTGGTGAGCGATCACGCCTTCCTGTATTTCAAGGACGGCGAGGGGACGTTCACCGTCGCCGGCGTGGATCACCCGATCCTGCCGGGAACCCTGTTCCTCATCCGCCCAGGGGTCGAGCATGCGGTGTCGCCGCGCAGCGGCTCGCTCTACTACATGCTGAACATGCACCTCGACGTGGTGCAGCGCCCAGGCAGCGACCTGCTCGACGGATATCAGCGACCGAGCGCAGCCTATCTGCGGCGCATCGCCCCGGACATCCTGCCAGATGGTCCGACCGGGCTGCCATCGGTGATCCGCATGCCGAATCCAGCATCGTACGAGCACCTGTTCTTCCGCATCCATCACCATTTCGCGATGCGCGACCCCGCCAGCCGCCTGCGCGTCAAGGCGGGCGCCATCGACCTCATCGCCTTCCTGTTCGCGGTCGGTTCGCGCCTCGACCGCCGGCTCGGCCCGACCGCCGAAGCGGTTGAGGCCGCCGCGCGCTTCATCCAGGAGCACGCCAGCGGCAGGCTCGGGCTGGCCGAGATCGCACGCCAGGCGGCGATGAGCCGGTCGCACTTCGCCCGCTCCTTCAAGCACCACTACCAGGTTTCGCCGATGGCCTATCTGCGCCAGGTGCTGATCGAACGCGCGAAGATGGAGCTGATGTACGACCACCGCACCATCAAGCACATCGCCGAGTCGCTCGGCTACAGCACGGTGCACCACTTCACCCGGGTCTTCGCCGAAGCGGTGGGCATGCCTCCGGGCGCGTACCGCGAGCT
>JACCZE010000060.1 GCA_013696105.1 Planctomycetota bacterium | reverse complement strand
TCGGAGCATCCGGATCCGGTCCATCGAGCATCTCGAGCGCCGGGTTGCTCTCGACTTCCGACATGATCCGCTCCTCGAGCGCCATCTGCGGCAGCAGGAGGATCTCGATCGATTGGATCATCTGCGGCGTCAGCTTGAGCTTCTGCTCGAGCCGCATGTTGAGGTTCTGGCCGAGATGCAGGGCCATCGTATCTCCAGAACTGAACGTCTGTTGCAGCTTCGGGGTGGGATCTTCCCGGGCTATTAGCAAATGCTACGCCAATGGCATTGGCAGGGCAAGAGCCATCGCGCGAGCTTTGCCCGAGCGTCGAGGCTAACTGCGCCCTGGCTCGTCACTTCCGGCGAGACGGAGGAATCCGCCGCTCCTTTCGCCATGACCGTTTTGGGAGTATCCTACCACGACCGTGCCCATGACCGACCAAGCCACCCATCAGCCGACCTTGATCACGCAGTTCGAGAACGTCCTTCCGACGATCCTCGCCTGCGGGTGGGCGAACCAGGCTCAGATCGATCGCGTCCGCACGTCGCTGATGACCTTTCCGGAATTGCCGCTGACCGGGGGACGTTCGCGCCTCGCGCAGTTCCTCATCGATTCGAAGCTGCTCTCGCGCGAGCAGGCGACCGAGATCGATCTCCTCGCTTCCACCCAGCGACACCTGTCGAATTTCAAGCTGCTCAAGAAGATCGGTTCCGGCGGCATGGGCATCGTCTACCTGGCGACCCACCTCCCGAGCGGTCGGACCTGCGCCTTGAAGACCCTCAATGCGCGGTTGGCCGAGGACTCGGATTTCGTCAACCGGTTCCAGCGCGAGACCAAGGCGATCGTCGGCATCAAGCATGCGAATATCGCCGAGGTCATCGAAAGCGGCGAGCGCGACGGACACTTCTATCTCGCAATGGAGCACATCGACGGCCCCAGCCTGATGACGCTCCTGAAAGACTATCGGGCGCTGCCCGAACTCTACGCCTTGCGCATCACCCGTCAGGTTGCCGAAGGCCTGTCGCACGTGTACGCGCAATCGGGACTGATCCACCGCGATATCAAGCCAGAGAACGTGCTGATCCTGCGCAGTCATTCCAGTGGCGCCATGTTTCCCGATGACGACGTGGCGAAGCTGATCGATTTCGGATTGGCGAAAGCCACCGGCGAGAAGGACGAGCGGCTGACCCAGACGGGGATGACCATCGGCACGCCCCTGTACATGTCGCCAGAACAGGTGCGCGGCGAGACGCTCGATTGCCGCTCGGACATCTACGGCCTGGGAGCCACTCTCTACCACCTGCTCACTGGCACCACCCCATTCGTGGGATCGAGCCCCGGCACGATCATGAGCGCGCACCTCACCGAGCCGATCCCAGATCCGACCCTGAAGGTGCCAAGCCTGAATACGCTCACCACGAGCCTGATCTCCATGGCGATGACCAAGGATGTCGACAAGCGGTTCCTCACCTATGAAGCGCTGATCAATGCCTGCACCGAGGCGATCGACGCGCTCGCCGGTCAGACCACCTCCGCTCCGCAATTCCTGCGCAAGCCATTGGTGCTGAAGACGGCGGTGAAGAAGCCGATCACCGATCGGATGCAGAAGAACCCCGCCAGCGAGCCCCTGGACATACCGAGCCAGGAACAGCAGCGCGAGGCGATCAGCACACGCATCCGCGCCAAGCACCAGGATATGCGCAGCGGTGCATCAGCATCGCCATCGGCACCAGTCCCGGTGACGGTCGACGTGAAGCAGGAGACGTCGGTGACGCGCGCAGTCTCTCGGGTCCACGCTGCGATACCTGCGCCTGTCCTCGCCGTCGCCAGCACGCAGGACGAGATCCCCTTCCGTCGCAAGCACCTGACCCCCCTGCCCATCCTGCCGCCGGCGCAAACACCGTCGAGCCTGGTGCTGGACGAAGAGGCTCGACGGGCCGTGGGTACGGGTGCGATGCCGTGGGTGCTGCTCGGATTCGCCATCGCCGCCCTCGCGGCCTACGTCATCTTCCTGCGGAGCTGAGCGGGGCAGGTCGCGGAGTCGGGTTGTCCTTTCCGGGCACCGACATCTCCATCAGCTCAGCCGCCGGCCGGCGCAGCGCTCGATAGCGTTCGATCTGCATCGCTGCGGCGCTTTCCCACGAGAAGAATTCCCGGAGTTCGGATACGTGTGCGCTCGCCTGCTCGCGCAACGCGATGCGGTTGGCGACCGCGCGCTCGATCGCAGCAGCAGCCTCCGCGATATCTGGTTTGACGATGGCGACGTGCTCCAGGCGCTGGACTTCCGGATAGGACACCACGCCGATGCCGTCGCTGAGGACGGCGGGAAGTCCTGCTGCAAAGGCCTCGACTATGCTCAGGCCGAAGCCTTCATGACGCGAGAGCTGGACGTAGATGTCGGCATCGGCAAGGAAACGCGCCACGTCGGTCGGTGCCGCTTGGCCATGCAGGTGGACCTGGTGCCCGATGCCCAACGATCTGGCGATCAGCTCGAGACGCTGACGCGACCCGTTCTGATCGGCGCCCACCAGATGCAGGGCCGCGCCAGGCGATGGCATGCGCTTGAAGGCGAGCGCGAAGGCTTCGAGCAGGATGTCCAGCCCCTTGGTGTAGATGTCCAGTCGGCCGACGAACAGCAGCTTGGCCCCGGGCCCCGCGAGGGTGCGGCCATCGCCGACGACGCAGGGGGATTGCACGCCGGGTCCGAGCGGGGCGCAGTAGACCTCCTGGGCCGGCAGCAGGGCGGAGATGTGTCGAGCTTCCAACGGGCTGGTCGCATGCATCGCGGCATGCCGGTACAGGAGTTGTCTCGCCAGGCGGAAATACAAACGCTTCTGGCTGGATCTCCGCTTGTCGAAGACCCCGGGATGGAAGCACCCGTGGGGACTCACCACCAGCGGACAGGACACGCGCGATGGGACGCAGAGGTTGTCCGGATTGAATTCGCCATGGACGTGGACGACATCCGGAGCGAACCGCGACAGGGGCTCGAATTCGCAAGCTCGCGGACCCGGACGCATGATGCGTCCGATGAAGGACCCGCCGCGCTGCTTCCAGAAAGTCGTTTTTATTCCGGGATGGAGGACCGGAGGCAGTTCGTAGCCGGGTGCCTCCTTCCCGGCGATCATCACCTCGACCCCGAGAGCGGCCTGGGCATTCGCCAGTCCGAGCACGGCGTTGGCGACGCCGCCACCTCCGAGAACATGCGGATACCAATGGATTACGCGCGTACGGCCTCCGACGAGAAATCAGAGGGGGATATCAGCTTCGCCGCCCACAGTGGCGATGTCTCCTGCCACCAGCCGATGGCATCCCAATCGCCACGCACCTTGGCTTGGACCGAGCGCAGATCGTCTGCGCCATTGACGAAGAACCGCGGAATGGCGCGGCGGTCATCGACATCGGTGACGCCTCGGAACAGGACGGACGCGGCGGTCTCGTATCCGGCATCTGAGACTGCGCGCATGGTTTCGGACGTGAAATGGCGATCACGCTTGCCGTAGGGATAGGCCATCGACGTCACCGGAACGCCGAGATGCTCCTCGATGACGCGCTTCGACTCGACCAGTTCGCGCGTGGTGTCGCCCTGGGACAGGTGCGCGAGATTGGCATGACTCCAGGTGTGGGCGCCGATCGTCATGCCGGCCGCATGCAGGTCGCGGACCTGCTCCCAGGAGAGCGACGCGATGTCGTCCGACGAGCATCGGCGATCGCGGGCGAAATGCCCGACCACCGCCGAATCCCGGGCGACCAGACCCGCGGTGAGGAAGAACGTCGCGGTCGCTCCATGGCGTGCCAGGATGGGAAGCGCATGCTCGTGATTGTCGGCGTAGCCGTCGTCGAAGGTGATGGCGACCGCGGGCTTGGATCCCGCCGCACGTGGCAATGCGATGTCTGTGAACGGTACGATCTCGCATGCGGCGCTGAGCCAATCGAGCTGAAGCGCGAAAGCCTCGGGAGTCGCCGAGGCATAGGGCTTGGATGGATGGATCGAATGGTAGCAGAAGACCACGCGCCGTGGCTGCCCGGCACGGCCGAACCAGGCCCCCGAACAGGTCGTCACCGCGGATCTGATCGCGCTCTTAAAGCGCATGGGCCGGCTCCGCGGATGCAAGACCCGTGGCGGAAGGGGCGGAAGGGGCAGAAGGGGCAGAAGGGGCGGACACTGTCGGTGCCGGGGCCGCCTGCGAACGCGAACGGTTGGCCGACGCCGCACGCAGCGCGGTGCGCAGGAGCGGATTGCGCGCGAGATGGACGACCTGATGGGTGACGTTCCTGCCGCCGAACAGGGATTTGAATTGGGTGATCGAATGCTCGGGCAGCGATTCATCGTGGACGATGCCGCCGAGATCGTAGCACGCGACGCCCTGGGAGCGGTAATGGCAGAACTCGTGCCAGTGCAGCCAGCGATTCAGCGCTCCGACCACGCCGCGTTCGGCGGAATCCGCACGATCGGCGGTCGCGCTCATGAGCGCCCGCACGCGGAAGGGCACATCGGGCAATATGACGTGGGCGACCATCGGCTTGCCGTCGTGCTTGGCGATGAACACATCGCAGCACGCGATGATGCGCTCCCATTCCTGGTCACCCAGTGGCGCCCGGAAGCGATGCCGGCCGATGAAATCGGTGATCAGCCGCCGCGCATCATCGAGCTGCTGATTGAGCAGAGCTTCCGGCGACAGCTTGCGGGCCTTGTTGATCTGATAACGGCAGGTCTTCTTCTCGAGCCTGCCCCAGAGCGTGTCCTCGTCGACGGTGAGATCCACGAGCGAGGTGTGGAATGGGCGCCGGCGGAAGGTGAAGCGTTCGAGCGCATCGGCGACCTGGTCGTCGCATTGCATCGCCGACACCACCGGAGTCCGTACCAGGAGTGCTTCGACCTCGTGCGGGTCATCCGGGTACCAGGCCTGGAGGGCGTTGAACACCGAAAAGCGGTTCTCGACGACGATCATGGCTGACCCCTCCTACCTGTCCGGCCCGCACTCATCGACTCGCAAGGCGTTATCATATTCTTGACACCTCCATCATCAGGATCCGAGGTTGCGATTGTAGAGAAATCATCGCTGGTTCGCACAGGGTACCGCCGCTCCGCCTACGCTGGCGGTCGAGGTCGGACGGCCATATGCGGCGCGCAGGAAAAGCGCGAAAATCACGGGAATGAACAGCAGTCGGACTGACAGGTTCGACCACACGATGCCCATGACCTCGTCCGATGTGGAAGATCCTCTGCTTGCGACCAGATAGGCCGCGGTGAGGACCACGGAGAACAGGAGGTGATAGAGGAAGACCAGGTCGGTGCGCACCTTGGCCCGGCATCCGAGCATCAGGGCCATGGAGATGGCGTACGGGAAGACCACCAGGCTGAAGACCCCCAGCGCCCCGGACAATGCGACGAAGGACGGACCGAACAGGAAGTGCAGCAGGAACTCTCCGAAGATGGTCAGGAAGGCGTACGCTCCGAGCGCTATCACCGACCAGATGCCGGCGATCAGCCAGGTCTTGGAGACCATGCGCCTGGGATTGTCGGCGTGCGAACTGACGATCGGCTGCAGGAATTGGCCGAGAGCGGAAATGCACTGGTAGAACGGCGTCAGCAGATTGTCGAGCACCTTCATCATGCCCACAGCCGCCAGCCCTCCCGGGGTGGCCGTCAGGATGAAGTAGTGCACGTTGGCGCAGAGCCAGGCGATCACCGAGACTCCGGACGCCCACTTCGAATAAGCCAGATGGTCGGCAAGCACTTGGCGGCGGAAGGTCGGATGATCGGCGTCCGCCGCTGCCACTTCGCCGTGGGCAGCGCGCATCCTGGGCACGGTCCGGAGCATAGCATGCATCGCCAAGCCGGCGCAGCCGCTGGCAAGGCCCGAAACCATGAATGCGCTCATCGGCCGCAGCATTCCCGCGGAGTGCAGGGCGACGATGCCTCCGACCTGGAGCACGAAGAAGATCGCGCTGCCCGCAGCGGCGTAAGCGGGCAGGACCTGGGAATAGAACACCGTGCGCATGAACCACTGCTGGAAGAGAAAGGGCAGCGCCACCGCCAGCCCGATCAGGGCCATTCCCTGCCCGGTATGACCGGAGACGAAGAGAACCCCAGCCACGGTGGCGACCAGCAGCGCGGCAGTGGTTACGACCAGCCAATGCCATGAGATGACCAGTCGGAAATAGCGGGCGAAGCGGTCGGCGTAGCGCCCAGCCGCGAAGATCAGGAACGGCTCCATGAACGCGGCGAGGTAGAAAGCCCCGAGGAATAGGAAGATCGAGTACGAGAGGGTGAACGCGCCGAAATCATTCGGGGCCAGCCAGCGCGCCAGGAGGATGTTGATGACGAAGTTGGCGCCGGCGAACAAGCCCTGATCGAGGACCGACAGACCGCCCTTACGCATCCATCGCAGATAGCGGGACGAGGTCGGCAGCTGAGCCTGTCCGGCCGGCGCGGCCGCCCCGACCGCACCATCCGCACCATCCGCACCATCCGCCGCAGAGTCCGCTGCCGCCCGTCCGTCCATGGGTCCCCGATGCCGATACCGGCACCGGCATAGTGCCGACCGGCGGTGGAATCATCGCCATTTCCCGCGGCGATTGCACACAACCCTCGACAGGGGTTCGGACATCGGCCTCGCCCGTCACCGGTGGTGGTAGGCGGTCCCGGCGAGGATGCTGGCGGCGCGGTAGACCTGTTCGATCAGCACCACGTGGGCAAGCTGGTGCGGCAAGGTCATGGCTCCCAGCGACAGGTGCGCGTCTGCTCCGGCAGAGGTCGCCGGGTCGTGCCCGAAGGCTCCACCCACGGCGAAGGCCACTTCGCCATGGCGCATCGTCCACTGGGCGATCAGCCGCGCGAATGCCTCGCTGCCGTGCTGGTCGCCGCGCTCGTCCACGAGCACTTTCCAGCGGCTGGAGTCTGGCCAGAGCGCCGTGCCGTCGCGCGGTTCCCGCTCCTGCACGACGAGCGACCCGAAGCGCTTGAAGCGTTTCACGTAATCGTCGCGCAGGGCGATGATCTGCGCATCGCGCAGCCGTCCGCTCTGGACCACGACGATGCGCATGGCCATGCGATCAGTCGCTGCGACGGGCGAGATAGCGCGCCAAGAACGCGTCACGCCAGGCAGCGAAGCGGTCGCCTTCGATCGCCTCGCGCATCGCGCGCATGAGATCCTGATAGAAATGCAGGTTGTGGATGGTCATCAGGGTCTCGACCAGCGGCTCGTGCGCGTAGCTCAGGTGGCGCAGATAGGCGCGGCTGAATCCGCCGGCGCACGCGTAGCAGGCGCAGGCGGTATCGATGGGGTAGCGGTCCTTGCGGAATTTCTTGTCCTGGATGCGCATCTTGCCGTCCCATGTGAACGCCGTCCCTTCGCGCGCATAGCGCGTGGGGATCACGCAGTCATGGATGTCCATGCCATGACCGACGGATGCGACGAGATCCTCGGGCAGTCCGACGCCCATCAGGTAGCGCACCTGATCGCGCGGCAGGAGTGGCGCGGTATGCGCGACCACCCGCACCATCGACGCGTGGCCCTCACCGACCGATACACCGCCGATCGCGTACCCAGGCAGCTTGAGCTCGGTCACCTGCGCGACTGCCCGCGTGCGCAGATCCAACTCGAGTCCGCCTTGGACGATGCCGAACAGGTGCTGATGATCGTCGAGCGTGACCTTCGCGCAGCGCTCGAGCCACCGTCGGGTCCGCTCGACGCTCGCTTCGATGTAGGCGCGCGGAGCCGCATGGTCCACGCACTCGTCGAAGGCCATGACGATGTCGGCGCCCAGGCGGCGCTGGATGTCCATCGACGACTCCGGTGTCAGCGAAGCAGGCGTGCCGTCTTGGTCGAATTTGAAGCGCACTCCCTCTTCATCGATCTGACGGTCGGGCAGGCTGAAGACCTGGAAGCCCCCGGAGTCGGTGAGGATGGTCTGGTTCCAGCGCATCAGCGCATGCAGGCCGCCATGCCGTTCGACCAGCTGGGTGCGGTCCGACAGGCTCAGGTGGTAGGTGTTCGCGAGCACGACGTGCGCCCCGGTCGCCGCGACCTGGTCGGGGGTGACGCATTTCACCGCCGCCTGGGTACCGACGGGCATGAAGGCGGGGGTCTCGACCACGCCGTGCTTGGTCACGAAGCGTCCGCGCCGCGCGGCGCCGCTGGTCGCGAGCACCTGGAACTTCAGGCCGCCGCCCGGCGTCCACACAGTGTGGTCATGATCAGCGACGGTCGGCATGGCGGCATTAGACGCGCGCCGGGGCGTCCGGGAAGCCGGTAAACATCCAGCGGCAGGCGCAGCTTCCGCTGCTAGCCGCCATCACCCCGCCCAGAACCCAGGAACATTCCAAGAGCGTCGAGGGCCGACGACTGCTCGGGTCTGATGGCGTTTTGTCGGGGCTCGCCGCAAGGCGGAGGTCGATCAGGCGCGGACGGGAGATGCGTAGAGGCCGGTGAGCAGCGGCTCCAATTCGTTCTCGACCGCGACCGCATTGATGATGCGATTGCGGCTCTGCAGGCCGACCCATTTCTCGAACACGTGCGATTTGCCGTGCGTGATCGCGTGCTGGAATTCTTCTTCCATCACCGGGACCAGATTGATCAGACCGGGCTTGGCTTCACCCTTTGAAGTGAAGCGGCTCGTTGCCGGCTTGGGGGGCGCACCACGCTGCGATCCGGCCGCCGCCGGTCGGGCCGCGGGCTCGACGGGCTTGCGCGCAGGAGGGACGATCGCGGGAGCCGGCCGGGAGATCTGCGCGGCGGACGGGGCATCGTCGAGCTCGAATTCGGGAGCGAGCGCCGGTTTGGGGGCCGGGGGCTGGGGCGTGACGGCGGAGGTGTCCTCGAGATCGAACTCGCCAAGCCCCGGCTCGGCCAGTTCGGGCATGAGCTCGGGAGCGTCGGGGATGATCTCGATGTCCTCGGCCTTCAGCGAGATCGGCTCGATGATCGACGGAGCAATGGCCTCGTCGCTGGAGAGCAGATCGTCGATGTCCTGGATATCCGATGTAATATTGGCATCAGCGGTCATCGACGGCATCGGCGCCGAGGGCCTGGATTGCGAACGATCCGGAGCGCTCGGGACTCCGGCGAGCATCTGCGTGACGCTCTTCGGTTCGACGTCCTGCGTGATGCCGATCGAGCCTTCCTTCGCCTGGACCTGGCCGCTGTAGTACTTCTCGATCCCCTGCGTGATCTCGGTGCGCGTCGCGACGACCTTCTTGATGTCGAGGCTGGTCTTCGATTCGAGCACGCGGATGGTCTCGACGTCGAGCGGATTGACCATCGCGAGGGTCAGCAGGCTGCCGAGCTTGTCGACCGGGAACACGCCGTAATGCATCGCGTCGTCGCGCGAGATGGTGTCGAGGGCCTTCTTCCGGATCTCGTACTTGTCGACCTTCAGATGCGGCACCCAGCATTCCTGGGTCAACGCGTTCACCATCTGGTCTTCGGTGATGATGCCGAGCTGCACCGCGGCGATGTCGACCGGCAGACCCTCTTTCTGGGCCTTGCTCTTGATCTGGCCGGCCTGGTCCTCGCTTACGAGGTTCGCCTTGGTCTTCAGGAACTCCATCAGGGCCGCGTCGCCGGTCCGGCTCGGACCGGTCTTGCGCGACGCGGTGAGATCGCCTGCGAATTCCGGAGGACGGCTACCCTGGATCGGCGCCTTCGATTGCGGACGCGCCGGAGTGGGAGAGGAATCGAATCCCGCCGGTGGCGGAGGCAGCGGCGCGCTGCGCGGCGGCTGCATCGGCTTGGAGGGCGGCTGTTGCGCGGGAGCGCCGCGCGACTGCGGCTGAGCGGGACGAACTGGGGGGGATTGCGGAGCCGCCTGCTGCGGCTCGGGAGGTGCGGGCTTTGCGCCGCCCGGCGCGATGATGCGTTTGCTCTTGCGCACCGTGCCGGAGCCAGCGCCTGCGCCTGCGCTTTGGCGACCAGTGCCTTCTTTGCCCTTGTCGTCCTTCTTCTTGCCGCCGAAGAAACCCATGGAAGCCGCTCCTGCCGGTCTTGCCAGTGTGCACCGGTCAACGCTGGTTGAACCGCAAAATCGCCGCGACCTGCCCGATCCATGACCATTCCGTATCACACTCAGTGATCGCAAGGCGGTTCCGGGATTGAGTTTCCACGGCATGGAGGGATGCTCGGACCGTCTCGTGGAATGGCTCGCTGCCGAGTGGATCAGCCTCGGGCGCCGCACGACGACAGGATGAGGACCAGCACATGGCGGTACTGAATTTCGACATCAAGACCGTGAGCCTTCCCAGCGGGGAAGAGGCGAAAGCCGTGTTCTTGACTGGTTCGATCGACGCCAGCACCAACCAGACATTCGAAGGTCGGCTGACCGACATCCTCTCGGCCGGCACCCGCAGCTGCATGCTCGTCCTCACCAACGTCAAGTACATCAACTCGACGGGCTTGGGCACGATCGTCAAATGCGTGGACACCTTCCGCGAGAAGGGCGGCGATATCAAGCTCGTCGGCGTCCCCACCAAGGTCATCGCCCTGTTCGAGATGCTCGGCCTGCTCGCCCTGTTCGAGACCCACGACACCATCGAGGCCGCCGTCTCCAGCTTCGGCAAGGCCAAGAAGGACAAGGCCGCCGCCGCGCCGACCGTCAAGTTCCCCCTGCAGTTCAAGCACCCGGTCACGGGCATGGGCCTGAACGTCAGCCAGCCCGGCCGCTTCAAGGACCCCCGCAGCGGCGACTACTTCAGCGTCGACCAGAACGGCACCATCGAGTTTTACGAGATGAGCAAGGTGAAGATGATCGAAGTCAAGCTGCCGTGCGATCTCGAGTTCTCCTCGAGCCTGAGCGCGCTGGCGACGTCGCTCGCGAGCCACTGCGAGCTGCCGTCGAATGTCACCACCTCGATCCAGCGCTCGATCGATGAAGCCTCGTCCCTCCTGCACAAATACGCGACCGGCGCCAACGAGACCTGCAACATCATGCTCGTCGCCGACAGCGAGAAGCTGCAGATCGGCATCGTCAATTACGGCAACGCGCTCAACATCAAGAGTGACGACCCCTCGCTCAAGGCACTCCAGAACAGCATGGACGAGGTCAAGCATCAGGTGCTGCCGACGCGCGGCTACCTGCTGACCATGACCAAGCGCGCGCGCTGACATCCACCTGATCGATCGGGCGTTCGAGCCGGGGGTTTCCTCCGGCTCCTTCCGTTGGCGGATCCTGTGATCAGGCGGCGATTCCAGGGCCGCACGCCTCCGCTACCATCCCGCCATGCTGTCCACCCTTGGCGACGACGACTTCATGCTGCAGGCGCTGGGTGAAGCGCACCGTTCCGCCGACGAAGGCGAGGTGCCGATCGGCGCCGTGGTGGTCAAGGATGGCCGCGTCATCGGCCGCGGAGCGAACGCGTGCGAACGCCTCCATGACGCCACCGCGCACGCCGAGATCCTCGCGCTGAGCGCCGCCGGACAGGCCCTGGGCTCGTGGCGATTGGAAGGCTGCACGCTCTACGCCACCATCGAACCCTGTCCGATGTGCATGGGTGCCTGCCTGAATGCCCGCATCGCCCGCGTGGTCTATGG
>JACCZE010000363.1 GCA_013696105.1 Planctomycetota bacterium | reverse complement strand
CCTACGGGCTATTCATGCTCGGCGGCTTCATCGCCGCCTATATCGCCGTCATCGGCCGCGCGCGCATCATCGGCATCCCCGAACGCCGGATCCTGGATCTGCTGCTGATCGCGGTGGTCGGCGGCATGATCGGTTCACGCGCGCGCTATGTGTGGGAGCGTCCCGAGCTGTTCACGCACAAAGGCGGCCAGCCCGTGCCCTGGCGTGACGTCGTCGCCAATGCGATGGACTTCGACCAGGGGGGCATGGTCTGGTATGGCGGCGCGATCCTGGTGACGCTGGTGATCGTTGCGTACGCCTGGTGGAACCGTGTACGCATCCTGCCCCTGGGGGACATCGTCCTGCCGGGACTGCTCCTGGGGCTGGCCGTCGGCCGCATCGGCTGCCATTTCAATGGCTGCTGCTTCGGGCACCCGACCTCGCTGCCGTGGGGCGTGTCGTGCTGGAAGTATCCCGGCGAGCACGTGCATCCCACCCAGCTCTACGAGACCATCGCCTGCGTCCTGATGTTCGCCGCGCTGTGGTGGTTCTGGCGCCGACGCCGCTCCGATGGCCAGGTCTGCTTCGCCGTCGGCGTGGGCTACGGTGCCTGGCGCTTCATCAACGAGGGGCTGCGCGGGGACGATAAGATCCCCTCGAACCTCCTGGGCCTGCCCTCGGCCGAAGGGATGATCAGCACCAGCCAGGCGACCAGCCTGCACATCATCGTGGTGACCATCGTGGTCGCGGCGCTGGTCATCGCCCATCGCCGGCGCCGACCCGAGGCCGACGCGGTCGCCCACCTGGTTCCCGGCAGCCGCCATGCGCGCAAACCCGCGGAAAACCCCGGGATTGCCACGACGGAGCCGATCCAGCAGGGTTGACTTCGTCGCGTTGGTCCTATCCTCTCGGACCCTACCCGTAGGACCCTGTCCGGGTTGGCCAACCATGCATGCCCGCCAAACCGCGGGCGAGACGAAAGCGGGACTCCGATGGAATTGCTCAAAGCCGTCACCAAAGCCCACCTGCGCACCGAATCGCTCGGCGACTTCCGCGTGGGCGACACCGTCAACGTGCACACGCGCATCAAGGAAGGCGACAAGGAACGCATCCAGCTGTTCAACGGCACCGTCACCTCGCGCTGCCGCGGCCAGGGTGAGATCAACGCCAGCTTCACCGTCCGGCGCATGGTCTCGGGCGAGGGCGTCGAGCGCATCTTCCCGGTGCACAGCCCGCGCATCGTGAAGGTCGAAGTCGTCCGCCGCGGCCGCGTCCGCCGCGCCAAGCTCTACTACCTGCGCGACCGCGTCGGCAAGGCCACCAAGGTCAAGGAGCAGCTGGTCGAGCAGGACGAGGAGACCGCCGCCGTCGGCGCCTCCACCGCTGCGACCGCCGCCCCCAAAGCCGCAGCCGGCGACGCGAAGAAGTCCGACAAGAAGTCGTCGCCCAAGAAGTAGCTCCGCCGCTAGGCGGACCCGAGAGCGTCTTCCATCGCCAGGCCTCGCGGCCTGGCGATGTCGTTTACACTCCGGCTCGATGCAGCGATCGCGCGGTTGCACGGCCGCCTGGGTCTGCATCGATAGCGGCATGAAGCCGACCCAGAGAAGTCCACGCGAGGTCGGCGCCGCGGCCGAACGCCGCGCGATGTGGTCGCTACGCCTGCGCGGCTGGCGCATCGTCGCGCGCAACTGGATCGGCGGCGGCGGTGAACTCGACATCGTCGCGAGCCGCTGGCGCACGCTGCTGGTGGTCGAGGTGCGCCAGCGCGCCGACTCGGGTGCGGCCTTTCTGTCGGTCGATCGCGCCAAGCTCGACCGCACGATCGCGGCGGCCAACGCCCTGATCCGCCTGCACCAGCTGCAGCGCTACCGGCTGCGCGTGGACGTCATCGGCTTCGACGCGCGCGGCCGCATCGCGCAGAAGCGCGACATCCTGCGTGACGGGATGCCGGGAGCCTGATCCCGAGCCGGGGGCCTTGCGTGCACGTGCTCCGGCGCTAATGCCCATCATGCTCCTTCGCAACGGTCGCCACGAGTTGCTGCATGCATTGGCGATGCTCGTCTGTGCGCGCCGCTCGGTGATCGAGGAACTCGAGGGGCTCGGCGTCGGAGATCGCGCGCTCATGCGGTGCGCACGGTGCCTGGTGCCTCGCCTGCGGGTAGGACAGGCCCTGCACGACGCGCTCGCTGCCGAGCGGCTGGTATCGCGGGCAGACCGCCGTGAACTTGCGCAGGCAGGGGATCACGGCGCATTGGCTGAAGCCATGGCGCGCATCGCGGTCCACGGCTCGGATCCGACGCCGGGATACTGGTTCATCCGCTGGTATCCGGTGTGGTTGGCGTGCGCGGCGATGCTGCCGGCGGCGGCGTTTGCGCTGATGGTGAAGGCGACGACCTCCGACCTGTTCGTCCAGGTGTACGGTGAGCTGGGGATCGCCATCCCGGCGTCGGCCTGGATGTGCATGGATCCGCCCGGACTGGTGGTGTTCAAGGCGTCGCTTCACATCGCCGTCGTCGCCGCGGCCATCGCGCTGATCGCCTGGGTCCGACCGCTGCGCCACGCACTGCATCTCTGGTGTCCGGAGGTGCATCTCACCGCTGCCGCGGTGCGCTTGATCCAGCAAGCCCGCTGGGCAGCGGGACCTGCGAATCCGACCGGACGCATCAAGAGATGGCTGTGGTGCATCGGTCTGGGCATCCAGCGTCCCGGCGCGCCTTCGTGGGACCTCAGCTGGCGCACCTGGATGTTTCTGACGCGATTCCGCCTGCGTCCGGGTGACCGCGAGCTGGCCGGTCAGATGCCCGACCTCGCGCAGCGAGTGTCCGCGCTCGGCTGGCTCTGGAGCGGAACAGACGACTGGTACACCGCCGAGACCGAAGCGCGCCAGCGATACCTGCGTGCGTCGGCATCGGCCCGACCACTGCTGCTGCTCTTCCTCTACGGGATGGTGTTCTCGGGCTGGTACCTCTTTCTGTTCTCGCCGGTGTTCAAGATCATCCAGGAACTCGGATCACAGACCGGATGAGTGCGAGCTGCGGCTTATTGATGCTCGTCATCGCGAAGGTGCTGGCCTCGGTCGTGGTCCTGCAGCTGACGTGGGCGCTCGTCCGCTGGCTGATCCTTCCTGGGCCAACGCGTGCTGCGGTCGAAACGCTGGCCGCCAGACTCGGGTTGGCTGTCCGTTGCGGGGAGCCGCTGCAGGACGCGCTGCTGTCGCTGCAGCCTCTGCTCCCCTGGCCTGCTCCCTGGCGGTTGCGGCGCGTCGCTCGCGGCCTGACCGACGGTTCGGGCATCGGAGCGGTCGAACAGCTGGTGCAGGAGCGTCTGCTGCCCAAGGATCTGCGAGCAGGCGGAATGGCTGCCGAAGCGGCAGGTGCGGATACGCTGGCATCGTGGTTCGATGGGTTGTCGGGTCGACCTCATCACCAGGAGACGCCGACCTACGGCATCCGTGCGGTCGCATGCGCGCTTCTTTCACTGGGGGTGATCCAATTCCTGCTGATCTTCATCGCGCCGAAATTCGAGCAGATCGCGAGGGAGCTCGGACTCAGTCCCACCGGGGCCTTTGCCGGGTTCATCGCCCTCGGCCGCTGGTACCATGCGCATCAGGTTGTCGCCTGGGTCTGCCTCGCGCTCGCGGTGTGGCTGGGGATCATCGTCTGGCGAAGGTGCGTCTGGTGGGGACGCAGCCGGCTCGATCGTGGAACCGTGATCCTCGCAGCGACGGCTGCCGGCGTGGACGAGATGACCATCTCCCGCCATCTCGGCGGCAGCCTCGCTGCTGGATCCCAGCTGGGCGCGCGTCTCGCCGCTGCCGGCGCAGCTGGGGATTTCGCAGGTCTCTGCCGCGCCAGCGGGTGGAGTGCGGCCGATTCAGCCAGCCTCGCCGCGGCCATCGATCGCGCCCGCTGGCGTCGGCATCACCTGGCCCGCGTCGCTGTCCTGGTGGCGAGCGTGGCTCTGCCACTGCTCGTCGCGGTGCCGGTGTGGTGGTTCTCGGCTGGGATCTTCGGCATGCTGGTCGACATGATGACGATCCTCCTGGAGTCGACATGAATCGATGCGGAGCCCTGCTCATGGAAGCGACCATCTCGATCCTGGGGGTCGGAGCGGTCATCGCCGCGGCGGCGATGCTGATCGGCGAGCGGAGGCATGTCGCGGCGATCGAGCGGCGTATGGCGGAATTGGAGGTAGCTCAGAATCTGCTGGACGATCTCCGTCGTGGCGGTGGCGTCCTGCCGTCTTCCTGGCGTCTCCAGCGTCATCCGCTGGGCGACGACCTCGAGTCGGTGACGATCACCGGGCCGGAAGGGACGACGCTATCGACGGTGCGCAGGGTGCCGCGATGAGGCGAGCATCCAACGATGATCGCGCCGGTTTCACCCTGCTCGAATTGTCCATCTATCTGACGATCTTGGCGGCGCTATTCGCGGTCATGGACCGCGCGATGCCGCTGCTCATGTCCGCAGCGCGCAGCCCGGGAGCCGCTACCGAGCATGGCGTCCTGCTGGATGCCGCATGCGATCAGTTGCGCTCGGACCTGTCTGCTGGAGCGCACATCGACGGTACTGCGCTGGTGACGGCGTCCGCGACCTGGCGGATGGATGGCGGATGGTTGCGCCGCAATGGCGGGAATCGCATCAGCCGGTGCACGGCGCATTGGCGGGTCGATCCCGATGGGACGGTGGAGGTCGAGATCGCGCCCAGGCACGGTCCGCGCAGGATCATTCGCGTCGCCCCGGCGAGATGGCGATGAACCGGCGCGGCGCCTCATTGATCGTCGTCATCGCCATGCTCGGGATCATCGGCATCTTGATGACCGTTGACCTCGCTGGCCGCGCTCGCCGCGTGCGCGACGATGGCGAGCGGATGGCTCGCGTGCGCGCGCGCGAATGGGCGATCGGCGCGACCGCGCTCGCCCGCGGAGGATCCGTGCGCTGTGGAGAATGGCTCATATCGCGATCACCAGACGGAGAATCGGATGCTCTCGTCGCGGAAAGTCCACGTGGACTCTACCGCATCGAACGCGGGGGTGGAGAAATCTGGACGCGTGGCGCTCGAACGAGGATTCCGTGAGCGTCGACGTGGAATCCCTGTTGCGCTTGATCGCTCAGATCGCTCAGCGCGGCGAGCCCTTGGCTCCGGGCCTGCGTGCCAGCGCCCTCCCCGGGGCGGAGCGGGTGGCGGGCGAGATCGAGCGCGGCGCTGATCTGCGTCAGGCCCTGCGCACGATCGTCGATCCGCGCCATCTCGATCTGCTGGCGGGATTCCAGCCGACTCTCGAGCGTTCTGCGCTGCTGGCGGCGGACCTGATGCGCGAGCAGCGCGAGCGCCGCGCACTGATGTTCGACATCCTCGCGTATCCGCTGCTCAGCCTGGTCGCAGTGGCAGGCACCAGCGTGGTCGTGGTCCGCGCGGCACACCTTCCGGTCTCGGCGGCATGGCTGTGGCTGCTGGTGCCCATCGCGCTGATGGCGGTCTGCGTGCTCCTCATGCGTTGGACGCCGTCGGCACCAGCCATGCCCTGGATCTTCGCCTGGTCGCACCACATCGCGGCTGCAAGCCGCTATCGGCGAGCAGCGCTCGCCGCACGCTGGCGTCTGCCCGAGGCGGACATCGCGGCCTGGCTCGGAGCGGATCTGGTAGCGCTCGCGCCGATGCTCGCAGCGACGGACGCGAGCGAGCACTGCCAGCGCTTGTCGGATCACCACCTGCGCGTCGCCGCCCGCAGCGGACGGTGGCTCGGGTTCGCGCTCACCGGGGTCATCTACATCGCCGCGGCGGGAATCTTCCTCGCTGGCGGGGCGAGCCTGGTCGACCGTTGGGTCATGGTGATGGCAGCCTCCGGTACCCAGGACATGGATCAGTGACCGGTGTTCATCGCTACGCGTACTCCGCCATCGGCGGGCACGAGCACACGAGGTTGCGATCGCCGTAGACGTTGTCGATGCGGCCGACCGACGGCCAGAACTTGTGCAGCCGCGTCCAGGGCGCTGGGAAGGCGGCCTGCTCGCGCGAGTACGGGTGCGGCCATGTGCTGGCGGTGACCGCGGCGGCGGTGTGCGGGGCGTTCTTGAGCGGGTTGTCCTTGCGGTCCATCCGGCCCTCGGCGATGGCGGTGATCTCGGCGTGGATGCTGATCATCGCGTCGCAGAAGCGGTCGAGCTCCTCCTGCGATTCGCTTTCGGTCGGTTCGATCATCAGCGTGCCGGGAACCGGGAAGGACATGGTCGGCGCGTGGAAGCCGAAATCGATCAGGCGCTTGGCGACGTCCTCGACCTCGACGCCGGAGGTCGCCTTGAAGCCGCGCACATCGACGATGCATTCGTGCGCGACCAGCCCGCTCGCGGCCCGGTAGAGCACGGGATAATACGGAGCGAGGCGCTTGGCGATGTAATTGGCGTTCAGGATCGCGACCTTCGTCGCCTCGGTGAGGCCGTCGGGGCCCATCATGGCGATGTAGACCCAGCTGATGAGCAGGATGCTGGCGCTGCCCCACGGGGCCGAGCACACCGCGCCATGGCGGTTGGCGAGGGGTACCACGGAATGCCCGGGCAGGAACGGGATCAGGTGCTTGGCCACGCCGATCGGGCCCACCCCCGGTCCGCCGCCGCCGTGCGGGATGCAGAAGGTCTTGTGCAGGTTGAGGTGGCAGACATCCGCGCCGAGATCGCCCGGACTGCACAGGCCGACCTGCGCGTTCATGTTCGCGCCGTCCATGTACACCTGCCCGCCGTGCTCGTGCACGATGCGGCAGATCTCGCGGATGCCCTCCTCGAACACGCCGTGGGTCGAGGGATAGGTGATCATCAGGCAGGCGAGGTCCGCCGCGTGGGCCGCCGCCTTGGCGCGCGCGTCGGCGACGTCGACGTTGCCCTGGGCGTCGCAGGCGACCGCGACCACGGTCATGTCGACCATTGCCGCGCTCGCCGGGTTGGTGCCGTGCGCCGAGGTCGGGATCAGGCAGACGTTGCGTTGGCCTTGGCCGCGGCTGGCGTGCCAGGCCTTGATCGCCAGGAGCCCTGCATATTCACCCTGCGATCCCGCATTGGGCTGCAGCGACACCGCGGCGAAGCCGGTGATCTCGGCGAGCCACGCCTCGAGCTCGGAGAAGATCTGGCGGTAGCCCGCGGTCTGGTCGGCCGGCGCGAAGGGATGCATGCGCGAGAACGCCGGCCACGACACCGGGAACATCTCGCTGGTGGCGTTCAGCTTCATGGTGCACGAGCCGAGCGGGATCATCGAGGTGGTCAGCGACAGGTCCTTGGCCTCGAGGCGGCGCAGGAAACGCAGCATCTCGGTTTCGGAGTGGTGGCGGTTGAACACCGGATGGTCGAGGAAGCGGCTGGTGCGCGAGAACGGCGCCGCAATGACCGACGGCGCCACGGCCACGCTCGCGGGCTTGCCGCCCGCGAACACCGAGAGCAGGTCGGCGACGTCGCTCTCGGAGGTGGTCTCGTCGAGCGCGATGCCCACGGCGCCATCTGCCAGGCGGCGCAGGTTCATGCCGCGCGCCGCGGCTGCGGTGGCGATCTCCTGCGCACGTGCGGGAGCGAGATCGACGCGCAGGGTGTCGAAGAAGCGCGCGTGCGCGACGCCGTGGCCGAGTGAGCGCAGACCCTGCGCGAGCGCGCAGGCGAGCAGGTGCACGCGACGGGCGATCGCGCGCAGGCCCTCGGGTCCGTGGTAGACTGCGTACATCGCCGCCATGTTGGCGAGCAGCGCCTGCGCGGTGCAGATGTTGCTGGTCGCCTTCTCGCGGCGGATGTGCTGCTCGCGGGTCTGCAGCGCCAGGCGCAGCGCGGGCGCGCCCGAAGCGTCCTTCGAGACGCCGACGATGCGGCCGGGGATCTGGCGCTTGAACTCGTCGCGCGTAGCGAGGAACGCCGCGTGCGGACCGCCGAAACCCAGCGGTACGCCGAAGCGCTGCGAATTGCCGACCGCGACGTCGGCGCCGAATTCGCCGGGAGGGGTCAGCAGGCACAGGCTGAGCAGATCGCAGGCGACCACCGCCATCGCGCCGGCGGCATGGGCGCGCTGGATGGCGTCGCGGTGATCGTGGATGCCGCCGTCGGTCGCCGGGTACTGCAGCAGGATCGCGAAATAGGTGGCGTCGACCTGGTGGTCGCGCGGCGCCACCACCACCTCGATGCCCAGCGGCTGCGCGCGCGTGCGCACCACGTCGATGGTCTGCGGGTGGCAGTCGTCGGCGACCAGGATGCGCGCGCGTTCGCCGCCCTTGCCGGCGGCGACCGCGGAGCGGCACAGCGTCATCGCCTCGGCCGCCGCCGTGGCCTCATCGAGCATCGACGCGTTCGCCATCGCCATGCCGGTCAGATCGCAGACCATGGTCTGGAAGGTCAGGAGCCCTTCGAGGCGTCCTTGCGAGATCTCCGCCTGGTAGGGGGTGTACTGGGTGTACCAGCCCGGGTTCTCGAGGATGTTGCGCTGGATGACCGCGGGGATGACGCAGTCGGAATAGCCCTGG
>JACCZE010000359.1 GCA_013696105.1 Planctomycetota bacterium | reverse complement strand
CGTGCTCGACGCCCTGGTCGGCTGTGCGGTCGAGCACGGCGATCCCGCGGAACCGCTGAACCAGGTCGCCGCCCGCGGGGTGGACGCGTTCGCCCTCCCTTTCCGCAGATCATCGCGCGCCTGGCCGCCGAGAACCGCTCGGGCTGGATGCAGGGCTTCTTCCACGAGCTGATCGGTCTGGCCAAGCCGCCGGGGGGCCTCCTGGTCGGGCCGCTGTCGCTGATCTGGGCAGACGATTCCATCGAGACCAAGCCCGCTCCCGGGTGCACGCTCTCAGGGTTCGGTCCACCGGGCGATGTGGTCGGGCGCACCGGCCGGGACCGCGATCGCGATCTGCACTGGGTGCTGCGCTGCGGGGTGTGGAATGGCGCGCACACCCACCAGGACCGCAATGCGCTGACGCTGTCGGCATTCGGCGAACGCCTGCTGATCGATTCCGGACGCACGCACGCCTGCTTCAGCCCGCCGATGACGACGTGGCACAAGCCCACGCTCGGGCACAACGCGATCCTCATCGGCGGCACGGGACAGCACGGCAGCAACGAGGCCCCCTCGCATGGCCGCATCCTGCGCGCCGATTCGCTCGATGGCCGGCACACCGTGGTGGGTGACGCCAAGGACTGCTACCGCGCCGCCTCGACCGCGCTGCGCGCGGTGCACGCCGCCGATGGCATGCTCGCGGTCTTCGACCTGATCGAGGCGGCAGCGACCTCGTTCACCTGCCTCTGGCGCGTCGACGACCGGGATGGCGCACTGCGGTGCGAGCACGGCGACGGGATATGGCGGTTCGTGCGCCCACGGGCGAGCCTGGTGATCGTGCCGGTGCTGCCGCCCGATCGCACGCGCGCATACCGCGGCTGGATCGACCATCAGGAGGACGCCTCCTCCTGCCTGGACTGCGAGCGCAGCACCGGGCGGTTCCTGCACCTGCTGATCCCGCTGCATCCGGGCGAGGCGCTCGGCGTCGAGCTAGCGCCAGGCGCAGTGAGACTGGACCTGCGCGGCCGTTCGCGCTCGCTCGCGCTCCTGCCGTCCGGGACCGGATTCGTCGCCGACGGTATCACGGTCGATCTCGCCACCTATCTGGGCTGAGCTCGAATCATCGTCTGGTCCTGGTCAGCTCCTGGATGCGGTGGAGCATCGCGGTCCGCACGCGGTCAAGCTCCTGGGCGGTCCAGGTTTCCTTGTCAGTGCGGTAGCCGTCGACCGACCAGAGGGCGAGCGCCGGGTCACCCGTGGTCGCGCATCGCTCGAGCGTCAGGCGCAGCCGCGCATCGAGCAGCCCTTCCCTGGTCGACATCCACATCGGCGTGGTGAGCACGCCGAGCTTGTCGTGGACGAGGAAGCATGCGTAGGACGGCTCGCGCCCATCGAGGTTGTTGAAGGCGAATCCCTGGGTGTACATGCCGATCCAGTTCATCCGCGCCTCGGCGCCGAGGGCGATGCTCCGCCAGAGGTTGATCCCGAATCCATAGCGGTCGAGGCCGTTGTTGTAGACGAAGAAATGCCTGCCGGCGGCCTTCACCTTCTCGATATCCGCGACGGTGTGGATGTTGAATGACGGCGCATGTGTGTTCACGATCAGCTTCTCCCACTGCGCTTGGTCCTTGTGGGTGCTGGTGTACCCGGTGGTGCGCAGGCCGGCGGCGGTGGCGCGGGTCAGGCGATCGATCACCGAGGCGTATTCGGCGTCGGTCGCCGGCTCGTCGTACGCGTACACGTATGTCGGGGGCAGCGCGTGCGCCTGCTCGAACGCCTCCAGTCCCTTGGCGAGCTGCGCGTAATCTCCCTTGAGGTTGCCGAGGCTGGTGAGGAATCCTCCGTAGGGGATGACGGCGCGGATGACGCCCTGCTTCTGCGCGTACTGCACATACCGCACCGCGTCGGCTCCGCTGACCGCTCCCGAGGCATCGACCTCGTATCCGAGTCCTGGTCCGCCACTGAGGGTGTTGATTCCGGCCTGCACCTGCGCGCGCACGACCTGCTCCTGGAGCTTCCACCACGTCGCGCTGTCCATGGTCTGGGGGCCGAATGGGAGGGAGTTCATGAACAGTCCGACCGGAATGGGGATGTCCGCGAGCTTCACGTCCAGGACCTGGAGCGACACGGGGATGCTGACGGTGGGCAGGCCCTTCGCCGTCAGGGTGATCGCTCCGTCGTACCCGCCTTCCTTCGCGTCCATCGGCACGGCGTATTCGACGACCAGGGATCGGGTCAGCTCCGGACCCACCGAGAATCGCGGCTCGGGACGGTAATGATTGATCTCGAGCCAGGCGACTCCGTTCGCATACGGTCTCGCCGGCATGTAGCGGCCGTAGGCCACCGTCAGGTCCGACAGCGTCCCGCCGCTGCCCGTGAGCGGAACGGCAGCGACCGTCACATCGAGCGGCTTGGTGGCGAAGACGCCGAGATGGACCACCACCGTCTGGCCGGCGACCGCGTTCTGGCGAGGCACGCTTGCGCCCTGGGCATGCAGGGGCCAGTCGCGCGGATAGACCTGCTCCCCGATCGGCAGGGGATCGACCACCAGCTCCTTCGCCGGTTGGACGCGCCCGGCATCGCGACGCCCCTTGTCCTGAGCCGCGAACGTCCTGGCCACCGCCGCACGCTGCAGCCGGTCGTGCGCGGCGATGAAGGCCTTGCCTTCCGTCGTATCGGGCGCGACGACCAGACCGGCGATGCGCAGTGCGGTGCCGACGTGGTCGGAGGTTTCCAGGGTCACGATGTTCGCGCCCGCAGCCGCATCGAAGGCGAATTCCGCGATGGCATGGGATGGCCACACGAGATGGTCGACGATCTGCGCGTGTTCGGTGATCTCCGTATCCTGGAACAGGAAATGGCCGCCGGCCTTCTTATAGGTGTGCTCGGAGGCGGCGACGCCATTGATCGCGAGCGCGGCCTTGGTGTAGCCGCACTGCTCCCCCTGCCAGAAGCCCGCGCGTTCGTAGGCGATCCAGCCTCGGTACTTCCCGCCCGGCAGGTCCAACCGGAAACCGTCCTTGGGCATGGCGAGCCCATCGGCAAGCAGCGTGGTCGGATACGACGCGGCCTGATGCAGCGAGAAGGGCTTGGCACCGCCGACGAAGCCGAAGCCCTTGGCCTGATCGTAGACGCTGGCCTCGGTGACGCCGGTGTACTGACCCATCACCGTGGTGTTGCTGCGGCCGAAATCGAAGGCGAAGCCGCCGGGGACGGCGATCTTCGCCACCTTCACGATCTCGACCTGGTCGATGTAGATCGGCGTGGTTCCCTGGTTGGTGAGCGCCATGCGCACGATCTTGTCGATCTCGATCGGTGTCTTGTGCGCCCCCTTGTACGGATTGTTGGTTTCGCTGCGCCACAGCCCGCCCGAGAAATCCACGTCGATGACCTGATCTCCTGGCTGGACGCCGAAACTGTTGAGATGGCGATCCCAGTAGGTCGTCGCCTTGGGGTCATAGAGCTCGAAGGAGATGTTCGCGACCTTGGTCCCGGGATTGTGGGCGTGGAAGCGCAGCGTGGTGTAGCCGGTCCAGTTCTTCAGCTTCAGATCCTCGAGTGAGGTCGCCGGTCCGGGCTCCATCTTCAGCGATTTCTGACCATCCGATTTCCACTCCGTGGAGACGGTGATGGATGCCTTGTGGTCGCCGGGCCACTTGTTGGTCTGATAGGCGCCCTCGAAATCCTGGAGCAGGGCCGTCTCGTCCCCCTGAGCCGCGCACGCCGCCGGGATGAGGATGATGCTCAATGCGATGATCGATGCGGTGCGCAGCATGACGGCTCCTGGTTCTGGCGGAGGCGGCCCGGACCAGATCGATCCACCTCGCTCCACGCACAGGAATGCAGTCGTAGTGCGCGAGTGACGACGCGCCACGCGCAGGGAGGGTACCTGGGGTGACCTCGCGCCGTGATCGACGCGCCGTTTGTCACTGATCGCGCGATGCTGGTCAGCTTCGGCTGATCCGATGCTGCGCCGATCGCTGAACCATCTCCTGGGCAACGACTCGCCACGCACCTGCAGGTGGGAATCCTCAGCGCCACGTGGCTGTGTTCAGCCTCCGGAGGGTGCGGCCACTTCCGTCGTGAGGCTCGCGTTCCCCTCCAGGGCTTCGCCCATCACCGCCAACCGTCCGAGCACGCGCGCGTGCAGGGCATAAAGCGCCTCGATCGCGCGGCTGGCCCCGCCGCCGATGCCGCCGAGGTCGTCGGCGGGAGGGACCTGGTCGATGGCGTAGCGGGCGATCGATCCCCCGGGCGGGTCGAAGGGATAGGGAACCGCGACCAGCGCGCGCTGCAGGCCGATCAAGGCCGCGCGCACCTGGGACATGCTCTTGCGCAGGCCGGCGATGAAGTCGACATCGTCGGTGCGGCCTTCCATGTGGTCGGCGAGCAGACGCAAACCGGCGAAGGATTCACGCAACTGGTCGAGGAATTCCTGGCAGCCGCCCAGGTGCGCGAGGCAGCCGCGCAGTCGCAGCGCTTCGGCGTGCCCGGTTCCAGCAGCGGGCTCGTCCGCCGCGGGATCGGCGAGGGCGTCGATCAGGGCGTCGATGCGCTCGCTGCAGGCGCGCGCGGCATCGGCGCAACGCTCGCGCGCGCGCGTGCGTTCCCCG
>JACCZE010000357.1 GCA_013696105.1 Planctomycetota bacterium | reverse complement strand
AATCGCGTCAGGAGGTCGACCTGCTGCGCCAGGATCAGGTCGACCACTTCTTCGCGGCTGAGAAACCCGCGTACGTCTTCCTCGCGGCGGCCAAGGTCGGCGGCATCCATGCCAACAACACCTACCGCGCCGATTTCCTCTACGACAACCTGATGATCGCAGCCAACGTCATCCAGGCCGCCCATCGCCATCACACCAAGAAGCTGCTGTTCCTCGGTTCGAGCTGCATCTATCCGCGCGACTGTCCGCAGCCGATGAATGAGGACTATCTGCTCACGGGCTCGCTCGAGCAGACCAACGAGCCCTATGCCATCGCGAAGATCGCCGGCCTGAAGCTGTGCGAAAGCTACAATCGCCAGTACGGAACCAATTTCGTGTCGGTGATGCCGACCAACCTGTACGGTCCCGGCGACAATTACGACCTATCCAACTCCCACGTCCTGCCCGCTCTGGTGCGCAAGTTCCATGAAGCGAAGGAGCAGGGAGACGCGCCGGTGACGGTCTGGGGCAGCGGTTCTCCGCGCCGCGAATTCCTCTACGTCGACGATAAGGCCGACGCCTGCCTGTTCGTGATGGAGAAGCTCGACGCCGGCACCGTCCCCGGCGACTTCTACAACGTCGGCTCGGGGGCCGAGGTGACGATCCGCGACCTCGCAAACCTCGTCCAGCGTGCGGTCGGACATCGCGGCGAGATCGTCTGGGACAGCTCCAAGCCCGACGGCACTCCGCGCAAGCTGCTGGACACCGCCCGACTCACCGGCCTGGGCTGGAAGGCGGCGACCTCGCTGGAAGACGGCCTGAAGAAGACCTACGCCCATTTCCTCGCCACCGACCGCGCACGTTACCAGGCGGCAGGAACGGGCGGATAAGGGAGGGACAGCGAGAGCCGCTGACCGCCACGGCGGATGGCAGATGGCAGATGGCTCTCGGCTCTCCTCGGGCGCCGAGCGGAGGTGGCGGCATACAATCGCCGTAGGCGATGCCGCCACGATGTCGGAGGTTCCCGACGACATCGAGCCGCGACAAAGCCCGGGGGTAGGCGCCGCTCAGGCGCCGTAGGGGCGCCAGCCCCTGCACAAACAGCTCATCTCGCCCACAATACCTCGCACCCCGTGACCTGCCATCCTTCCGGGCGTCGTTCCATGCCCAGCATGGTGCCAGCTCCGGATTCCTGGTCGGTGTACCAGGTCATCGCGACCAGAGCGCGCGGCCCATCGATGCTCTTGATCTCGGCGACGAACGAGATGCCGGGAGCACCGGTCATGATGTCGATGACGGCTTTCTCACGGGTGATGCGACAGTAGCGACGGGCGCGGACCGGAGGCGCCTGCCAGGCGAACGCGGAGAGGAACGTCCCTTCGTGCTCGGCGGGGTAATCGAGGAAGAATCCCCCGAATTCGGCGCGGTCGGCGTCAGAGGCGTGCAGCGCCAATTCGAACCGGTACGCTGCAAGCAACATCGCGACGCGCTCATCGCTCGCCACGACCACGGGCGCACGCACCACCGGTGCCGAGGAGCGGGTCGGTGACGCTGGACGATCGCTCGCGCCGCAACCACACGACCACAGAAGCACCACCAGCGCCACGGCGACGGCGCGTGCGTCAGAATGCAGCGACATCGGCGGCGCCATCGATGTTCCTGGTCTCGACATCCTTCACCGTGCGCTGGATCATGCCGGACAGGGTCTTGCCGGGTCCGAATTCCCAGAACGCGGTGATGCCGGCTGCGCGCATGGCCACCACCGAGTCAGCCCAACGCACCGGTCTGGTCAGCTGCGCGATCAGCAATTCCGGCACGGCCAACGCCGAGGTCACGGCGGTGGCGGTGACGTTGCAGTACACCGGCACGGTCGGTTCGGCGAAGCGCGTGGTCGCGAGCGCCGCGCGCAGCCGATCCGCCGCCGGCGCCATCAGTTCGCTATGGAACGCGCCTGCGACCGGCAGGACGATGGCCTTGCGGATGCCATGGTCCTTGGCGACGGCGCATGCGCGCTCGCACGCTGCGGCGGTTCCGGAGATGACCACCTGACCGGGACTGTTGAGATTCGCGACCTGCAACACCTCTCCGTGGGCGCAAGCGGCGCAGAGAGCGGCGGCCGAGATTTCATCGGCTCCGATGAGCGCGACCATGCCGCTCTTCACGGCATCTGCGGCCGCCTGCATCGCCTGCCCGCGCAGCCGGACGAGGCGCACCGCGTCGGCGAAGCCGAGCGCGCCTGACGCGACCAGCGCGGTGTACTCGCCTAGGCTCAGTCCAGCGGCTGCGACGAACTCGACCCTCTGCTTGGCGCGCAGTGCTTCGAGCGCCATCAGGCTGGCGACGAGGATCGCGGGCTGACTGACATCGGTCCGCGTCAGCTCGGCCTCGGGCCCCTCGGCGATCACCGTCGACAGCGGAAAACCCAGCACCCGATCAGCCTCATCGAGCAGCGCGCGCGCCGCCGGCACCGTCGCGGCGAGATCCTTCGCCATGCCGACGTACTGGGCACCTTGGCCGGGAAAAACGAGTGCGGTTGGCATCGGGACACGCTCCGGGGAAGCGTGTGGTCGTAGGGCTCCGACGCATCAATTCCAGCGAATGGCAGGGCCGGGCCGGGGCGGCAGCTGGCAGCTGATGGCTGATAGCTATCCGCTATCCGCTACCTGCCCTCCGCCACCCCGGCGACGTCCGCCTCCGACCCCAACCGCTCAGGCTTCAGATGCCGATCGAAGAAGGCCACGGCCTCCGCCTCCACATCCGATCGCAGGCAGATGAAATCCGAATGGCCGGCGCCGGGAACCACGATCAACCGGGACTCCACGCCGGCAGCCCGGAGCGCCCCATCGAATAATTCGCTCTGCTTCAGTGGCACCATGGTGTCAGCGTCGCCGTGGAAGATCAGGAACGGAACCGCGCTCGGAGTGACCAGCGCCAGCGGACTAGCGGCACGTGCGGCAGCGGTTCGCCGATCCACCGAGGCGCCGAGCAGCCAGGGGATGGCCATGCGGATGCGCCAGAAACGCGGATCGCTGTCGGCGTACAGGCGCAGCAGATCGGTGGGAGGGAAGAACGCGCACACGCAGCGCACGTCGCTCGTTGCGCGCGTGCGCGTCTCGGGATCTTCGTAGAATTCGTGGCCGTTGGTGGTGCCGACGAGCGCTGCGAGATGACCTCCGGCGGATGAACCCCACACCCCGATGCGGTCCGGATCGATGCGCAGCCGGGATGCGTTCGCGCGCAGCCAGCTCACCGCGGCCTTGCAGTCCGTGACCGGCGCGGGGAACACCGCTTGTCGCGTCACGCGGTAATCGATCGCGGCCACGACATACCCATGGCGCGCGAATCCGGCGATGGGGCAATCGTCCTTCTTGCCTCGGAACCAGCCTCCGCCATGGACCCACACGATCACCGGCAGCGCCTCGTCGACACCGTCCGGACGGTACAGGTCCAACCCGAGGGCGATGCCGTCCACAACCCGATAGGTCTGATCCTGGACGATCTCGACCCCCGCGGGATGGGTCAACGACCGCGGGGCCGACGTGCAGCCGGCGAGCACCACGAGGCAGACGAGGACGAGGAATGAGCGACCATTCTGCATAAGGGCTGCAGTGTACCGGCACTCGCCATCCACAGGCAAGTGAGACCACCAGGAATCGGACGGAGATTGCCCTGGAACCCGGGCGCCACAGTGTCAGAGCGATGGCAGACACAGGCGGCACCGCCCCACCGGGCCCCCAGCCACGATCCTCTCAGCGCGGGCGCAGGAGGCATGCGCGAATGGCTGTGGTGTCGGCCACCTTTCTCGCCGTGCTGGCGATCCAGGGCGGCGTGCTGTGGGCGATGTATTCCTCCTCGCGCGCTGCGGTGTCCGAGACGCTGGCCGCCGAACTGCGCGCCGCCGCCGATTCGGCTGCAGCACCGGTAGCGCTCGCGCTCGAAGCGGGATTCACGGAGTCCGCGCTGACCCTCACGCTCAAGCGCATCCGCGATGCGCAGCGCCTGGACCAGGCGCTGATCGTCGATGAGCAGGGCATGCTGGTGGCCGACGCCTCGGGCTCGACCGCCGGCATGCCGGTGAACGCACTCGCCGCGTCGCCAAAATGGCGCCGCGAGGCCCTCGCGCGCGGGGACACCGTGCTCGCGGGCGCGGACCTCGCGCTGACTCCCGCCCGGCGCGCCTACGTCCCGATCGAGCGCAACGGCCATCGCTACGTGCTGTGCCTGGAGGCGTTCGATCCCCTGCCGCAGGTGCTCGTCGGGCTGCGCAGACCACTGCTGATCGCCGCAGGCTGCGCGATCGTCGGGGCGGCGGCGCTGGCCATCGGCGCGCTCGTCGCGTGGCGCGTGCTCGAGGCGTCGCGCCGACGCCTCCTGCGTGGCGAGCGACTCGCCACTGCGGGTGCGCTCGCTGCTTCGATCGCCCACGAGGTGAAGAATCCCCTGGGGATCATCCTGTCGTCGGCCCAGCTGCTCGCGACGTCTCCGGGAATGTCGCCGGAGGATCGCCGCCTGCTCCTGGACATGTGCGAAGAGGTGCGTCGGGCCGACGACCAGGTGAACGCGTTCCTGGATCTCGCACGCGACATGCCGATGAAGATGGCGGAGACGGATCTGCGCGACCTCGTCACCAGCACCGCCGAGCTGCTCGCTGCGCAGGCGCGCAAGGCGGGCGTCGCCTTGTCTTGCTCCGTGCCCGGGCACGCGATCACGCTGGCGGCCGATCGTCGCCGTCTGCGCCAGGCCTTGGTGAACATCGTGTTGAACGCCATCGAGTGCGGCGCGCGCACCGTGCGCCTGTCCTTGACCGAGGACGGAGAGAGCGCGCGCATCGTGGTCGCGGATGATGGACCGGGAATTCCAGAGGACCTGCTCGAACAGGCGTTCGAACCGTTCGTCACCAGCAAGACCAATGGGACCGGACTGGGACTCGCCACCGCGAAACGCATCGTGGAACGCCACGGCGGGAGCATACCGTTGCGCTCGTCATCTGCCGGAACCACCATCGCGTTCGAGCTCCCCATGCACGGCCAGACATGCGCATCCTGATCGTCGACGACGAGGCGCGCTTCGCGAACGTGCTCGCTCGCGTGCTCAAGTCCGAGGCGGTCGGCGAGGTCGACGTGGCGTCTTCGGCTGAGGAAGCGCTGGTTCGGATGCAGGAGCACCCCTGCGATCTGCTGGTGACCGATCTGCGCCTGGGCGGCATGTCGGGCCTCGAGCTGATGGGCGAGGTCCGCCGCCGCTGGGGCGCTACCGACATCGTGCTGATGACCGCCTTCGCCGAAGTCGCGACCGCGCGCGAGGCGCTCAAACGCGGCGCGATGGACTACCTGGTCAAGCCTTTCGACAACAAGGAGCTGGTCGCGCTGGTCGCGCAGGCGCACGCGCGTCGACGCGCCACGGTCGGTACCAGCGGCTCCACGTCGATCGAACCGGATGGGCGACTCGCCGGCCTGATCGGCGAGAGCCCGGCCATGCGCCGCGTGTTCGGCGAAATCGAACGCGTGGCCCGCGCCGATGCCTCGGTGCTGCTCCTGGGCGAGAGCGGGACCGGGAAGGAAGTCGCCGCGCGCGCGCTGCATACCTTGTCCCCGCGGCATTCCGGACCATTCATCGAGGTGCATATCGCCGCGCTCCCGGAGTCGACGCTCGAGAGCGAGCTGTTCGGCCACGAAAAAGGCTCGTTCACCGGAGCCGACAAGCGCAAGGCAGGCATGTTCGAACTGGCGAGCGGCGGAACGGTTTTCCTCGATGAGATCGGCGAATTGCCCCTGCACATCCAGCCGAAGCTGCTGCGCTTCCTGCAGGAGCGTCGGTACTACCGTATCGGCGGCACCGAGCCGCTGTCGGTGGACGTGCGCGTCGTCGCGGCCACCAATCGCGATCTGGTCAATGAGGTCAAGCAGGGCCGCTTCCGCGAGGACCTGTATTATCGCCTCGACGTCGTGACCATCACCATGCCGCCCTTGCGCGAACGTGCCGGCGACGTCGGCCTGCTCGCGCGCCACTTGCTCGCGCGCAAGCATGCCGGCTGTTCGATCAACGACGAGGCGCTGCTGATGCTCGAAACCTGGCGCTGGCCGGGGAATGTCCGCGAGCTCGCGAACACCATCGAGCGCGCAGTGATCCTCGCCGACGGAGGCCGCATCGAAGCCCGCCACCTGCCGGAGCGCTTCATCGAGCGCACCCCGCTGTCGGTGGTGGCGACCACCGACGGCTTCGACCACAGCGCGAACGAGCGCCAGCTGATCGAGCAGGCGTTGGTCCAAGCCGGAGGCAATAAGACCAAGGCCGCGGAATTGCTGGGGATCACCAGACGCAGACTGTATTCCCGGCTGAAATTGCTGGGGATGGGGAGTGGGGAGGAGGAGGGGGAGTAGAGCGGGGATGTAGATGGCGGATGGCGCCGTGGCAGATGGCAGATGGCAGATGGCAGATGGTCTCGGGCGCCGAGCGGCGCTGGCGGCATACAATCGCGAAGCGATGCCGCCACGATGTCGGAGGTTCCCGACGACATCGAGCCGCGACAAAGCCCGGGGGTAGGCCGTCAGGCCGTAGGGGCGCCAGCCCCTGAGCAAAGCTTCACGATGAACGCATTCAACATCGCGCTCATCTGCTCCGCTTCGCTTTGGAGCGAGGAGAAACGGACCACGTCCACGTATCCGCCATCCAGTGCGATGTAGAGCTGCGCGCGCACTTCACTACACGATCCCCGCGCCATGATCAGGAAGCGTCGGAAATCCGCGTCGCTGCCGCGCTCGCATCCTTCGGCGATGTTCGATACGATCGAGATCGCCGCCCGCCGCATCTGATCGCCCAAACCGGCATCACCGCGCATGCCGCGTCCCAGCTTCTGCACATCTCCCGCGAATCCCCGTGCCCGCTGCCACACCCGAAGGTCTTCGAATCGCATCGCTGTCTCCTTCACAGCCCACCCGCGAACGCGCGCAGCTGTCAAGGCCGCGCGTCCGCGCGCCGAGCCCTGCGAGGGCAGCCTTTACAGCGAGCACGATCGCGACAATCGGAGGAAGGAGACAGGATTGGGACAAACGACAGGGGACAGCGGCTTTCAGCTTTCAGCTATCAGCTTTCAGCTGTCAGCTGTCAGCTCTTAGCTGATGCAAACAACTGCTGTCGGCTGTCCGCTGTCGTGCTGAGAGCTGAGAGCTGAGAGCTGAAAGCTGAAAGCTGATAGCTGATAGCTGATAGCTGATAGCTGATAGCTGATAGCTGATAGCTGAAGTCTGCTGTCCGCTCCCCTGTACCCCCACGTCCATAATCACCGTACGCGCAGGTACAGCGCGCTCGCCGGTACACTCGCACAGCACATCGCCTGACAGCGTCGATCAACGTTAAATCAGCGATTCCCGCGGATTATTGCCTGATTTTCCTATATGGCACGACGATCGCTCAGGTGACTCCGTCTTCACCACTCATCCTCACCAGGAGTCTCCGATGTCATCGTCCCCTGTTCGCGCGTCGCTCGTCCTCGCATCCGCCGCGATGCTCGCCATCGCCGGTTGCGGCAAGAGCGAATCCAAGCCTGCGCCCGTCTCCACCCCTGCCAGCGCGTCGGTCAAGGAATCCTCGGCCGCCGTGTCCTCGGTCGCGCAATCGGCGAAAGCCGCCACCGACGCCATCCTCGCTGGTGCCACCGGTTCGGCGGTGACCACCAACGCCGCTCGAGCGGAGACGGCGGCGCCGTTCAGCTTCGCAGCGACCGGCGACTTCGACGTCAACTTCGACGTGCGCAATGCCCAAGGCAAGGACGCCTTCCCCAACGCCACCGGGATCATGCATGTGCACTACGACGGCTCGGTCGTCGGCAGCGTGCCCTCGGGTACGGGCGGCGTGGCCGGCTGGAACGTCGCGGTGACCTTCCCGGTCGATGTCGTCTACACCGATCCGGCCAACAACAACGTCTCGACCATCGTCGCCGGATCGAACATCGGCTATACGCTCAATGTCAGCTGGAACCGCGTCGACGACCAGAACTGGAACGTGCAGACGGCATACGACGTGCCGGCCAACACCGGCAACATCGACATCAGCACCAAGCTCGTAGCCAATGGCGAGACGACCACCGCGCGGGTGATCGGCAACCAGCACATCGATGCCAGCGCGACCGCGGTGGGCGGTTCGGTGATCGTGACCTATGCCGTGCAAGAGCATTGGGACACGACCGTCGCCAAAGGCGGAGCCTCGCAGCGCGTGATCTGGGATCGTCCCTCGACCGATGCGATCACCTTGACCGTCAACGGGACCGTGCTCGGCCCCTTCACCCGCGCCCAGATGCTCTCGCAGTACGCGGTGGTGGTGTTCTGATCTCCGATCGCTGAAAAAAACCGAGGGATCGGACGGCGATGCCGCCCGATCCCTCGGCCTTGGAGCCCCCATGCACCTCGCTCATGAAATCTTATCACTGTTGAGCGTGCTCGCGCTGGCAGCCGACGCACAGCCGGCGACCCAGCCCCTTCCCGATGTCCAGCTTCCGGAATTGGTTCCTGTCCATCGGATCGCCGCCGATCCCCTCGCCGGCATCCCCTCGGCCCGCGATGCGGACCCAGCGCGGATAGCCGCCCAACAGCGCATCTCGGCCGCGCTGACGGCGGTCGGATCCGCTTTCGCACGCCTCGATGCCGCGCGCGCCGCCGAGCAGGCGAGGCTCTCTGCCCTGGTCATACAACACCAGTCTTCCACAGTGATTACCGAGAAATGACCGTCGTACCTGCGGGTACACTCGTGGTGTGCGCGACGCTTGGCAGCTCGACACTCCGATGGTATCCTGGGGACAGTGCCCATGCGCCTCACACCGATCACATCTCACCTTGCGCGACCAATGTGCGCAAGTTACCTCGGCGCTGGAGTGCCCATGCGCCTCACACCGATCACATCTCACCTTCTACCCCTCCTGCCCCTCCTGGTCGCGCTGCTCATCACTGCGGCATCGGGCAGCGTCTGGTCCGCCGAGACCACGGGCGGGACACCATCCGCATCCGCATCCACGTCGGCGACTCTGGAATTGCCAGCCATCGATCTGCCGGAGCTGCCGACCGTTCCGCCGCAGGCCGCCGAGATCGCCCGTGCTGCGCTCGAAGACTCCCTGGATCAGGCAGAGGCCGCGGTGACCCGACCTCCGTCGCACGGCTCCACGCTCGGCCCGGCCCTGACCCCGACCTTGCCTCATATCGCCGCATCTGCGGCGGCGCCGACGACCTCCGCTCTCGCACCCGCTGTGTCGGCACCACCGCCCGTCCAGGCGACTCCGGCTCCGACGGACGCGAAATAGCGCTTCGACTCATACTCCAGAGACCCATGCCGGCTGCATACTCGCCCTTGCTGGCCGCAGCCCGCGCTGCGGCGCTGGCCGCCTTCGTCCTGTCCACGGCGGCAGAGGATCCGTCGGCGACGACGATCGACGAAAGCCGGTATGTCGCATGCATCGCGGCCGGCGACTATCCTGGCGCCGCCGATGCCGCGCGAGCAGGGCTCGCCGACCGCCACGACGCGCGCTCCTGGGCGTACGTCGCTGCTGCGCGCGCGCTGGCCGGAGCGCATCGCGAGGCTGCGGATGCATTCATGCGGGCGGAATGCGCGGGCGGAGCGGGATTTTTCGACAAGAACATGCTCTATCTGCGCGCGCAGGCGCTCGCTCGGGTCAAGGCGAATGCGCGTGCGCGCGCCGCGCTGGCCGTCTTGTCGGATCGCTATCCGTTCAGCCGGCTCGCCGCGAAGGACGAGGATCTGTCCCTACGCATCGATCAGCGTTTGGCCGCGGGCGTGGATGCAACGAATCTGAATTGGTACCGGGCCGAGATCGCCGCCGCGCGCAGCGAGCCGGGTTTGGCCATCGAATACGGCGAGGAATTCCTGCTGCTGTCGGCTCGAGCAGGCCAGACGTCGACCGACAACTCCGTTGTCCGCTTCGGGCTTGCGACCGCATACCTGCAGCTTGGCAGCGGCGGGCGCGCGACGACGCACCTCGCTTCGATTCCAGACGACTATCAGGATTATCGCGGCGTGCTGCTCAAAGGCATGGCCAGGTACGCCGAGGGCCAAATCGCCGAAGCCAGCGAGCAGGTGGCGATAGCAGCGGCGCGCACCACGGATCCCTACGTGCGCCAACGCGCAGAACGGTTGCTGGGCGCGTGGCGACGCTGAGACGACATGGCGCGATGATGCTGCTGATCGCCGGTCTGACCGCGTCGGCTGCGCGCGGCGAAGACCTGGTTGCGGCGTACACCGAGGGTGCCGCGGCGCTGCGCGAGGGCCGCTGGCTCGATGCTGACGCCGGCTTCACGCGCGTGCTCGCGCGCTGGCCAGAGCAGGCCGACGCGCTAGCGCTCGCCGGCATGGCGCGCTACCACATCGGGCGGTACCGTGCGGCTACGGAGGCGCTGCACGCGGCGCTCGATCACGGAACGCGTTATGAGGCGCGCGCGTGGTACTATCTTGGACTCGCACACAACGCGCTGCATGAAACCGAGGACGCTCGCGATGCTTTCCATGAATTGGCGAGCCGTTTCCCGCGCTCGCCCGAAAGTGCGCAGATCGCGACACTCGCACCAGCGACGTCCGCCGGAACGACCTGCTCGCTGCTCGCGGTCGCGAATCTCACCTACGATACCAATCCGCGCCGCTACCAGCCTGGACCGGGGCTATCGAGCTCGGATCCGGACTGGTTCACGTTCGCGTTCGCGTCGCTCACCGTTCCGCTGCCCGACAGCTCGGTGGAATTCAAAGGCGTGTTCTCGTGGACCAACTACCTGGCCACCGATGACCTCGACCTGTACACGGCCGGTGCCGAAGTCGCCGGCCGCATCGCATCGGACGCGGCGTCATTCGTACCACGCTACGCAGCCCAGGGTCTCTGGCTCGATGGCGGCGAATTCTTCGGCATGAAGCACCAGGCCTCGCTGGTCTGGCATCAGGATTGGGGTGCCGGGATCTCGAGCGAAGCGACGCCGTCCTTCTCGCTCAACCGCTACGCGAACCGATACAATGGCCTCGATGGCGTCGATTCCGCGTTACGCACCGTCATCAGTTGGAATGCGCGCGAGGGGGGCCTGCTGCGCCGCATCGCGCTGACCGGCGGAATCGACGAGAACCTGACCTACGCCCGATACGAAGGCTGGTTCGAATGGGACCTGGAGGGAAGCGTGCGCTGCGAACTTCCCTGGCGCGCCACCCTCGACCTCGCTGCGGGAGTGCGTGACCGCGGGTACCGTGCCCCCTCTCCGGTCCAACCCGGCACCATCCGTCGCGACATCCGCCTCGCCAAAACCGGAACGGTTACCCGCCCAGTCGGAGACCTCACCCACGTCCAACTCACGGTCAGTCACGCCGACAACGAGTCCAACGTATCCGATTACACCTACCGGCAGTGGCTGGCAGGTGTCAGCGTCATCATCGCGTATTGATTCGCCCCACGCACGTGGCCCGATCGGCGATCGGCGAATGGCGAATGGCGAATGGCAGATGGCAGATGGCAGATCCCGCTCACTCCCCTCGGGCGCCGAGCGGCGGTGGCGGCATACAATCGCGAAGCGATGCCGCCACGATCAGGCCTGCCCCGCAGGACTGATCGAGCCGCGACAAAGCCGCGGGGGTAGGCCCGTTCCCGGGCCGTAGGGGCGCCAGCCCCTGCACAAA
>JACCZE010000348.1 GCA_013696105.1 Planctomycetota bacterium | reverse complement strand
GTCCTTGCCCGGCTTCAGGAGCGGGCGCCGCCGCTGAGCACCAGATGCAGACCCGCGCCGTCGGTGCCCGACCCGACATCGCGATAGGTCTGCACCGGCCTGCTGGTCAGCACGCCGCTCATCTGCGGCTGCCGTTGCATCGCGTCTGATCACCCCTTGAGCTGGAAGCGGATGTCGATGGTGAGCACGCGCGGGCGCGTGTCGCCATCCAGGATGGGCTCGAATCGCCACTGCCTGACGGCGGTCAAGGCCGACTCGTCGAGATCGGTCCACCCGGAGGAGATCTCGGCGACCGCGTCGATGACACGACCATCGACCGCCACCGTCATCCGGACATGGACCACGCCCTGACGCCCGAGGCGCAGGGCCGCACGCGGATACGTCGGATCGACGCGCGTGAGCATGCGCGCGGTGCTCGGCTGGGCGGATGATGCGCGGGATTCCGGCTCGCTCTTCGCCTGAGCAGGCGCGGTCGCAATCGCGGCGTCCTCGTGTGACGCCTCGGCTGGCGCCGCGCCGGGGGTGACGGTCGGCTGCAGCTGAGCGGCACCGGCGAACAAGGCGCTGGCGTCCCAAGTCCCACTGACGACCGGCTCGGTAGCCTGAGTCGTCACCTCCGGCGGATCCTCGTCCGGGAGGTCGCTCAGCTCCATCTCCGGCAGAAGACGAGCCGGTTCGGTCGTCTCCTCCGGGGATTCGCTGATCGCTTCGGGCGGAGGAAGGGAGCGGGACAGCAGCGTCGACGCATCGACGGACGAGCAGCCGAGCGGCATGCGACCGATACCGGATTCACTGGGAGCGATCGCCGCGCGGGTGCCCGACGCGAGGGCGATCATCACCAGGCCATGGATGGCGAAGGACGGGATGCCGCCGATCCAGGGTGGGCGTACCTGGCGTCTCGCCGAGCGCCGGACAACCGACGCGCCCACAGGGGGCTCGACTCCGGCTGACTCGCGCGGCGGAGACGTCGGAGGGGACGGAGAGGACGGAAGATGGTTGATGTGCGGCATCATCCATCCCCCGTCTCTCCGAAGATTTTGCTGCAAGCGGACCCCCATGCCAACAGGATCGCGTCAGAATTCCCAACCGAGGATCAGCGCGGTCTTGGAGGCGAGCGATTGGTCGGTCACCCCCATCAGATAGGACGCATCCAGGTGCATCTGCGGCAAAGGTCGAACCTGGATGCTCGGGCCGACCAGGATCTCGCGCTGGTAGTTGCCACGGTCGCCCTCGACATCCTCCCAGGCGAACTTGGCTTCGGCACCGATCGAGAGCTTTTCATCGAGCACGGTGTAGGCCAAGGCGGGTTTGATTTCGCGCGAGATGAAGCGGTCGCCACCGAGCCTCTGCTCGTACACCAGGTTGGCCGCCCAATGCCACCGGGGCGCGATCTCATCGCAGAGCAGCAGCTTGAACTCAGCGACATCGTAGTCGCCGCTGACGGCCACCCATTCGCCGTAGAGCGTGGGGTTCGCCCAGATCTTGCCCCAATCGGCCAGCGCATAGCGCAGCTCGAACTTGGTTTCGTCGAGCTCGTTCGCGCCGGAGGATCCGGTCTTCTGGTACACCTGGTAGAGATCGATCTGGAAGCGGTAGGGCAAGCCGATCTCGACTTCGTAGACCTGCTGGACCTTCACCGGCCTGGTGGCGTCACGATCCTTCGGCTCTTTGACGATCAGCCAGTATTCGAATTCGATCTGGCCTTCGGGGATGACATAGGACCGCACCTCGGTCCAGCGACGTCTCGCGGTCCAGCGCGGCTGGGCGTACGATCCGATGCGATCCTCCTCGCGCAGGATGCCCGAGGACCGACCTTCGACGGTCAGCGCCGGCATTTCCCACGAGTGCACCGAGGCACGGCTCTCTTCGGAGGCGGTGGTCCGGGTCATATCGGCGCGCGGCGATACATCGTCGGAAGCGATGGCTCCGGAACTCGCGGCAATGATGCCGAGGGCGGCAGACAGATACGATAGGCGCATGGCGTCCCTCCGGCTGTCATGAGCGAGGACCGTGCCGAACAGCTCCGGGATGCCCGTGGTGTTCCTGTCGAGTCTTTCGCCAGACGATCCCACCCCTGCTGATCGGATCGACTTAGCGGCAGCCGTGCGCGGGCCACAGTCCCTAATTTTCCAACTACTTCGAGGCCTCCGCGGCTGTGCATTCCGATCGAGAAACATGAAGGAACGGCCGATGTGCCGGTTATGATAGTTCGATGGCCGATACGCTGAAAATACCCGAAGGCACCTCTCCACCCGAGCGGACTCGCCGCAACATGGGCATGGCCACTGTGCTGGTCCTGATCGGCCTCGTTTTCGGCGTGGTGGGCGTTGCCGTACTGACATGGACGCCAATGGTGCTGATCATGTCCCCGGTCTTCTTCCTATCGGCAGGCGGATATGCGATCATGGGACGCAGCTCGAAGGATCAGGGTCATCGGTGACGGTGGGTCGCGGCCGCTCCCACCTACGAAGGTGGGGTAGGTTTCTGCACACCGTGCACATCGGAACCACCTCCGTCCTCCTCGGGTCGCTTTACTTCGATGACTGCGAATGGGGACGGTTCGGGATTCCGCTCCTTCGGGCTACGTGCCCTCGGTGGTGAGGGCGCGGATCGGCCGGTCGCATCCCACGGCGTCCATCACAGGTGGCTTGGATCGCGCGCTTCAACCACCGCGGTTCATCGCAATTCATCCGCGCTTGCGACGGATCAGCTCGCTCGGCGGCATCCCCACCCGGTCGGTGAACACGCGTGAGAAGTACAGCGGGTCGGGATACCCCACTGCCGTCGCGACCTCGGATACGCGCATGGCGGTGCCCGTCAGGAGTTCGCGAGCGCGCGCGATGCGTAGGCCGGTGCGGTAGGCGATCGGCGTCAGGCCATAGCGCTGCTGGAAGAGCTCGCGCAGGCGGTTCGGGCGCAGGCCGCATCCGCGCGCGAGCGTGGTCAGCGGATCGCGGGTGCACGCCCGCCGCTCGAGCGCGGCGCGGAACCGCGTGAGCGCGCGATGCATGGGCGCCTGCGCGGTCTCGCAGTCGACATAGTCGACCAGCAGCTGAGCGATCAGGGCCCGGGCTAGCAGCGCTCCGGCGAATCCCGGCCTGGCCATCGCCGCGTGGATCTGGGCGAAGCGACGCGTGACCTCGGCGGCAGCCTCGGCATCCAGCGGCTTCACCGCGGGCACGTCGACGCGTTCGCCACCGAGCGACAGCTGGGCGATCTGGCCGTCGTCGGAAAGGACGAGGCCCGGCCAGCGGAAACCCACCCACCACGCCGCCACCGGACCGACCAGGCCGTTCACATCCTCGCGGCCGATCGGCGTGAAGAGAAAGAGCGGGCGTGCGCGGGGATAGACGACGCGCCCGTTGCGGCCGTAGCCGTCTCCACGCAGGAGGAGCGTCAGGTAGTGCTCCTGGTGGAGCCAGGTGCGGGGCTCGGCCTGGAGCTGGTGCGACCGGTGATGGATGCAGACGACAGGCTCCGGCATCGTCGCTACGGTCGTGTTTTTATCCATGCCATTGTCGTAAGGGTGACGGTGACACGGTCCACGAGCAGTTATACTCGCGGTCCTTGGAGGGAAAAACCCATGTCCGCCGATCTCTACGAGCACGCCCTCGCTCATGGCTACGTCCTGCTGCGCGGCGCCATCCCGCCGGCCCTGCTCGCGGATCTGCGCCGCGGCGTGGCGCCCGTCATCGCGGACCGCGATCGCGACGGCCGCAGCGGACGCGCCTGCGTCACCCGCCATCCGACCCTGCTCGAGCCCTCGGTGTACCATCCGAGCTTCCGCGATTTCCTCGATCTCGGGACCATGAACCTCGCCGCGCAGGAGATGTCGCGCTCCGAGCGCCTGGTGTTCGGTGGCCTGGCGATTCTGACCGGCAGCGCAGAGCCCGGCCTCTGCCCGTGGCATCGTGATTTCAAGGACGACCACCCCGAGATCCCCGCGCTCAAACGCGAGTGCCCCACGAGCTACATCCAGACCAACTGCGCGATCTACGACGACCCCAGCCTGTGGATCGTCCCCGGCAGCCACACCCGCTACTCGTATCCCGAGGAGCATGCGCACGCCCGCCCGCTCGGCGAATCACCCATGTTCCTGCCCATGGCGGAGGCGGACCACATGCAGCCAGGACACCTCGCGGGCATGCCCGGTGCGATCCAGGTGACGATGCAGGCGGGGGACTGCCTGCTCTACAATCCCCTGCTCTGGCATGCCGCCGAATACCGCCCCGAGCGCGTCCGCGCGACCCTGCATGGCGGATGGCGCACCGAGGGCATGGCTGATCGCTTCAGCCCGTGCCGCTGGGGCCTCGAGCATAATCCCTGGCTGCAGGAGCCGTCGTACCTCGGCGATCCGGGTCGCTTCTTCGGACCGCAGCTCGCGCGCTACAACGACGAGTCGCGGCGCTGGGCGCACGCGCCGGTCGGGTGAACGCCGTGGCCTCGGCCGGCTTCGCGCGCTGACATCACGGCCGACCCCGCTACGGTCCCTGCATGACCATCGGCATCGGACTGCTCTGCGACGACGGCGATCTTCCGTCCATCCGCCGCCGGGCTGCGACCGCGTGGGGCCGGGCCCTGGTGTCCTCGCTGCGCGCGACGTGCGAGAAGGCGTTGCAGGATGACGCCAAGGGCCTGCGCCTGGGACCGTCGCACGAGGGCGCCGGCAATCCGATGGGCTACGACTTCAATGCCGCGCCGGCGCAGGCATTCCTCGGCATGCTCGAGGATTCCCCGCGCTATCTCACGGGCGCCAAGGCGCGGGTGCTGGCGCTCGCGGGCATGCCGGCGTGGCACTGGGGGCAGATGCTCTCCTGCGGCACGGCCGCGACCACGGTGTCGCTGGCCTCGATTGGGGCTGGAGCGCGTACGATGATGCCGAGCGCCGCCGCGT
>JACCZE010000309.1 GCA_013696105.1 Planctomycetota bacterium | reverse complement strand
GTCTCCGACCTCGCTCGTCTCCGACGTCGGACGTCGGACGTCGGACGGTCCCTACGATTCCCCCGCCATCGAACTGCCATATCGTCCCGCCCCATGCTCATCACCTCCGGCATCCGCGATGGCCAGGTCCTGCAACGTACCGCCCGGGGCGCGAAGGCAGCGCTCGCGGGCACCTGTGCGGGCTCAGGCGCGGTGACTGTAGCGGTCAGCGCGGGGAGCGCACCGCTGCGCGGATGGAAAAAGCGCGCCGTCGGGCGTGCGTCGGCGGGGACATTCCGCGCGGTGTTGAACGGCCTGCCGTCGGGCGGCCCCTACCGCGTGACGGTATCGGTCGGTACCGAGCGCGTGACCGTGCGCGATGTTTTCGTCGGCGACGTCTGGATCCTGGGCGGTCAGAGCAACATGGAGGGGATCGGCAACCTCGACCGCGCGGCTCGGCCGCACCGGCTGGTCCGCTGCTGCTACATGGACGGCCATTGGGGTCAGGCCAAGGACCCTCTGCACCACCTCGATGAATCACCCGACCTCGTGCACAATCCAGGACAGGTCTCGGCCGCAAAGGCCGCCGCGACCCGTGCATCGCGCATCAAGGGAACGGGCGTGGGGGTCACCTTCGGCACCGAGTTGGTCAAGCGCACCGGCGTGCCCCAGGGGCTGATCTGCGTCGCGCATGGCGGCACCTCGATGACGCAGTGGGACCCGGCGAAGGCCGACCAGGGCGGTGCGTCTCTCTATGGCTCGATGCTGCGCTCGGTGCGAGCCACCGGTCAGCCCGTGGCGGGACTCGCCTGGTACCAGGGCGAGAGCGATGCGAATCCCGATGCCGAGGTCCGGTTCACCGAGCGCATGCAGGCGTTCGTGCAGGCCGTGCGGCGCGATTTCGGCGCGCGGCTGCCGGTGGTGATGGTGCAGATCGGCCGCCATCTCGCCGCGCTCGACGAATCCGCGCACCGGGCCTGGAACAGCATCCAGGAGCAGCAGCGGCTGTTGGCCGCGGCGATTGGGCGCCTGGCCTGCGTCTCGGCGGTCGATCTGCCGCTCGATGATGGCATCCACATCTCGGGCGAGGGCTGCCAGCGACTGGGCGTGCGTCTGGCCCGGCAGGCCGCGCGGATCGCGCACGGCGATCGCAGCGAAGCGGCGCCGCCCGAGCCGGTGAGCGCGCGCGTCCTGTCGCCGCGCGAGTGGCCGATCTGTCCGCGTGCGTACGAAGTGCGCTTCCGGCACGTCGTCGGGGGACTGCGTGCGCACGGCGAGCCGGAGGGCTTCGCATTGATCGATGATACCGGCCGCGATCTGCAGGCGATCTACAAGACGGTGCTCGATGGCGACCGGGCCATCATCGAGACCACGCTCGACGGGACCCCGCCACGGATGCGTCTGGTGTACGCGCCGACGCGCTGGCCGCGAGCGACCCTTCTCGATGGACGCGACCTCCCGGTGCCCGCATTCGGCCCCTTCGCGATCGGCGGACAGTTGCCGTCGACGCCATTCGCCACGGCGTGGCGCTACAGCGGCATCCGACCGGGCGATGCGCTCGACGGGGTCTCGCAGCCGACCGTCCAGGAGATTTCGAATTGGCCGATCCATAGATCCGGCATGATCGGCTTCATGGACATGCACCCGCATTGGAGCGGTCACGCGGGGCATGCACGGTTCAGCACCGCGCTCGTCCTCGACGAGGACATGCGGCTGACCGTCCGCTTCGGATACGATGGGCCGTTCTGCCTGTGGATCGACGGCGAGGAGGTCGCTCGCGATCCGAGCGGCACCAATCCCGCGATTCCCGACCGCCACGAAGTCGAGCGCGCGATGCGGCGGGGTGCGCATCGCATCTCGGTGGCGATGGCCCTCAACGGCGGCCTGGCGTGGGGTTTCGCGCTGCGCTGCGTGCGCGGAGATCTCGCCGACGCGGCGGTCGCCCGCGGCGACTACCTGCTGCCGCGCTTCGATCCCGAGGCCGTGACCTGACGCAGGGCGGACGTCGGCACGGCGGCGAGCCCGCGCGTGCGCGGGTCAGGTCCGGAAAACCCAGACTCCGACGGCGATCAGTGCTGCCGCCCCCAGCGCGATCGCCGCGATGGTCAGCGCGCGCCGGCGATGCTTCAGCCGCGCGCGCGAGATCCAGGCGCGCGTATCGGGATTGGACAGCACCATGGTCATCGCGCGCGCGTACGCGGCGGCGTTCTCGGGCCGCCGTTCGGGCCGCTTCTCGAGCGCCCAGGCGATCAGTTGGTCGACGGCCTTGGGGAGGTCCGCCACCAGGCTGCGTGCGCTCGGGGGCGGATCGCGCTGCACGCTGAGCATGATCGCCTCGGCATCCGCTCCCACGAAGGGCAGGCGCCCCGTGATGGCGTGGAACAGCGTCGCGCCCAGGGCGTAGACGTCGGCCGCGTGCGTCGCTTGGCGGGCATCGACGCATTGCTCGGGCGCCATGTAGCTGGGCGTGCCCATCACCAGGGTCTCGTCGGCGATCGGTCCTTCGCTCACCGGCTTGACGAAGCCGAGGTCGGTGAGCTTGGCCACGCCTTGTGCGATGAGGATGTTTCCCGGCTTGATGTCACGGTGGACGCAGCCGTGGCGGCGCAGGTGGTCTACCGCCTGCGCGACCTGGAACACGTACTCGACCGCTTGCCGCCACGGCAGGCGGCCCTCGCGCTGGATGATCGCCTCGAGCGTTTCACCTTCGACCAGATCCATCACCAGATAATGCGCGCCGCTCGAGTCGTCGATGCCGCTGGCATGCACGTGCACGAGATTCGGATGTTTGATGCGCCGGGCGAGCCGCGCTTCGCGGCTGAAGCGCTCGAGCGCGTCGTGGTCGTGCGATTCCCTGTTCGAGAGCACCTTGACCGCAACCGCGTCGGCGGTGGCGTCGTTCTGGGTGATGGCCTTGTAGACCGCCGAGGTCGCGCCATCGCCGACGCGCTTCTCCAGCCGGTAGCCCGCGACGACTTTGCCGGTGCCGGGGTCCTTGCCCGGCGCCGTCGCAGTATCGCTGGCCTGGACGTCCGGTTGATAATCGTCGCCCACAGGCGCGCAGCCGCACTGTGGGCAGACTGCGGTCATGCTGTCAGCGTCGTACTCGCGGCTGCACGCCGAACAGCGCAGGCGATGGGCCATCCGTGGATGTTAAGGCGCCGAAACCACGCGCCTAGCTGCCAATGCATGATATCGCGGGACGCGAGCGCGACACGTGAGGGGACGTCGGACATCGGACGTTGCCTACAGCAACAGCTGCCAGTACGCGAGGTCGAGCCAGCGATCGAATTTGCGCCCGACCTCGCGCAGGAGCGCCGCCTCGGTGAAGCCGAAGCGTCGATGCAACGCGATCGACGCCGTCTGTTCCGCCGAGATGCCGGCGATGATCGCGTGGTGGCCGGCCGCGCGCGCGCGGGCGATGAGATCGGCGAGCAGCGCCGCGCCGATGCCGCGGCGATGGCGGTCGTGACGCACGTACAGGCTGTTCTCGACGGTGTGGCGCAGGCCGTCGCGCGGTCGGAACGGTCCGAGAGACCCCCAGCCGACGATCTCGCCGTCGAGTTCCGCCACCGTGACGGGATGTCCCGT
>JACCZE010000292.1 GCA_013696105.1 Planctomycetota bacterium | reverse complement strand
AAAGTGGCGATCACCCAAGGAGAGGATGGCCAGCAGCGGATCAGCGGGGATGAGATCCTCATCGCGCTCGGCCGGACGCCCAACGCGCAGGGGTTTGGGCTCGAGGAGCTCGGCGTGCGCACGACCCCGAAAGGGGCCATCGATGCCGACCAGTTCCAGCGCACCAATTTTCCGAACATCTATGCCTGCGGCGATGTCAGCTCGGCGTTCCAGTTCACCCACACGGCCGGGGACCAGGCGTGGCGGGCGGCGGTCAATGCCATCCTGTCGCCCCTGTCGCATCAGAAATTCGACACCCGCTGCATTCCATGGACCACCTTCACCGATCCCGAGGTGGCCCGCGTGGGAATGTCCGAAGCGGAGGCGATCCATCGTGGCATTCCCTACGAGGTGTCGCGGTGCGACATGGCCGAGAACGACCGGGCGGTGACCGAGGGAGAGGACTATGGCGTGGTCAAGGTGCTGACCGTGCCCGGGAAGGACGCCATCCTGGGAGCGTCGATCGTCGGTCCGCACGCGGGCGAGTTGATCGGCGAGTACGTGTTGGCGATGAAGCACGGCATCGGCCTGAACAAGATCCTCGGCACGATCCACGCCTACCCGACGCTCAGCGAATCCAGCGTCCGCGCTGCCGGCGCCTGGAAGCGCGCCCATGTCCCCGCGGGCAGGCTCAGGATGGTCGAGCGCTATACGTCGATCCGGCGCTCGCGGGCGAAGTCGCGTCTGCTCGGGGGCTCCCTCGCCGCGGCCCTGCTCGCGGGGATCGTCCTGGGCGGCTGTGCCCTGGAAGCGGTCACCGGCAGGGGGAAGGTCCCCGAGTATGCGAAGCCGAACCAGCAGAGTTCGACCATGGAGGGCTCCGCGTCATCAGGCCTTGCCGATCGATCCGGCCCCAGCGACCAGGCCAGCGGCTCAAACTCAGGCTCGCTCGCAACCGCCGATCAGCAGTTGGTCACGAGCCCGCCGGATCAGCAGCCTGCGACCGGTCGCTACGCGGAGGTGCTCGCGGCGGTCGTCGACGACCAAGGACTGGTGGACTACGGCGCCCTGAAGGATCACCGCGAAGCGCTGAAAGCGTACGTCGTGAGCATCGGATCCCTCGATCCGATAGTCTACAAGGCCTGGTCACGGAACGATCAGATCGCCTTTTGGTGCAACGCCTACAACGCCCTCACATTGGCGACCGTGCTCGAAAATGAGCCGGTGGACAGCATCAAGGACATCAAGGGGGTTTGGACCAAGCTCCAGTTCCAGGTCATGGGGACGGGTCTGACGCTCGACCAGATCGAGAAGGACAAGCTCATCGGCGAACTCAAGGACCCCCGCATCCACATGGCCATCAACTGCGCGTCCATGGGGTGCGCGCCCTTGCGGGCGGAACCCTATGAGGGCAAGCAGCTCGATGCCCAGTTCGACGATCAGGCGCGGAGGTTCCTGGCAGATCCGCGGAGATTCTCCATCGATGCGAAAGCGGGTGTGGTGCGCCTATCGAAGATATTCGATTGGTTTGGCGCCGATTTCGCAAACGGATATTCCGATGATCCCGCGTTCACCCGTTCCCCATCGAAGAAGAAGAAGGAAGCTCCGGCCTTGGCCTTCATCGCTCGGCACGTCGACGCAGCGGACCGCGCGTATCTCGAAACAGCGGATTATACGATCTCGTACATGAAGTACGATTGGTCGCTCAATCGGCATCGCCAGCCATCAGCACCGGGCAGTTCCGAACCACCCCGTGTCGGATCCGGCGAGGACGCGTCCGCAGCGACCGATGAGGCCAAGTGACCACAGCGCTAGCTCCCAAGTGATCGCGATCGGCAGGAAACCATGAGCCATGAGGGCCTGATCCGGGCCGGAGCCTTCCTCGGCATCCTCGTGCTCATGAGCCTCTGGGAGATCCTCGCTCCACGTCGACGTCCGATCCGCGGACGGGGCAGGCGATGGATCGGCAATCTCGGTCTGGTCGTGCTCGCCACGGTGATCGCGCGCGCGCTCCTACCGGGGATCGTCGTGGCCACGGCCATCATCGCCCACGAACGGGGCTGGGGTGTGCTGTCATTGGTGTCGTGGCCGCTCTGGCTCGAGGGGTCGATCGCATTCGTCGCGCTCGATCTCGCGATCTATCTGCAGCACGTGATGACCCATGCCCTGCCACTGCTCTGGCGTCTGCACCGGGTTCACCACGGTGATCCGATGATCGACGCATCAACCGGCGTCAGGTTCCACCCGTTCGAGATCCTGATGTCCCTCCTGGTGAAGTCCGCCGTGGTGGCCGCGCTGGGAGCCCCGGTCGTCGCGGTCATCGTCTTCGAGATCGTTCTCAACGCGATGGCTGTCTTCAACCATGCGAACGTCGCATATCCGCCGTGGATCGATCGCTGGCTGCGCCTGCTCGTGGTCACGCCCGAGATGCACCGGGTCCATCATTCGCACCACCGCGACGAACAGGCCCGCAACTTCGGCTTCAACCTGCCATGGTGGGATCGGCTCTTCACGACCTACTGTGCGCAGCCGCGGGATGGCCACCTGGACATGGCTGTCGGGTTGCAGGACGTGACCGCGGAGCGAGGCATGCGCTGGTGGTGGATGGTCCTGTCGCCGTTCGCCCGATCAGAATCGCGAGCGTTCGTGGATGCATCCATCGTCCGCCCTCGATAGAGCATCCGGTCGATTGAAATCGTGGTGCGCTCATTGGTGCGCATTTTCTGGCTCTGCTCCAGGACAAGTGGGCAATTACCGGTCAATGGCTGATTTTATAGTGTCGGCATGGACACCAACCCCGCTTCACCGCTGTCCGTCATATGGGGTTGCTCGCGGCACCGCGCGTCCGTGGTGTCGTTCGCGGTAGGCGCGAACTTCACCGCTGGCTCCTGGTTCACGGCCTCGACCGCCCTAGCAAACAGAGCGGCACCATCGCTCGCTTCCTCACGGACACCTTCTGTGGCATCCGACCGGTTGGCGTGCCCGCGTTCGTTTGCGTGCAGACACATACAGTGCCGGACTTGACCCCGGGAAGCTGAACCCTGTGGTGGTAGCAGTCATGCGTGAGCGAGGCATCGACATCTCGGGCAATGAGACCAAGAGCGTCGCCGACATCAGTGCGGAACATCTCCAGGCATGCTCCCTCGGGATTCTCATGGCGAGACAGGAGCGAGCTGAACGGGCGCCCTCCACGCGGTTTCGGCGGCGCCGATGACGGTGAGCTTGGGATCTTGGACGTACGCCACCACGCGCGTATGTTCGGGTATGGATCCTTCCGGAAGGGTGAACACCACCGGGGCAATGGTCTCGGTCACCGGAACGCTCCGGAATTCACGCACGACGCGCTGATGCGTGAGTGTTTTTCCAGCGTTTTCACCGCGCGTCACCACATCAGTGAGGGCGTCCTCGACGAGTGCCACCGTCAGCGTCGCCGCCGACAGCGGTTTTGCAGGAGTCGTCGTGATCACGCAAGTCGCGGTGCACATGCGTTTCGACCACGTCGCGCCCAGGGTGACCCGTGCTGGTGCTGGGCGGGCCAGTTCTCGCGTGATTGCGGCCTGGATCCGCACGGCCTCTGAGCCGCCGATGTCGAGGCGTCCATTCACCACTGCCTGCGGCGTGTACACGCGTCCGGTTCCGAACACTCGTCCGTAACCAGACTGCCGCTGCGAGGCCGACGCCGATGCGAACGGATCCTTCCATCCGAGCCGGTCCCAGTAGTCGACATGATACGCGAGCATGAACACTCCAGGTCGACCTGCCGCAGCCTGGGCCGCGAGCACCGCGTCAGCCGCCGGGCAACTCGAGCATCCCTCGCTGGTGAAGAGTTCGATGACAGCGATCCCAGGCGGCGCGGAGGCAGCATCCTCGGCGGCGGCGATCGGGTGGGCTACGATTGAGAGGAATGCCACCAACCCCATCACGGATCGACAACAAGGGGAAGTGACTTTGAGCATGCCTGGGATGATACGACGGTCAGGTCGATGGAATACAGGCATCAGTACACGATAGAGGCCTTTTTTCGACTCGGTCGACCATGGTCTCGGGACTTTGTGCCGCCATCCGCTCGAGGTGGCTTGGGCTTCGTCAATGGTGTCGCTCGGTACCGCTCTTCATTCCGTGTTGCCTGGTGTTCGTGACGGCGATCGGATCGTCCGCCAAACCCACAGGATCAGTAGGCCCTGCAGTGGCAACCGGACCCAGAGCAAGGCGATCGGAACCTCCAGGTGCGGTAGCTGGATCTGATGCATCGCCATGTA
>JACCZE010000285.1 GCA_013696105.1 Planctomycetota bacterium | reverse complement strand
GGTGCTGCGTACGCTCCACCAGAAGGAGATGTGCCGCGGATCCGCGTGGTAGTCCTGGTGGGAGTGGATCGCGTACAGGGCGAGGTCGTTCGCAGGAGCGATCTGCCAGGGGGGATTGGTGCGCGAGAGCTCCGTCGGTGCGGAGGCGGTCGAGGACCCCCCCGATCCCCCGCCACCGGACCCGCAGGCCGACACGATGGCGATGATGACCGCCAGGAACGACACGCCGATGCGCTGCGACATGGTAAACCCTCCCGTGAACACCCTCCTGCTTACGCACCGGCGGTTTCGACGGGAAGGCGACCTGCCCAGACTCTGCACGCGGCGCCCAGGCTGGAGCCTGCTGAGGCCTCACGCTGGATACGCGGATTGCGCCAGGATCCGGGATGAGAGGATGCGACCTCGCCCCATAACGGAGAAGCCATGTCCGCAACCTTCCTGATCCTCTCCGCCACCCTCATGGCCGTCGCCATCGCACACGTGCACGCCGCCGATGACGCCAAGCCAGGAACGCCGGGGACCGCCAAGGGACCTCTGGATTTCACCCTGAAGGCAAACGACGGCACGCCCTACGATCTCGCGAAGCTGCGCGGCAAGGTCGTGCTTCTGGTCAACACCGCCTCGAAATGCGGGCTCACGCCGCAGTACGCTGAACTGCAGGCCCTGCACACCACGTACCAGGAGCGAGGCCTGGTGATCGTCGCGGTCCCGGCCAACGATTTCGGCGCGCAAGAGCCGGGAACCGACGCCGAGATCCGCACCTTCTGCGCGACGTATCAGGTCGGCTTCCCCTTGATGAGCAAAGTCAGCGTGAAGGGCGATGACATCCACCCGCTCTTCCGCTGGCTCACCGTCGACGGCCCCAAGCCCGGGCCGATCGCGTGGAACTTCACCAAGTTCCTGATCGGACGCGACGGCTCCGTCATCGGCCGCTTCGAGCCGAAGACCGCGCCGGCGAGCACCGACGTCACCTCGGCGGTCGATCTCGCACTCGGCAAGTGAACCACCAACGGTGACGCATTCGCCGTAAGCGGCGCAGCGCTTGGCGCTTGGCGTCGAGGGCGCGAAAATTGTGTGCCACATCGCACCAGTCCGGTGCGCCCCCACCGTGGAGTATCCGACGAACATGGGATGATGATCGGTGGTGGGACCATGGCACTGACCATCTCGACCATTTCCATACGCATCGCCGGCCGAGCTGCCGCGGACATCACCGCGCTCGAGGTCGATGGTGTCGCCGTACCGATCGCCGCCGATCGCAGCTGGTCGATCAGCCTGCCGGCAGGCCCGGATGCGCGCATCGTAGCGATGACCGCGACCGGGCCGACGCGCGTGATCACGCGCGCGTTCACGCTGCGCCGGTCGGACGCGGGCGCGGGCGCGGCATGACCAGCGCGACGACTCCGACCGCAAGCGACCAGGTCGCGGGCATCGCGGCCCTCGCCGCGGTCGCGGCGGCGCCGATGCTGCTCGCCGGCTGCGGGCTGCTCGGCGAAGAGGACGGTGGCGATGGTCGACCGCCCATTCCGCCGCTTCCTCCCGCCCTGGTGATCACCTCGATCACGGTATCGGCGACCACCGATAATCCCGCAACCATCACCATCGACGGCGTCGCCGATGCGGATGGCGCGGCGGATACCACGGGCAGCGCCACTTTCGTGCTCGACGGAGCAGCAGGCACCGTGCGCGCCGCCGACGCCGCCAGCGGCCTCGCGAGCGCGACCCACCGCTTCGCGATCGCAGCGAGCGCCGGCATGGAATCGGCCGCTGCCATCTGCGACGTGGTCTTCGACCCCGCGCCCGAGCAGGCGATCGCCCTCGGCGGCGCTGCGATCCCGCGCATCCGCCATCTGTTCCAGCGCACCTGCTTCGGCACGCGCATCGCCGACCTGCTGCGCTGGACCAATGTGCCCTACGCCACCATGGTCGATCGCCTGCTGACCGAGGCGGATCCTGCGGCGACAGCTCCGGCACCTGGCTGGATCGACGAACCCGTGATGACCTGGCAGGAGGTTGACGCGCTCTCGCCGGCCGACCGCGACGCCCTGGACAAGCGCATCGGAGATCGCCTCACCGCGATCTACGCCTGGTGGTGGCACGAGCTCATCGCCGGCCGGCAGCCGCTCTTGGAGCGCATGGCGCTGTTCTGGAGCAACCACTTCGTCACCAACGCCGGCGAGGTGTTCAAGCCGCAGGCGACCTGGCGCTATCTGGATACCCTGCGTCGACACGCCCTGGGGAATTTCCGCGACCTGCTGCGGGCGATCGCGCGCGATGCCGCGATGGTGTCGTTCCTCGATTCCAACAGCAACGTCAAGGGCAAGCCGAACGAGAATTTCGCCCGCGAGCTGCTCGAACTGTTCACCCTCGGCGAAGGCCAGGGCTACACCGAGCAGGACGTGGTCGAGGTCGCGCGCTGCTTCACCGGCTGGGGGTTGTCGCCGCGCTGCACCTTCGAATTCCATGGCACCAAGCACGACACCACGGCAAAGACCGTGCTCGGCGCGACCATCGTCAACCCCGTGGATCAGGGGATGCAGGACGGCGAGGATGTGCTCGCGCGCGTGTTGGCCCTGCCGCGCTCTGCGGTTTTCATCTGCGAGAAGCTGTGGGATGAATTCGTGGGCGGGCCACGCGACGCCACGGTGATCGGCGCCTGGGCGACCACGTTCCGCTCGAGCGGCTACGAGATCAAGCCGCTCATGGCCGCCGTCCTGACCAGCCTGGAGTTCACCGCCGCCGCGAGCCGCGGCGCCATGGTGCGCTCTCCGGTCGAGCTGCATGCCGGGCTGTGGCGGAGCCTCGAGCTCGAACCGAAGGATTATGGCGGCCTGCATTGGCTCGCGGGCCAAGAGGACCAGGCCCTGCTGAATCCGCCCAACGTCAAAGGCTGGGTCGGAGGCACCACCTGGATCGACGCCAAGACCTTGCTCGAACGGCGCAAGCACCTGTCGTGGATGGGCTGGGATCTGCACAACGATGGCCGCCAGCGCGTGCCGCAGCGCCTGGACGCGGTGCTGACCGACATGCTGTTCGCCGCCCCGCCGTACGACGCGGCCGCGCTCGCCGTCCCACCCACCCATTGGGATCCGCGCGGCGAGTACATCCGCCGCCTGCTGATGGATCCCGCATTGCACGTGCGCTGAGGGATAGGAGCACGCATGGCCATCACCCGTCGCGACCTGCTGCGCATCGCCTGCGCCACCGGCGTCGGCGTGCTGGTGCCGTCGCTGGCGCAGGCATCCGGAGCGATCACCGCGCCGGATTGGACGCGCTCGCTGATCCTGGTCGAACTCGACGGCGGCAATGACGGACTCAACACCGTGGTCCCCTGGCAGGATGCGACCTACCTGGGCCGACGCGGGGCGCTCGCGGTGCAGGCCGCCGACACCCTGAACCTCGACTCGGGGCCCCTGCGGTTGAACAAGGCGCTCGGATCCGGCTGGATGAGCGCGCTGTGGGGGAATGGCGAGCTGGCGATCGTGCGCGGAGTCGGCATGGCGAACCCGAACCGCTCGCATTTCCGCGGCATCGATATCTGGAACACGGGATCGGATCCGGGGACCGTTCTTGGCGACGGCTGGCTTCGCCGCGCCTATGACGCCACCGCGGTGGACCAGTCGACCCTCACGGCGCACGGCGTGCTACTCGCCCGACCTACCTCCAATCCGATGGGCGGAAACGGCATGCGTGTGCTGTCACTGAGTTCGCCGAAGGCATTCCGCACCGAAGCGGCGGGGCTCGCCTCCCCAAGCGCAGCCGTCGCCAATCCCGCGCTGCAGCATATCCTGACGGTGCAACGCGACGTGGTCGACGCCAAGGTCGACTTCGATGCCCGCCTGACCACGCTGCCGACCTTCGCCGCGGCGTTCCCGACCGGTCGTTTCGGGGATCAATGCCGCTCGGTGGCGCAGATGATCACGGCCGGTCTGCCCATCCCGGTCTATAAACTCAGCCTGGGCGGATTCGACACCCATTCGGCGCAGCGGACCAAGCACGACGGCCTGCTCGCCCAGCTCGGGCAGGGCCTGAAGGCGCTGCGCGACGCGCTCGCCGAAAAGGGCGTGTTGGACCGCGCGCTCATCGTCAGCTATTCCGAGTTCGGCCGCCGCGTGGAAGCGAACGACAGCGGCGGCACCGATCACGGTACGGCCGCAGCGCACCTGGTGATCGGCAGCACGGCGAACGTCGTCGGCGGCTGGTACGGGGCGCAGCCGAGCCTGACGGACCTGGATGCCCGTGGAGACCTGAAATCCCAGCTCGATTTCCGCCGCCTGTACGCCACCGGCCTGGCGTTCCTCGGGCTCCCGTCGGCGGGGGTGTTCTCGGGGACCTTCGCTCCGGTCGACGGTCTGTTGCGTCCCTAATCGCCTCGAGCGAGCCGGTCGATGCGCCAGGACACGAAACGTTCGAGCACGGGATCGACAACGGCGGAGCGCTGCCAGCGTTCGAGTGCGAGATAGGCGCGATAATCCCTGAGGGCATCATCGGTCCGCGTCTCGCGCTCGGCGCGAATGCCCCGCAGCAGCAGCAGATCCGCGGGAGCGAACCGATCGTGCTTCTGGGCGAGGTAGCCCGATTCGTCGATCTTCCCCGACAGGTAGCCGGCGTTGTACCACGGCTTCTGCTCATAGACGTAGCGCCTGCTGGATTCGAACAGCGCGCTCGTCCGATCGAGAGCAGCGACGTCTCCATCCAGTCCGGCCAGGAACGGTACGATGGCGTAATGGACGAGGTGGAAGTTCACCTGATGGAACTCGCTCCTCGGCGGCACCGCGAACAACCGCCGCGCCTCGGCGGTGTCGCCGCGGATGAACGCCTCGAGTCCGAGCATGTGGCGCGGCCACATCGCGTAGTCATGGCTCTTGCCCCATCGCTCGAGCGCGCGGTCGTATCGGCCCTCCGCCATCAATGCGATCACCGAGTCCCGATCGGTGGCGGAGAGGTCGTCGAATCGTCCGAGGAAGACGCGCGCGGAGAGTGCCTGTACCGATGTCGGCCACTTCGCGACGACCTCCTCGAAACGTCCGACGGCAATGAGCGCATCGGGATCGCTGGTCC
>JACCZE010000272.1 GCA_013696105.1 Planctomycetota bacterium | reverse complement strand
ACAGGGTGTCCGGCGTGTTCCAATCCGGATAATAGACGCCCCAGTCGCCGAATTCCCCCCAGCACAGGTAGCCCATGCGGTCGGCGTGGTAGAGGAAGCGCTCCTCGAACACCTTCTGGTGCAGGCGTGCGCCGTTGAAACCGGCGGCGAGCGACAGCTTGATGTCGTCGATCAGCGCGGCATCGCTCGGAGCGGTCATCAGGCCGTCGGCGTACCAACCCTGGTCGAGGACCAGGCGCTGGAACACGCGCTCGCCGTTGATGCGGATGGCGCGCCCCTCGAGGGTCACCGAGCGCAGACCTGCGTAGCTGGTCACGCGGTCGACCGCTTGACCGCGCTCATCCAAGAGCGCGATCTCGATGTCGTACAGGTGCGGATCGGCGGGCGACCATGCGCGGCGCCGCGCATCGGGGATCTCGAGGTCGAGCATCGGCGCCAGATCGCCGTCGGCGCGCGCCATGGTCATCGCCACCTGGCCGCGCTCGTCGCTGAGCGTGGCGCGGACGCGGTAGCCGGCACGGTTGGCGGACAGGGGCTGCTCGATGCGGAAGCGTCCGCCGGCGAAATCCGGAGTGATGCGCGAGCGCTTCAGATGGATGCGGTTGACCGCCTCCAGCCACACCGTCTGCCAGATGCCGGTGGTGCGCAGGTACAGGCACGAGTGCGGATTCACCGCCTGGGTCTGCTTGCCGCGCGGCTGGCCCGGGCGCCAATCGTCGCGCGCGCGCACCACGATGGTGGCCGTGGTGCCGGGCTCGGCGACGCCGACGAGCGGGCAGGCGAACGGGGTGAAGCCGCCGCGATGGCGGCCGACCTGGACGCCGTTCACCCACACCGTCGCGTCGTAATCGACCGCCTGGAAATGCAGGACTGCGTCCTTCCCCGACCAGCCCTTGGGGATGGCGATGGTGCGGCGGTACCAGACCGCGAGCACGCGATCCGTGAGTCCGGCACCGGAGAGCTCTGATTCCGGACAGAAGGGCACGGTGATGCGGCCGCTGAGCGCCCGCTTATCCAGCCCGCGCTCGAGCCCGGTATCGCCGGGGTCGGTCTCGAATTCCCAGGTCCCGTTGAGATTCAGCCAGTCCTCGCGGACGAACTGCGGACGGGGATATTCGGAGCGCGGCAGTGGCATGGGCGGTTCCTCGGGCGTTCGCAGGCGCGCGGCTGGGACCCTCGTCCTCGCCGGCTGCGAATTCATATGCCCCCGTGACTCGTCCTGGAATAGTCAGGAGTACCACCCCCATTCGTATAATTATCAGATCGAACATCCACGATGAGACAGCGCTCCGAAACAGGAGCGCTGCGCTCACTAAGCGTCTCGGTCACCGTCCACCGTGGAGGAGATGGACAGGAAACCTCAGCGGCTGTCCTGTGGTCGACGGAGAACGGAGAACGGAGGACCGAGAACGGAGGCCGTGTCTACATGTTGTGGAACAGCAGGTCCGCCAGCGGCTCCTCGCGCACCGGCGCGACCGGAACCGGGACCACCGCCGTGCGCACCACCACCAGTCGCGCCGATGCCGGCACCCGGCCCGACGGTTGCGACAGCCGAGCGACCTGCTCGAAGGCCGCGAGGCGCTGCTGCGAGGCCGCGAGGCGCGCGACATCGAACTTCGGCCGCCGATCGAAGTGGAACAGGCCGTTCTGCTCCTGGAAGACGTCGGTGAGCTGCGTGTAGCAGTAGCCGAACATGTGCGGATTGTCGAGCAGCACGCCGACCAATCCGTCGAAACGCCCGTGGAACTCCTCGATGGTCTTGGGCCGGTTGCCGTAGCCCCACGCCTGGTCACCGGGAGTCGCCTCGGGATTCCACAGCATGCCGCCGAACTCGCTGACGAAGAACGGTTGGCCGCGGTACGGCGTCGACACCACCGTGGTCGGCGGCACGACGACGTTGGGATTGTGGCGACCGTTGAGCGTCCACACGTGCGGCTTGTCGATCGCGATGCCGATGTGGTTGGCGTGGAACTTCTTGACGTCCTGCTCGTAGTCGTGGGTGTCGTAGATGTCGGTCTCGGGGACGCGGTGCGAAAAGCCCGAGATGTCGATCACCGGACGCGTCTGGTCGAGCGCCTTGGTCGCGAGGAACATGCCGCGGATGACGTCGTCCAGCTCGGTGATGCGGTCGTCGAGCTTCTCGATCAGCTCGTTGGTCGGGCACCAGCCGATGATCGACGGGTGCGAGTAGTCCCTCTCGATCGCCTCGTGCCACTGGGTGATGAAGGTCGCGCTCACGTGATCGTAGTCGTGACCCTCGATGTAACCGTGGCTCCAATCGCCGAACTCGCCCCAGCACAGGTAGCCCAGCCGATCGGCGTGGTACAGGTAGCGCTCCTCGAACACCTTCTGGTGCAGGCGCGCGCCGTTGAAGCCGGCGGACATCGACAGCTCGATGTCGTCGATCAGGTGCTGATCGGTGGGCGCGGTCATGAGTCCATCGCGATAATACCCCTGGTCGAGCACTAGGCGCTGGAACACGCGCTCGCCGTTGATCTTCACCGCTTTGCCGTCGATCGAGATCGAGCGCAGGCCGGCGTAGCTGCCGACGTGGTCGATGGTCTGGCCATGATCATCCACCAGTTCGAGCTCGAGCTGGTACAGGTGCGGATCCGCGGGCGACCACAGGCGCCAGCGGTTCTCGGGGATCGGCAGGTCGAAGTGCGGAGCCAGATCGATGTCGGCGGCGACAATCGCGGTGGACACCACGCCGTGATCGTCGCGCAGGGTCGCACGCACGGTATGCCCGTCGCGGTTGTTCGACAGCGGCTGCTCAATGCGGAAGCGGCTGTTGGCGACGTCGGGCGTGATGCGCGCGCGCTCGAGGTGGATGCGCGAGACGGGCTCCATCCACACCGTCTGCCAGATGCCGGTCGTGCGCGAGTAGAGGCAGTCGTGATTGCCGTGGCGCTGAGCCTGCTTGCCGCGCGGCTTGCTGTCGCGCCAGTCGTCGCGCGCGCGCACCACGATCACCAGTTCCTCGCCCGCATGCGCCACGCCGCGCAGATCGCAGCTGAAACTCGTGAAGCCACCACGGTGGCGGCGCACCTCGACGCCGTTCGCCCACACCGTCGCGTCGTAGTCGACCGCGCCGAAATGCAGGTGGACGTCGCAGCCATCCCAATCGCTCGGGACGAGGACCGAGCGGCGATACCACACCGCCAGGGTGCGATCGACCTCGCCGATCCCCGACAGCTCGGACTCGGGACAGAACGGCACGCGGATGCGATCTTTCAGCGGACGCTCGAGGATCCCGCGCTCCAGGCCGCTGTCGCCGTGGTCGAACTCGAACTGCCAATCGCCGTTGAGGTTGAGCCAGCGCGAGCGCACGAACTGCGGGCGTGGGTATTCTGGGCGTGGGATCGACATGTCGCGGTCTCCTGGGCGCCTGGCGCTGGCGTCTCAAGGGAGCAGACCTTACGCACCGGGATCTGGGATTGGAATTGCCGCGAACACCCCAAACCTTCGTCAGAATATCACGTCTGGGGCGCTGGGGCCGCGAGGCCCTGCAACCATCACCCTCCGCTCAGCGTTCCCCGTTCAGGTACCGCCGCAGCAGGATCACCGCGCACCGGGCATCGACTGCGCCTTTGGGGGCCGGCCAGTTGCCCTCCTCGCGGAGCTGCTCCTCGGCCTCGCTCGAGGAATAGCGCTCGTCGACCTCGTGAACCGGCAGCGCGCAGCGCTTGGCGAGCTCGGCGGTGAAGGCGCGCACCCAGCGCACATTGCCGCCGGCGTCCCCGTTCGCGTGCAGCGGAAGGCCGATGACGATCGCCTCTGCCCGTTCACGCCGCGCCATCTCGGCGACCACGGTGGCCGCCTGGACGTCATCGCTGCGGGGCACGAAGCCGATGGCGCGGGTCGAGATCCCGAGTTCGTCGCTGACCGCGAGCCCGATGCGTTTGCGGCCGTAATCGACGCCGAGCAGACGGGGCATGCCTCCAGTCTCTCGCGGGCCGCCTGCGGCGCCACCGCGGTCGCCGGTTGGCGCCGTCGTGCGGCGGCCTACGATGGCATCGCGCCGCTGGACGGCCGCGTCCGCCCCCTCCGCCGTTTCATCCGAAGCGGCGGTCGTGGCGGCCGAGGAAAGTCCGGGCTCCACAGGGCAGGGTGGCTGGTAACTCCAGCCGTCTCCCGTTGCGGGGAGATAGGGACAGTACAACAGAAAGGATACCGCCACGGTCGCAAGACCGCGGTAAGGGTGAAATGGTGGGGTAAGAGCCCACCGGGGACGCCGCGAGGCGGACCGCATTGCAAACCCCACCCGGAGCAAGCCCGCATCGCGGAGAGGCGCTGCCCGCGCCGTCGGATCCGCAGGTAGGGTGCATGAGTCGTGGCGGCAACGCCACGGCCGAGAGAAATGGCCGTCCTCGACAGGACCCGGCTTATAGGCGGCCTCCGCATACATCATGAACCCCAGCCGAAAGGCTGGGGTTCATGATTGGTGGACGGAGGGGTCCGGACCCGGGGCGCACCCCCGCATCCTCCCTCCGTCCTCCGCCCTCCGCCCTCCTGTTTTCTGCGGAGCCCGCTCCGCCGAGCGGGCGCCAGAACCAACCCCGACTGTCCCTGGCGGTACGCCCTGGGTCTCCGAGCCGGTGTGGCCACCCGTCCTCTCCTGGCGTACACCTGCATATCGATATAGGGGACTACCATGAATCGCCGAACCATCGCTCCCGCCCTCTTGGTCATCGCGCTCGCCCTGCCCGGCTTCGGGGTCGAGGGCGATACGCCCGACAACGCGCCTGCTACCGAGGCGACTGCGCCGGCCCCGGCCGCTCCTGAAGAAGCCCCCGTGACCGAGCCCTCTCCCGTCGCCGCCCGGCGGGCCGCGCGGGCCAAACGCGAGCGCGCTCCACGGGTCGAGGAATCCGTGCGCATGCGCATCCTCGACATCCGCCTGGCCGTGGGCGGCACACCGGGCCCGAGCCGCGTGCGCGACGATTACGAAGCCGGTTCGGGTTCGTCGCTTCCCACGGGCGGTTACGATTACGGGCTGAAGAAGCAGGGCGGCGGCTTCCTGCAGGTCGGCTTCATGTCCGGCAAGCTCCGCGATCACGGCGGCCTGATCTGGGGTGTGGGCCTGCGGTCGTCGGGCTACCGCATCGATGTCGAGGCGACCCCCACGATCGATCGCACCCAGGACCTCTCGTATTCGACGTTCGGACCGATCGCGACCATCGGTTATGGCTACGCGTTCGGCGAGCACTTCCACGTCGAGGCGGGGCCGTATCTCAGCGTCGGCGCCGCGCGCGCGGATTGGTTCGACCGCGACGCGACCTCGACCTACCGCGAAGCGACCGCCGATGGCGCCTTCGCTCAGGCCGGCGTCCGCCTCGGAGGCTACTTCACCATCGTGCGCCACCTGGTGCTCGGCCTCGGCCTGGAATACGGCTCGAGCATCGCGGTCCTCGAGGCCGACCACAGCGCGAGCTCGGGCAAGAGCAAGCTGACCGTGCGCACCCATGGACTGGGCGCGGGGCTCGAGGTGGGCTTCAGGTTCTGATCCAGGCCTAGCAGTCACCCCGGCATCGACGTTTGGTGCGCGCCCCAGGAGCGCTACAACGGGCGCGAGATGCGCGTCCTCGATCGCTCGTGCCTGCGCGAGGCGGGAATCAACTTCCTGTTCTATGGTGCGTCGTACCTCGCGCTCATCTCGGTCGTCATCTGCGCTCCTCTCTTGAAGCAGGGAGCACCGCTGAGCGCGGTCCTGCGCTTCCTACCCGACAACCTGATGTTCATCAGCATGCTGGCCCTGCCGCTGGCGATGGTCACCGCGCAGCTGACCACCATCGGACGGATGCGCGAGGACGGAGAGATCACCGCGCTGATGGCGGCGGGAGTCAGCACCCTGAAGATCGTCATGGCCCTGCTGCCGCTGTCGCTGGTGCTCGCCTTGTGGCTCGGGTTCTCGGCGCACGTCATGCTGCCGTTCGTGGCCAAGCGCCTGATCGAAGGCCGCGCCGAGGTCCTGCGCCAGGCCACCGCGACCCAGGTGTCGCGCCGCGCGCCGATCTACCAGACCGACGAGGCCATGGTCGCGGCGGTAGGCGTCGATGGCGACCGCCTGACGCAGCTGTTCGGCGTATACCTCGAGAAGGACGGCAAGGGCCTGTTCTCCAACGGCGCGCTGGTGGTGTGCTTCGCTCCGTGGGCGCGGTTCGTGACCGACCCCGATGCGCTGAGCGCCGACCAGGCCGCTGGCCTGGAACTGCATGACGCCTGGTTCTTCCGCCGCGAAGCGGCGACGACCGAACAGCCCCAGGTCCTGACCGGGATCCTGCCGGTGTGGTCGCTGCGGCTGCCACAGGAGCAGAAGAACCTTTCGGACATCCAGGATTCCATGACCACCGCGGAACTGCACCACAAGATGTCCACCACCGTGGAGACCGCGGGGAATCGCGGCTATATCCGCGGCCTCGAGCGCGCCTGGCACATCCGCTGGATCATCCCGGTCGCGGTGGTGGCGTACTGGGCTTTCGCATCCGGTCTCGCGCTGTGGATGGGGCGCGGCAGCCGTCTGCTGTCGGTGTTCATCGGATTGCTGACCGTGGTCACCACCCTGGTGCCCGCGTTCGGCGTGGTGAAGAACCTCGGCGGACAGCTCACGGTCGATGCCGGCTGGATCCTGTGGCCGCCGGTGCTGCTGCTGGCCCTGTTCGGAAGCGTCATGCTCTGGCGGCAGCGATGATGACGATGGTGCGGTCGTGGCTGCCGGGGCGGTTGGATTGGTATCTCCTGCGGCGGGGCCTCACGACCATCGCCATGGTCGCCGGCCTGATCATCATCGTCGCGATCGCGGTCGATTTCCTCATCAACATCGGGACCCTCGCGCGCGGGACCGGCAAGAAGGACATGGGCAAGCTGATCGCGAGCCTCTATTGGCACCGCCTGCCGCAATTGGCGAACGTGGCTCTGCCAGTAGCCAGCGTCATCTCGTGCCTGCTGATCTGCGCGCCGATGCTCAAGCGCGGCGAGTTCATCGCGCTCTCGGCGACCGGCGTGAGCCCGGCGCGGTCGGTACGGGTGCTGCTGGTGCTGGTACTCATCGTCGGCGCGATCGACACCGTCATCGCCGACCTGGTCAGCCCGCATGCGATCGCCGAGACCACCAAGATCGAGGACCAGCTGCAGAACCAGCGGCGGCTCGGCCGGGTCTGGCAGGTACCGCAGACGCGCGCGAACTGGTTCGCCGGACGCGCGCAGGGGTTGTGGGCGGCACAGATCCCGACCATCGACAAGGTGGTGATCGCGTCCTCCGAGGGCCTGACCACCGCGGACCGCCTGGTATGGATCGACGACCACTGGCGCCTCGAGGGACACCTGCTGCGCTTCCGCATCACCCAGGACGGGCGCTATTCGCTCGAACGCCCGAGCGAGATCGCGCTCGAAGGCGAACTGCTGCTGCCATTCGATCCGCAGCAGCTCTATCGCCACCTGCTGCCGCGCTACACCATGACCGGCCCCGAACTGATGATGGTCGGCGGCAAGATCAACGAAGCCTACGCGTGGGCGCGCTGGTCGCGCCTGTTCATCCCGCTGCTCGCGGCCCTGGTGGCGATCCCCATGTTCGCTCGCTTCGTGCACCGCGACGCCATGGTCAGCGGATGCATCAAGGCGATCGCCTCGGCTGCGATCCCCGTGCTCATCGTGATCGTCGGGGGGATGGTCGCGGACACGAGCGCCCATCCGCCCATGGTCGTGGTGGTGACCGCGTTGGTCGTCGCCCTGGTCCCGTCGGTGTGGTTCTACCTGGTCTGGAGGCTCTGAGGCGCGGGCTGGCTGGGTAAGCAGCGCGACACCGGCCTGGGGACCGCCGCATGCGAGCGCTCGGGGATGTGCGTCGCGGGTAGGAGCCGTCGCGAGGGATTGGACGCGGATGCGGATGCGGATGCGGATGCGGAAGATACCGACCCGATCGACCCGGTCGATGCAGCGCTCAGCGGTCCGTCAGCCACGGACGGCTCCGCTGCGACGGCCGCGTCGGTCGACGTCGCCGCGATCTCGGCCGCCTTGCGCAGCCGGCGGTCCGAGTAGAGGAAGTAGATGTTGCGGATGTAGACGACGTTGCCGAACAGCTGGCCGGCGATTCCCACCGGGTCACCGCGACGCCAGAAATAGACCAGCAGCATCAGGCCCCCGAGCAGGCTGAGCCACCAGAAGGATTCGGGCACCACGCTGTGCCGGGATTTCTCGGTCGCGATCCACTGTACCACCAGCCGCCCGGCGAACAGGGCCTGGGCGCTGAAACCGAAGATGAGCCAGTAATGGTTCAGCCCCGTGGGGTTGGGGGTGGAGACGTTGCGCTCCATAAAGAGCAGCAGCGGCAGCAACGAGCCGACCGCGGCGATCCCTACCAGCAGAGGCCACCCGGCCCACCACGCACGTCCACCCTGTCCGATGCTACCGCTGCTGCCGCTCACGATCTCTCCCGCCCATTCAGCGAGCCTACCATAGCGGATCCGACTATCCCTGAGAACCTCCGCTCTGCGCGACCTTCCACGAACGATTCCTATGCGCGAGCCAGCGTACGCCGAAGCAGTCGCGCAGGCCGGACCACAGGCGGTTGTTGATGCCGTATTTGCTGCGCCCGCCCGCGCGCTGGCGGTGGTTGACCGGGATCTCGGCGATGGTGTACCCGCGCATCGCCACCAGGGTCGGCAGGAACCGGTGGTTGCCATGGAAGAACGGCAGTTCGAGGACGCACTCGCGCTTGGCGACGCGCGTCGAACAGCCGACGTCGCTGACCGAGCGTCCGGTCAGCCAGTTGCGGGTACCATTGCCGATCTTCGAGCTGATCTTGCGCACGAGGTTGTCGGCACGCTGAGCGCGGATGCCGTTGACCATGTCGACGCGCCTCTCGAGCGCGTAGGCGAGCTGTTTGCGCAGATCCGCCGGATCGTTCTGGCCATCGCCGTCGACCGTTCCGATCCACTCGCCACGGGCATGGCGGAAACCCGCGGCGAATGCCGCGGATTGGCCATGGTTGCGATCGAACGAGATCCAGCGGTGCGGCTTGGGCAGCGCTTTCAGGATCTCGAGGGTGCGGTCGTTCGATCCATCGTCGATCCACAGCGCCTCCCACGGATAATCGACGCCGGTGAAGGCGACATCGATCTCGGCGGCGAGCGCGGGGATGGTCGCTTCCTCGTTCTTCACCGGGATGACGAGGCTCAGGAACGGCACGGGGCCGGAGTCAGGCATGCGCGCCAGCGTGATTTTCCAACGTTGCAGCGCAAGACCGATATCGACGGCGCAAACCCGGGACTCCCGGTCACGGCGGCAGGAGATCGATCCAGGTTCCCGCACCATAGGGAGTACGGGCCTGCAGCCATTGCGACACCCGCTCCTCGCGCTGGATGCCGCGGTCCCCCTGCCAGCCGTACATGATCGCCGTCTCGCCCGCGCGGTCCGTGCGCAACGAGAACAGCGGGTACAGCCCGGATTCGCCGCCCAGCGCATTCAGACGTGCGACTTCGCGTTCGAGTTCGGCAGCACGCTCCTGGGTGATCGCCGTCGGGGCGGTGACCATGAGGATGAACGCACCTTCCTGCACGGCCACCGGGTGCGCGGCCGATGCCTTGGTCGAGGATGGCACCCGCACCAGGTACCCGCCCGGGGGATGCTGCGCCCACCCGGTCTCGGCGTCGACGATGACCAGCCGGTTGCCATGGCCTCCGCCGATCTGGTCGGCATAGCGCAGCTGCCACCAGCGCTGGCCGCGATGATCGGCACCCGCCGGCGGCAGGACCTCGAGCGGAGGCCCCCACTGCCGACCCTCGTGCAGCAGGAGGTTGTCCGCAGCGCCCACCACCTCTCCCTGTCCGGGAGGCTGTCGCGGTTCGCACCCCGCGGAGGCGATGAGGACGAAGGCTATGGCCCCGGCTGCGATGGTTCTGCGCATGGGGGGATTGAGGCGTGTCCTCCGGCAAAGACAACCTCGGGAAGTGCAGGGGCTGTCGCCCCTACGGCCTCGCGGCCTACCCCCGGGCTTTGTCGCGGCTCGTTTTCAGCGGCGAGGCCGCTGAAAACGTGGCGGCATTGGCTTCGCCGATTGTATGCCGCCAGCGCCGCTCGGCGCCCGCTCGGGTACATCCTTGCACCGACCCCGGTCCCCGAAGGATCAGCGCGCCATGGCCTACCTGCAGATCAACCACTTCAGCGCCGCCCTGTCGAAGATGGCCTCGCTGGCGGTCATCGTCCCCGAGGGCGCTGGCCCATTCCGAGCGGTCTACCAGCTGCACGGCCTGAGCGACGACCACACCGCGTGGCAGCGCCGCACCAGCATCGAGCGCTATGCCGACCGCTACGGCATCATCGTCGCCATGCCCGATGGTGCGCGCTCGTTCTACGCCAACGCTCCCGATTCGCCGGACCGTTACGAGGACCACATCCTCGAGACCGTGGCCCTGGTGGATCGCATGTTCCGCACCATCGACGGCCCGCACGCCCGCGGCATCGGCGGACTGTCGATGGGCGGCTACGGCGCGATGAAGCTCGGCCTCAAGCACCCCCGGGTCTTCGGGTCGATCGCGGCGCATTCGGCGTGCATGGATATGCGCGCGTATCACCGCGACCGCGCTTTCCCCGATCTCGCCCACTTCTTCGGCCCGACCTTTCCCAAGTCGGAGGACGTGTTCGCGCTGGCGACCGCGTCACGGCGTTCGCGCAGCGCACGGCCGCGCATCCGCATCGATTGCGGGATCGCGGATTTCCTCATCGACCACAACCGGCGCATGCACCGCCATCTGGATCGGCTGGGGATCGCCCACGAATACCAGGAGTTCCCGGGCGAGCACAACTGGGAATACTGGGATCAGCACATCGATCAGGCGCTGCGCTTCCACGTCACGTCCTTCGCGCAGGCGACATCCGCATCGCGGCGCGCCGTGCGTGCGCGCCGCGCATCTCCACGCGCAGCCAAACGCTGAAAGTGCACGCCATGCCCGTCGCACGCGCAATCTTCGCCGCCATCCAGGCGCGCCACCCGACGACCTTCGCACGCGTCGACCCGTCGATCGCCTCTCCCGCGGTCAGCGTCGTCGCGGCGGAAGACCTCGCAGCGCTCCTCGAGGGCCGTGCCGACCTTCCGCCCTCGCTGCGCATCGGCGACGTCGTGCTGCGTCTGGCTGAAAGCGCCGAGGCGTTGGTCGGAGCGACATCCCCGCCGACGCGCGGATCCCTGTCAGGCCAGGTGGCGGTGATCAGCGGCGCGGCCAGCGGCCTTGGGCTCGGAGTCGCGCGCGGCCTGCACGCCGCCGGCGCGGCGGTCGCCTGCACCGATGTCGACGCGGCCGGCCTCGCTGGGCTGGCGGCATCCTTCGGAGATCTCGCACGGGTATCGACCCACGTGGTCGATGTCACGCGCGAGGACTCGGTCATCGCCGGATTCGACGAGGTGCTGGCGCGCTTCGGACGAGTGGACTGCGTGGCCTGCTGCGCCGGCATCGCTCCGGCCTTCGAGCTCGCCGATTTCCCGCTCGAACGCTGGCGCCTGTCGCTCGACATCAATCTCACGGGATACTTCCTCTACGGCCGCGAAGCCGCACGCATCATGCAGGCGCAGGGCCACGGCGGCACGATGGTGCTGCTGTCCTCCAAGAGCGGCCTGGAACCGAGCAAGGCCAACACCGCCTACAACGCGACCAAGGCGGGCGAGATCCACATGGCGCGCGGTTGGGCGGCCGAGCTCGGACGCCATGGCATCCGCGTGAATTGCATCGCTCCCGGCAACGTCTTCCAGGGCTCGAAGATCTGGAACGCCGATTACATCGCGCAGGTGGCGCGCAAACGCGGCATCGCCCCCGACGAGGTGATCCCGTATTACATCGGCCTCACCGCCTTGAACCGCGACATCAAACCCGAGGACATCGCCAACGCCGCGGTGTTCCTCGCCAGCGACGCCGCCCGCTGCATCACCGGCCAGGTGCTGGTGGTGGATTCTGGGCAGGTCTGGTCCCGCTGATCCGCGCGGCTGGAGCCGTGGACGCCTGCGCGCGCATACGGCTCAGACTTCGACCCTGACATCAGCTGCCATGGACCTGTGGCGACCCCGGACCCGCAACCCATGTGCCCGATCGCGTCGCAGACCCCGGGGGACCGGTGCGGCGGCGGACAACGTCATGGTATCGTCGATAGACGCCGCCATATGAGCGATGGTGTCCTAACTAACTGCTGTATCTATTGTTAATTTTTCCCAGTCACATTCTATGGCTTCAGTCGCTGTTTCGGTACCGTGCGCAGCGACAGCATGTTCACCATCGACAAGGCATCGCCCGACGCCCTCTTCGAACAGATCAAGACCGGTCTGCGTCGCGAGATCGCGTCCGGACGCTTCAAGCCCGGTCAGGCCCTTCCCGACGAGGGGTCGCTGGGAGAACAGCTCGTGGTCAGCCACATGACCGTTCGGCGCGCGCTGGTGGAACTCAGCCGCGAGGGCCTGCTGAGACGCATCAGCGGCAAAGGGACCTTCGTACGCGACGCCTTCGCGCCCCAGCCCAAGACCCGGCGCGGCGCCATCGCGGTGGTGTCGACCGTCGACCCGGCAGAACGCGCCTCGCTGTACTACCACCGCATGCTCCAGGCGCTGCTCACCGGCCTGGAAGAGACGGGGACCCCGCTCGCCTTCCGCACCGTCCGCCAGCCCTACGAGGAGTTCGTCGCCGGGCTGCGGGCCGACCGCTCATTGCGTGCGCTGGCAGTGGTGTGGGCGAGCGACGCCGAGCTGCTGCGGCACCTGGCGAAGCTGCCGTTGCCGATCGTGCTGCTGGACAGCGCCAGCCCGCCGCAGCCGCGCTTCGATGAGGTGGTGCAGGATGGCGAAGCGGCGGTCTATGCGGCCGTCGACTACCTGATCAAGCTCGGCCACCGCGATATCGGACTCATCC
>JACCZE010000269.1 GCA_013696105.1 Planctomycetota bacterium | reverse complement strand
GCTCAGGCGCGCGCGCGTCTCGGCGTCCATCGGGACGATGCGCACCTCGCTGGCGTAGCTCGCTGCCGCTTGGCCGCCCGGATCCATGCCCTCGTCGAAGCGATCGAGCACGAGCGAGAAGCCATGGTGGTCGAGCAGGCTGTAGGTGGCCTTGTCGTAGGCGAGCAGCACCTGGCTGCCGTCGTCGAGCACCACCGCGGTGCGCGACCTCCGTGCCAGCCACGCGCGTCCGCGGTGAGCGCCGCGTTCGACCTCGAACTCGATCCAGCGCGCGGCCAGATCCTTGCGGTCGGGGACCATGCGCACGGGTTCGGGTCCGGGGACCGCGCGCGGCAGCCAGGCGATGTCGGCGTGCACGCGCATCGGCGTCGATTCGCCGCCGACCAGGTCTCCCGACCACAGGCTGTCGATGGCGGCGGCGCCGCCGAAGCCCTTCGAGCGGGTGAACCAGCGCAGGTACAGCCGGCCATCCGCAGCCGGACCGGCGAGCAGCTGGCAGAACGCTCCCTGCGCGCCGACGGTGGCGCGCCGCTGCTGCGGATGGTCGTACATCAGCGCCGGAAGGTCGCTGGCCAGCTGTGGCAGCAGGTAATAGGCCGACAGCTTCATCGGATGCCAACGCCGTGCGGCTCCGGCCCCGACGCCCACCGACACGGTGATGAACGGATCGCTCTGCGACTCCTGGTCCTGGGTCAGGCGGTCGCCGACCACGCGCGGATTGGGCAGGTACTCGCTGACGGTCAGCGCCAGATCCGCCGCGAGCTCGACGGTCTGCGGCAGCGTCTCGGCGACGTCGACCACGTGCTTCTGGTCGTTCCAGTACAGCGACACGCGTCCGCGCGCGGCCTCGGTCGGTTCGGCGGCGAGGAAATCCTCGGCCATCCGCGTGCTGGTGGTCGAGGACAGGGTGGCCATCAGCGGACCCAGCGACAGCACGCGCTCGCCCGCGAGGCTGAGCCAGTGCGCCGACGCGTCTCCACCCGCGGGCATCATCGGCGTGCGAACCGCGAGGGCGAAGCGCACCGCCGGTGCTGCGCCTGGAGCGTCGCCCACCACCCACGCGGCTTCGGGATGGGCGGTATCGCAGACCGACACCACGCGCACCGTCGGCAGGTCCGGTCCCGAGAGCAGTGTCGCTGGCCGGGACAGGCGATGGATGCCGGGACCTGGGATCGGCCACAGCGGTGACAACAGGAAGCGTGCGAAGGACGGGTAGCCGGCGAACGCGATGGGCTGGAAACGCACCGCCACGCGCGTGGTGTCCTCGACGATGATCTGGTCCTGCGGCAGCGCCATCACCGCCGCGGGCTTGTCTGGATACGCTTCGAGCGCGCCGTCGAGCCGATCGTTGCCGGCGAGGAAGAATCCCAGGATCAGCAGCAGCAGCCCGGTGTGCACTAGGACGAAGCCGATCTGGTGGCGCCGCCAGGGATAACGCACGGCGGCGGCGCCGAAGATGTTCAGCGCCAGCACCACGAAGATCGCCGCGAACCACCCCGACTGGTAGATCACCACCGCGGCCACGTCGCGTCCGTACACCGCTTCGTAGGCGGTGGCTCCGCTGATCACCGCGGCGATCACCGAGATCACGAGCGCCGCGGAGCGCACCGAGCTGAACCAGCCCAGCAGCCGGATCGGCCACGAACGCCCGCGCACGTGCTCGCGCGTGCCCACGAAGCCACCCCCGGTCGCGGGGCCGGTCGCGGCCGGCGACGCCGACGCGGAACCGCTCGCAGGTGGGGCAGGGTCGGGGGGCGACATGGATCGCGGATCATGGCTCCGAAGGGGCGAAATCGAGGGAAACGTCCTCAGTCCGCCGTCCTGAGTCCTCCGTCGGACGCACCAGGCATCGAACGCATTGGCTGTCGACAGAGGACGGAGGACGGAGAACGGAGAACCCATCCCGTTCATCCCCCTTGCGGCCACCGCGCGCGACCGGATCCTCGGGCCGTCGGGATGGGCATGGCGTCGGAATCGATCCTGGATTTCGCTTTCGAGAAGATAGACCGCGACCTGGCCTATGTGATGGGCTGTTTTCGCGATGTGCTGATCGAGCAGGGCCAGCCCGATCTCGCCGCGCGCCTGCCCTGGTCGGGCGCGCAGCCGCCAGACGCGTCACGCCCGATCGATCCGCGCGATCTGCGCGAGCGCGACGTCCAGGTCCTGTCGATCGCCTTCCAGCTCCTGAACATGGTCGAGGAGAACGCCGCCGCGCAGGCGCGCCGCCGACGCGAGAGCACGCACGGCGTTCTCGAAGAGGCGGGCCTGTGGGGCGCGAGCCTGCGCGCGCTCAAGACGCTCGGCTTCAGCGCCGAGGACATCGCCACCGCGCTGCCGCGCGTGCGCGTCGAACCGGTGCTCACGGCGCACCCGACCGAATCCAAGCGCTCGACGGTGCTCGAGCAGCATCGTGAGCTGTACCTGCTGCTGGTCCGGCGGGAAAACCAGATGTGGACGCCCGCCGAGCAGGAGGCGATCCGCGGGGAGTTCACCGTCGCCCTCGAACGCCTGTGGCGCACCGGCGAGATCCGCCTGACCAAGCCCGATGTCGCGTCCGAGCGCCGCGGCGCGATGCATTACCTGAGCGAGATATTCCCCGACGTGCTGCCGCGCATCGACCATCGGCTGCGGCACGCCTGGCGCGAACTCGGCTTCCCCATCGCCTTGCTGGACAAGCCGGGCGCGCTGCCGCGCGTCTCGTTCGGCACCTGGGTCGGTGGCGATCGCGACGGCCACCCGCTGGTCACCGCCGAGGTCACGCGCGATACCCTGATTGAACTGCGCCGCGCGGCGATCAACGCCCACGCGAACCGGCTCGAGACCCTGGCGGAAAAGCTCAGCCTCTCCGAGCGCCTGCAGACGCCGCCCCCGGCGTTCGTGCAGGCGATGGAGGTCATGGGCTCGGCGCTGGGTGCCGCCGGCGCCCAGGCGATCGCGCGCAATCCAGCAGAGCCATGGCGGCAGTTCGTCAACCTGATGTCCGCGCGTCTGCCCGATCCCGGGGTCGGCTCGCCGATCGCGCCGCGCTACACCCGCCCGACCGAGCTCCTGGCCGATCTCGCGGTGCTGCGCGAATCGCTGATCGCGGTCAATGCTGGACGCGTGGTGGTCGCCGAGGTCGAGCCGGTCGAGCGCGCGGTCGAGATCCTCGGCTTCCACCTTGCGGTGCTCGACATCCGCCAGAACAGCGCGGTTCACGAGAGCGCCTTGTCGCAGCTGCTGCGCGCCGCCGGCATCGACGGCGGCGGCTTCCCGCGCTGGAGCGAGAAGGAGCGTCTCGCGGTGCTCGACTCCGAGCTGCGCAGCCCGCGGCCCCTGGTGCACGCCGATTCGGCGGTCAGCGGCCGGCTCGGCAGCGAGGCCGCGATGGTCATCGCCTGCTACCAGGTGATCGCGCGCCACCGCGCGGCGAACGGACTCGACGGCATCGGCGCGCTGATCATCAGCATGACACGCAGCCTGTCCGACCTCTTGGCGGTGTACGTCCTCGCGCGCGAGGCGGGCCTGGTGCGCTGGGTCGACGACGCCGCGGTGGGGCCGGGCCTGGCGTGCGAGCTGCCGGTGGTACCGCTGTTCGAGACCATCGCCGACCTGGAAGGCAGCCACGAGATCCTGCGCGCGTTCCTCACGCATCCCGTCACCAGGCGCAGCCTGGCCCTGCAGCGCGAGCTGCGTCCCGGGGGCGTGACGGACCGTCCGGTGCAGCAGGTGATGCTCGGCTATTCCGATTCGTGCAAGGACGGCGGCATCTTCGCCAGCCAATGGCACCTGCACCACGCCCAGGAGGCGCTCGCACGGGTCGGCGTCGAGCTCGGCGTCGACATCCGCTTCTTCCATGGCCGCGGTGGCACGGTCAGCCGTGGCGCAGGCCCCACGCACCGCTTCCTCGAGGCGCTGCCGCACGGCTCGCTGCACGGCGACCTGCGCGTCACCGAGCAGGGCGAGACCATCGCCCAGAAGTACGCGAACCTGATCACCGCGACCTACAACCTCGAACTGCTGGTCGCCGGCGCTGCGACCACGACGCTGAAGCACAAGCTGCCATCGCCGTCCTTCGACGACGTGCATCCGGTCCTCGACCGCTTCGCGAAATCCAGCCGTGCGGCTTACGAGGGGCTGCTCGCGGCCGACGGGTTCCTGACCTATTTCAGCGAGGCCACACCGATCGACGTGCTCGAGCAGGCGTCGATCGGGTCGCGGCCGGCGCGGCGCAGCGGCAAGCGCACGCTCTCGGACCTGCGCGCCATCCCCTGGGTGTTCAGCTGGAACCAGTCCCGCCACTACCTGCCCGGCTGGTACGGCATCGGCACCGGGTTGCAGGAGATCCGCGACAGCGATCCCGCTGCGTTCGCGCTGCTGGCCGAGCGCGCGTCGAACTGGCCGTTCCTGCGCTACGCCCTGTCCAACATCGAATCCAACATCGCCTCGGTGGCGCTCGATCTGATGGCGGACTACGCCGCGCTGGTCGGAGACGCCGGCATCCGCGAGCGCATCTATACCCGCATCGCCGACGAGTTCCGGCGTACCCAGCGCATGCTCGAACTCGTCTTCGGCGGCTCGCCCATGACCGCACGGCGTCCGCGCATGGTGCGCACCCTGATGCTGCGCGACTCGGGCCTGCGCGCGCTGCACACCCACCAGATCTCGCTGCTGAAGAACTGGCGCGACCTGCGCGCGGCCAAGAAATCGAGCGAGGCGGATGCCCTGCTGCCCACGCTGCTCTTGTCGGTGAACGCGATCGCCTCGGGATTGCGCACGACCGGGTAGCGTCCGCGATTGGCCGGTTGCGATCGGCTGGTATTACGGCCATACTCGCCTGCGAGGTCGCCCATGACGCATTACCCGCTGGACGTGCACCCAACCGTGCGAGGGCTGCTGCTCGCGTTCATCCTGGTCGCGGCGTTGATGTGCGTCGGGTGCGCCGAAGCCCGTGAGATCAACAATCCGTTCATCGGCCCAAATGGCGCGCTCGATGGGCCATTCGGAGCGGCGCCCGCTCAGGCGCCGGATTCGCCCAATTCCTGATCGGCCAATCCCTGATCAGGCAAGTCCGGCGGTCGCTGGGCGCCTTCAGGTTTCCGACGTCGTCAGGTCTTCGCCTTCTTCTTGCCAGCCATCGCCACCTTGCGCGCATCGTTCTTGCGCTTCATGCGCTTCTCGCGGCGGCGGCGTTTCTCGACCTTGTTGTACTGCCTGCTCATATGGTCTCCACGTGGGGCAGCACGTTCCGGCGCGGGGGGGTGGGGGTCAAGCTTGGAATTGGGTCCGGAGCCTGCCGACGACCGGCTCAGCCAGGGTGGTTCATGGTCCGGGGGGTGCGGCGGCCACGCGCGCCGTGACGAAGGCGCGGATGTCGGCCAGTTCGCGCGACGGGTCGAGGGTGTGCTCCTTGTCGTATTCCCGCCAGTCGATGGCCGCGCCGAGCCCGTGCAGCCGCTGCGCCTGCGCGCGCGGGTAGGCGATCGGGATCATGCCGTCGAGGCGACCATGGGTCAGCAGCAGCCGCTGCTGCGCCAGCGCGCGGCCGAACGCCGCGGGGTACTCGTCGGGCATGGCGACGAAGCCGCTGATGCCGACGACGCCGGCGAAGGCGGCATCCGAGCGCAGCGCGGCATCGACCACCATGACGCAGCCCTGGCTGAAGCCGCACAGGAGCAGCCGCTCGCTAGGGATGCGCAGCGTGGTCAGCAGGTGCGCGATCAACTCGGCGAGCCGCACGCGGCTGGCGCGCACGTGGTCGTCGTCGATCGACATGTCCGGATGGATGTCGAACCACGACCACCCGCCGTAGTACTCCATCGGCGCGTTGGCGACGACGAATCCCACCCGCGGCAGCCCCAGCATCGGCACCACCGGCTTCCAACCCGCCATGCTGTCGCCCAGGCCGTGCAGCACGAGGCAGTGGTATCCCTCAGCCGAGGGCTGCGCCGCCGGGATGATCTCGTGCTCGAGCATCAGCGCGCCCGGTCGCTCTTGGCCTTGAAGGCCATCGCGTAGAGCTGGATCTGCCGCACCATCGCGGTGAGGCCGCTGGCGCGGTTGGGCGACAGGTGGGCGTTCAGGCCCATCTCCTCGATGAACTCGGGCGGTGCGTTCAGGACTTCGTCGGGCGTGTGCCCGCTGTACACCGCCAGGAGCAGGGCGACCAGGCCGCGCACCAGCACCGCGTCGCTGTCGGCCTCGTAGGTGATGCGCTCGCCGTCGAAATCAGCGTGCAACCACACCGTGCTCGAGCACCCGCGCACCTTGTTCTCGTCGACCTTGTGCGCCTCGGGCATCGGCTGCAGGTCGCGCGCCATGGCGATGATGCGCTTGTAGCGCTCCTCCCAATCCGGGATCGCCTGGAACTCGGCCACCAACCGCGCCTGCGTCTGCAGGATGCTCATGGGGGTAGTGTCGTGTGAGCTGGGGGCGAGGGAAGGAGGGGGGAAGATCGCAGGGTGCTCCGTTCTCCGTTCTCCGTTCTCCGTTCTCCGTTCTCCGTCTCCTGTTCCCCGGGTGGTCCGGGGATGTGATTCGACGAAAATGACGCCAACCGTGAAGACGGAGAACGGAGAACGGAGAACCGAGAACGTTCCGGGGGGTTCGCAGTCCCTTCCCTTGCTCCATCCCGACTCCGCCGATCCTCTGAGGATGGCCGCGAAGAAGACCCCGGCAGCACCGCAGACCAGCGGATCTCTCGAGGACGCGCGCGCGCTGGCGGATCGCCTGCGCCATCACGACGAGCTGTACTACCGCACAGCGCAGCCCGAGGTCAGCGACGCCGAGTACGATGCGCTGCGCGATCGCTACCTCGCGCTGGCGGACGAACTCGCCATCCCCGAGGCCGAGCGCTATGGCCGGAAACCCGGAGACGACCACACCGTCGGCTTCCAGACCGTGCGCCACCGCGTGCCCATGCTCTCGCTCGAGAAGGCGGCCACCGATCCGGGCCATCTCGAGGACGGTCGCGACCTGCCCCCCGACCGCGTTCCCGCCGAGCGCGCCGCGCGCGGGGGAACGGCCCTGGGCCGGCTCGAGCAGTGGGAGCGGCGCGTGCGCAAGGACCTGGACCTGGCGGCCCAGGCGTCGCTGCCGCTGGTGGTCGAACCCAAGATCGACGGCATCTCGGTCAGTCTGATCTACGCCGATGGCCGTCTGGCCCAAGCAGCGACGCGCGGCAACGGCGTCGAGGGCGACGTCATCACCGCGCAGGTTCTGGCCTCGGGCGCGGTGCCGCAGACGGTGCGCGTGCGCGGTTCCTTCGAGATCCGCGGCGAGCTGTACCTGCCGCGTGCGGAATTCGAGCGGCTGAACGCGCGGCTGACCGCAGACGGCGATCGTCCACTGGTGAATCCGCGCAATGGCTGCGCCGGCCTGATGAAGCGCAAGGACGCCGAGGCGCTGCGCGGCATCGGCGTGCGCAGCTTCCTGTACTCGATGCCCTGGCACGAGGGCATGCGCCTGCCGGGATCGCACTGGGAGCGTCTGCAATGGATCAGCGAGCACGGTTTCGCGGTCCACCCCGGCGCACAGCGGGTCGACGGCATCGCCGCGGCGTACCGGCACTGCCTTGCCTACGCCGACGTGCGCCCGACGCTCGACCACGACATCGACGGCATGGTGGTGAAGCTCGACGACAGCTCGGCGTGGGCCGGACTCGGAGAGACCGAACACCACCCGAAGTGGGGGATCGCCTACAAGTTCCCGCCCGAACGCGTCGCGACGCAGCTGATCGGCGTCACCGTCCAGGTCGGCAAGAGCGGGCGCCTGACTCCGGTCGCGGAATTGACGCCGGTGTTCGTCGCCGGCTCCACGGTCAGCCGCGCGTCGCTGCACAATTTCGCCGAACTCGCCGCCAAGGACGTGCGCATCGGCGACACCGTGCTGATCGAGAAGGCCGGCGAGATCATCCCGCAGGTGGTGCGTGTGGACCTGACGCGTCGGCCGCGCGGCGCGCGCGCGGTACCCTGGCCGAGCGTATGCCCGGTGTGCGACAGCGCGGTGGTGGTCGAGCGCCACACCGACCCGACGGGACGCGAGGCGGTACTGCACTACTGTCCGAATCCCGCCTGTGCGGCGCAGGTGCGTGAACGGCTGCGGCATTTCGCCAGCCGCGCGGCGATGGACATCCAGGGGTTGGGCGCCGCGGTCGTCGACAAGCTCGTGGAGCGTGATCTGGCGACGCGGCCCGATCACCTCTATTCCCTGACCGAGGATCAGCTCGCGCCCATCGAGATGGAGGTCGCATCCAACGGCGTGCAGCGCAGCCTCGGTCCGAAGAATGCCGCGAATCTGCTGCGCGCCCTGCAGGACAGCCGGACGCGCGGTTTGGCGCGCGTCCTGGTCGGGCTGGCGGTGCATGACCTGGGCGAAAAGCTCTCAGAGGATTTCGCGCGCCGCTTCGCCAACTGGGACGAGCTGGTGTCATTCGCGCGCGCGTACCTGCGCGACGAGCCGCGCGCGGCGCTGGCGGTGCGCAAGAACCTCAAACGCGAACGGCTGCTGGCCTATGCCCGCGGACTTGGCCTGGATGTGCCCGAGAACGCGACCAAGGAGCGGCTGGCGGAACTGATCGCCCAGAACGGCATCCAGCCGCTGGCCGGCATCGACGACACCACCGCCGACGTGGTCTTCCGCGAACTGACCGCGCCGACAGTCGAGGCGGTGGTCGCGGGCCTGGCGGCTGCGGGCGTCTCGCTCGCCGCGCTCGCGCAGCCGACCGTCGCCGTCGCGGGCGTCGCCGGCAAGACCTTCGTACTCACCGGCACCATGCCGACCTGGAAGCGCCCCGAGGCCGAGGCGCTGATCAAGGCCGCTGGCGGAAAATGCTCGGGCTCGGTCAGTTCGAAAACCGACTACGTCGTCGCCGGCGAGGACGCTGGATCCAAGCTCGCCAAGGCCCAGGAGCTCGGCGTCGTCGTCATCGATGAGGCGGGGCTGCGGGCATTGCTCGGTTGATCCGCGCTGTCAGCGCTGTCTCTGCCGCTTCGCCGCTTCGCGCAGCTGCGCGATCGGCCAGGGCTCGGGAATCGGTCCGGTTCCGTAACGCGCGGCGAGGTGGGCGTCGAGCCACGGCGAGAGATCGATGCCGGTGCGCGCGCTCATGGTCTGCGCGACCATCGTCACGGTCGTCGCGGGGGTGACACTGATGCCCAGGCCCGAGGCTAGGCGGAACAGGTCATCGGCTCGGCGTTCGAGCTCGAGCCGGCGCGGATCGCGGCGCGCTCGGCGCAGCCAGCGCCAGATGATGAGCGCAGCTGCGAGCGCCGCCACCGCGTACGCGAAGAGTCGCCAGCGTCCGTGACGCCGCTCCTGGGCGACCTTCAGGATCTCGGCAGCGGTCTTCATGTCCTCGGGCGAGATGTCCGGTGGACGGGTCGTCGCGACCTCGGCAGCGATCTCGCGGTCGCGCTGCTCGCTCAGCGACTGCGCGGGAGTGGGATCGAAGCGGCGCCAGATCCCGTACGAATCCGCGACCTCGATCCATGCATGGGCATGCATCCCGCGGAAGACCACGCCCTGATCGTCGCGTTCGTTGCTGGCGAAACCGATCACGCACCGCGCCTGGTGGCCGGCGCGGCGCAGCAGGATCGCGGCTGCGCTCGCGAAGTATTGGCAATGGCCGAGGCGTTCGGTCTCGGATGCGAACAGGAATGTGCGCAGCGCGCCGCCGGTCTCGTTCGCGGGTTTGGGCAGGTTCTGCGTGCGGTACTCGCAATGATCGGCCAGGAAGCGGCAGACCGCAGCCGCAGCATTCTCGGGCGCGTACCGACGCCAGTCGTGACGACCCTCGATGCGCTCCCAGGGCATGCTGTTGAGATCTCCTGGCACGCGCCGATAGGTCGAGCCGGCATCCGCCCGCACCGCGCGATCCGCACTATCGAGGCTCACGCGATACACGTGCTGGCTCTCGCCGAAACCGAGGCGGAAGAGGTTGTCCTCCGGGTTGGTCAACAGCCCGTCCAGATCGAGCGTGCTCGAGCCTTCGGGTCGGAAGACCACGTCGCCTCCTCCGGCGGCGCGGTACAGGAATCCCGTCGCCGCTGTCGCGGCCGTCGGTATCGCGATGCCGGTGTAGGACTCGCTGTCGTCCTCCCAGGTCACCCGCGAACCCTCGCAGCGGATCCGCGGAAGTGCGAGCGCACGCAGGTAGACCATCCCCGGTGGTGGTCGATGCGTTTCCCAATTCAGTCGCGCGGCGATGCCCGGGTCCTTGCTGATCGCTTCGCCATCGAGATCGATGATCGAACCGAGGTTGCGCGGGCCGAGTCCGTGCTTCTTGCCGGTGTTGGGCCGTGGCTTGGGGCCTTCGTCCTTCGCGATCGTCAGGCCCACGCCGAGTCCGAGGATCGCGGCGATCGCGGCGGGGATCAGCGCCCACCGCAGCATGCCCAGTCGCGGCGCGCGATGCCGCATCGAGGCGCGTGCCCCCGATGCGCTCATCAGCCAGGCATCGACGGCGAGCGCCGCCAACGCGAGCGGCACCAGGGCCATTGACGCCGAGCGCGAGATGGCGCCGTCACGGTTGATGCCGACGAACAGCATCTCGAGTCCCGCGAGGGGAACGAGGTAGCGCAGCCAGCCGAACCGGCTGGGAACCAGCAGCCAGCACACCATCCCCATGCCGATGAAGCTGTGCCAGGCTTCGCGGTCCTCGGGGTGCCATCTGCCGTAGACCAGCAGGCCGATGCCGACCAGCAGCGCCTCGGCGATGTAGTACGCCCGCCACTTGAAGGCCGCCAGTTCGGCCGCGAGGCCCGCCGCGGCGAGCGACACCACCATGGTTCCGTGCGCGGGAAAGAACGCGCACAGGTACCACGCCGACGCGCAGAAGAACGCGATGTGGCTGAGGGCGAGGGTCATTGCGCGACGACCCGGTCGAGCCTGTCACCACGCGCGGTGGTCGTGGGGAAGGCGGGGGTCATCGCATCCTTCCGGGCAGGTGGACGAGTTCGTGGATCTCCGAGAGTGGCAGGATGAGCGGCCTCGGGTGGCTCGCTATCTGCGGCGCTTCGCCCAGGCACAGCACCACCGCGGGCACTCCGCTGGGGACGAAATCGCTGACGCTGCGGCGATCGACGGTTGCCAGCGCCAGGGCCTCGAGCAGGCGTTCACGCGTGCCATGGACGCCGAGCGGGGCGAAGGCGCCATACAGGGTCAGGCTCCACCCGCGCGTGGTCAGGTCGTCGACCAGGGTCGCCGCCGCACAGATCAGCTTCTCGAGCATGCGGCTGTCGTTCGCCGCCGCAGCGGTATCGACCACCAGGGCCAGTCGGCGGCAGCCGAGCGCATGGCGCTCGGCCACCAGCAGCGTGCGTTGACGTGCGCTCGCCCGCCAGTGGATGCTGTGAGGCGCGTCACCCGGCCGGTAATCGCGCAGGTTGGCCAACTCGTCGTCGCCGGCATCCGCGGTGGTGGTGGCGTGCAGGTCGAGCCAGCTGCGCAACCGCGCATGCAGGGCCTTCTTCACCGTGCCCAGGGTCGGCAGCACCACCACCTCGATGGGCTCGCCGATCGGCCGCGCCGCGGACAACACGCCGAAGGGCTGGTCGCAGCGGGCGACCAAGGGCGGCATGCGCACACGTCCGCGCTTGGGGAAGCGCACGGTCCACGACGGTTTGACCGGAGCCGCGGTGATGTGCTTGAGCCGCACCACCGCATCGAAACGCCGCGTGGTGGGATTGAACGCTTCCAGGGTGAAGGGCGGTGCGCCGGCCGTGGCGGTCACCAGTGCGCCGACGGTGGCTTCGTCGCCCGCGTGCACCGCACCATGCACGACCCAGATGCCCGACACGGTCTTCAATCGCCGCGGCGCCCGCCACAGGGCCACCAGCGCTGCCGCGATCAGGGCCAGCGACAACGTCAAGAGCCCGCCCTTGGATTGGATAGGCAACGCGATGCGCATGAACGCCAACGCGCACGCGACGTAGATCACCATCAGGCCGAGGCCTTCGATCCGGAGGGAACGTCCTGTGTCCTCCGTCCTGCGTCCTCCGTCTACGGTCGCCATTGCTGGTTTGGCCACTGGGATCCTCATCTGTGCGGCACCGTGATCAGTGTGGACGGAGAACCGAGAACGTCGGACGGAGAACGGTCTATCGCGGCACCGCCACGCCCTCGACCACATGCGCGATGATCGGTTCGGTGGCCTGGCCGGCGCGGCTGGTGACGCGGTGGCTCAGGCAGGGGACGGCGAGCGCCTGCACGTCGTCGGGGATGACGAACTCGCGCCCGGCGAGCAGGGCCCGCGCCTGGCACGCGCGCTGCAGTCCGATGCCAGCGCGCGGGCTCGCACCCTGGACTAGGGACTTTGCCCCACGGGTGGCACGGACGAGCTCGAGGATGTAGCGGCGGACACTGTCCTCGACCCGGATCACCTGGGTGCGGGCACGCAGGGCTCGGGCGGTCGCCGCATCGAGGACCGGAGTCACGCGCGAGAGGTCGTTCTCGGCACCATCGTGCGCGAGCAGCGCGAGCTCCTTGTCGGCGTCCGGATAGCCGAGCTTGTAGCTGACCAGGAAGCGGTCGCGTTGACTATCGGGGAGCGGATAGGTGCCCACGTGGTCGAGCGGGTTCTGGGTCGCGATGCAGAAGAAGGTCGACGGGAGCGAGCGCGGTTCGCCATCCACCGTGACCTGGCCCTCGCTGAGGGCCTCGAGCAGCGCCGACTGGGTACGCGGGGGCGTTCGGTTCAACTCGTCGGCCAACAGCACGTCGCAGAAGATCGGACCCGGGTGGAACTTGAACACGCGTTCGTGTTCCTGGTAGATCGACACCCCGGTCACATCTGCGGGCATGAGGTCGGGGGTGCACTGTAAGCGCTTGAAGCTACCGCCGCTCGCGGCTGCCAACGCGCGCGCGAGGGTGGTCTTGCCGACCCCGGGGATGTCTTCGATCAGCACGTGCCCGCGGGCCAGGAAAGCGATCACCAGCAGGTCGACGGACTGCTGGTGTCCGCGAAAAACCCTCCCCACGGTAGCCACCAACTTGGCCAAGGCTTGGGTGTCGGCGGTGCCCACGGTCGCGGAAGCGGCGGCATTCGTCATTCAAGTACCTGACGTATCAAGGGTAATGAGGAATATGCAGTGCTGTCGTGCGGGTGCCCCGGGGTCGAGCGTCAGTGGCGGCCACTGTGAGTTACGGTGATGTACGTAAACGCCGCTAGAGGAGACAGGTTCACCTTGCCCTGAGCACCGTAGCTCGCTATAAATCGTTAGCAAACCCGGGTTAGAGAGGATCGCGTATGACCACGTCGGGCGACAGCGGGACGATCTCAGCGGATGGGCAATCGGGTGGCGTCCCACGCGCAAGTGGTCCGCCTCGTCGAGAGACCATCGCCAAGCGCACGATCGCCGAGCGCATCGCCGAGCGTCATGGCCTCGGTCAGGTTCAGACCCTGCAGGTGATCCAGGCCTTCCTGGATGAAGTGGTGGAAGAGCTGGCGAAGGGCAACCGCCTTGAATTCAGGGACTTCGGCGTGTTCGAAACAGTGACGCGCAAGGCCCGTACCGCCCTCAATCCCAAGACGCTCGAGAAGGTCCCGGTCAAGAGCCGGACGGTGGTGAAGTTCAAGGTCGGACGTCTACTCAAGGACAAGGTCGAGAACCTGTCGCAGACCGACGGTTCCGGAAGCGATGTTGCGAAGCCCTGAGCGGGCCGCGATACTGGACGCATGAAGCTTCAAGCGGCTCTGGCCGCGATCGTTGCGTTGGCGGCAGCGCAGGTGCTCGGCCTCGGTCCGGCTGGACTGGCGCTGGAGGCTCCACGCGCAACCGACCCGACGGTTCCCGAGCGCCCGCTGGCGACCGAAGGGGTGATGGCCGAGCAGCTGTCGATCTCGGCCGGCAAGGGCATCAACATCAGCCTCGCTTCGCAAAAGCCCAGCACCAGCCAGCTGTCCGGCGGCGTGCGCCTGCAGTACGAGCACGTGGTGATCGCGAGCGAGACGCTCGACTTCAGCCAGTCCGAGTTCGCTGACAGCACGCTCTCGATCCTCTCCGAAGGACGTCTGCTCGCCGGCCCCAATGGTCCCACTCCCGAGCGCATCCTCTTCGATACCCGCGAGACGCGCCTGCCGCGCATCGGCTTCCGCGGCATGCTGAATCCGATCGCGGCCCATATCACGCGCAAAGAACCGGAATCGCCGAGCACGCGCCTGGCCTATTTCCGCATCCTGCTCGTGGGGTTGGGCGAGTTCTCTGGCGACTTGCGCGTGAAGGCCAAATGGTCGCCGCACGAAGGCTGGGCGGATCAGGCGATCATCGAGGCCGTGGCGGATGTGACCGACAAGGGCTTGTCCACTCCACGACTGCGATCGATCACCTTTCTGGGATCCGAGCAACCGAAACGGCTCGCCGAGATCGTCCGTCCGGCGCAAGAGGTCAAGTCGGCAGGTGAGTCCGGTACGCCCAGGGTGTTTGACATGAAGGCGCTCGGCAGCCAGATCACCGTGCAGTTCAACGAGCTCGGCGAACTGTCGAACATCAGCTCGGGTCTCCAGGGCGAGATCCAAGGCAATCCCATTCCATAGGCCCTGATCCGCGCATGGAGACCGCTGTCGCCGCCGAATCCTGTGATGGGCCTGGGCACCCGCACCGAGCGCACGCATGAACGTGCTGCGTTATCTGCGGCCGGAATGCGTGCGCTTGAACCTCGAGACCCAGGCGACCCCGGCAGCCGAGGACGAATCTCCCGCCCAACGCGCGAACCGCCAGAAGTCGGACAAGGAGCGCGTGATCGAGGAGGTCGCCGAGATCCTCGACGCGAGCGGGCGGATCGCCAATCGCTCGAAATTCCTGCGCGACCTGGTCCAGCGCGAGCGCAACGCGTCCACCGCCCTCGCTCCGGGCATCGCCATACCGCACGTGCGCACGCTTCAGGTCAGGGAGTTCATCATGGGCCTGGCGCGCGCTTCCGGCGACGGCGTGCCCTTCGGCAGCGCCGATGGCGAACCCACGCGCCTGTTCTTCCTGCTCGCGGCCCCGCCCTACGACGACCGCATCTACCTGCAGGTCTATCGCGAACTCGCCGAACTGATCCAGCGCGAGGAGATCATCGACCGGCTGCTCGCCGCACGCGAGGTGCAGGACGTCTTCAACGCCCTGCGCGAGGTCTGGCGGTGACGGGAAGCGCCTTGTCCTCCGTGCTCCGTGCTCCGTCCTCGGTCCACCAGCGAGGTGATCGGTCCGTGCGATCCGCTGACATCCATGGCTGCTGATGGCCGCTGACATCCATGGATGTGGATATACGCAGCTGACTGAGCGGGACCTAGGATGACTCGGCGTGCTCTGGCCGTCGACGTAGCACGGAGGACGGAGCACGGAGGACGTTCCCCTCCCCTGTTGCCAATCGCACCCTCGCCATAGGGTATCCGCCCCCTCGACGTCTGCCTGCCATGGATGGTCCATGTCGGCGATGTCTTCCCAGGCGCGCTCATCGGGAGCGGCCGCAACCACTGGAATGGATGCCCGCGCCGTTTTTCGGCCGTGCGGCAGCAAATACCCCAATGGCACCACGCATCGAACAGATCAACGTCGTCGACGACGTCCTCATGGCCACCGAGCTCGAGGCCGCCCTCGGCAAGGACACCGAGAAGGCGTTCCTCGCCAGTCTCGACACCAAGAACGCCTACGAGCCGCGCACCATCGTGACCGGATTCGTCGTCGGCCACCACAACGACGACATCGTCATCGACATCGGCTACAAATCCGAAGGCGTCGTGCCCAAGGAAGAGTTCAACACCGAAGACGTCTCGGTCGGCTCCAAGGTCCAGGTGATGATCGTCGAGATCAAACCCTCGGGCGACCTCATCCTCTCGAAGCGCCAGGCGGATCTCCAGATCGGCTGGAACCAGGTCCTCGGCAACAACAAAGAAGGCGACAAGGTCACCGGCAAGGTGCTGCGCAAGATCAAGGGCGGCCTGTTGGTCGACATCGGCGTGCCGGTGTTCCTGCCTGCTTCCCAGGTCGACCTGCGCCGCGCGCCGGATGTCGGCGAGTACATCGGCCAGATCATCGAGGCCGAAATCATCAAGATCGACGCCGAGCGTAAGAATATCGTCGTCTCGCGCCGCAAGGTGCTCGAGGAAGAGCGCAAGAAGAACCGCGAGAACCTGGTCAAGGAACTGCACGTCGGCGATCTGCGCGAAGGCCAGGTCAAGAACATCACCGACTTCGGCGCGTTCATCGACCTTGGCGGCCTCGACGGCCTCCTGCACATCACCGACATGTCGTGGGGCCGCGTCAACCACCCCAGCGAAGTTGTGCATATCGGCCAGAAGATCGAAGTCGTCGTGCTCGATTACGATGCCGAGCGCAACCGCATCTCTCTCGGCCTCAAGCAGAAGACCCGCAACCCGTGGGAAGACATCAGCGAGCGCTATCCCGTGGGCTCGGTACAGGAAGGCGAGGTCGTCAATCTGATGACCTACGGCGCGTTCGTGCGTCTGGCCGACGGCATCGAGGGTCTCGTCCACGTCTCCGAGATGTCGTGGACCCGCCAGGTCGCCCATCCGAGCGAAGTGGTCAAGGTCGCCGACAAGGTCAAGGTCATGATCCTGGATATCGACAACGAGAAGCAGGAGATCTCGCTCGGCATGAAGCAGGCCGAGTCGAATCCCTGGGAGACGATCAAGGATCGCTTCCCGGTCGGCGGCAAAGTCACGGGCACGGTCAAGAACCTGACCAACTACGGCGCTTTCGTCGAGATCGAAGCCGGCGTCGAAGGCCTGCTGCACGTCAACGACATCAGCTGGACCAAGAAGCTCACGCACCCGAGCCCCGAGATCAACAAGGACCAGGTCGTCGAGTGCGTCATCCTCGAGATCGACAAGGAGCGTCAGCGCATCTCGCTGGGCATGAAGCAGCTCACGCCCGATCCCTGGACCGACGAGATCCCGAAGAAGCTCAAGAAGGGCATCGTCCTCGACGGCAAGGTGACCAAGATCACCAACTTCGGTGTGTTCGTCGAGATCCTCGACGGCCTCGAAGGCCTGCTCCACGTCTCCGAGATGGACGCCAAACCCGACGCGAAGCCCGAAGACGGCCCGGCGATCGGTCAGGCGGTCAAGGTCAAGGTCCTGAACGTCGACCTCGAGACGCGCAAGATCGGCCTGAGCATGAAGGCCGTTCCTCAGGAGTGAGGCGCAATCAGAGCAAGGGGTTGCAGCCCGCTCTCGCGAAACCCGGCCACACGTGGCCGGGTTTCGTCGTTCCGGTGGGTAGCTGCGGTTGCGGGGTCATCCGCTGAAGGGTACTCTTCCCCGTGCATCTCCGACGCTGTGCCCTGGTGACCATGCTGCTGGCCGGCATGGCTTGCGGCATGGCTTGCGGCGAGGACGTGCCCACCAGCCCGCCGGCGGTGGACCTACCTGATCCCTACAGCCTCGGTGAGCGCCTGGTGCTGATCGATTGGCTGCGCGAGCGACGCATCGACATCCCCGACGGGGCGACGGTGGCGCTTCTGCGCACGCTCTACTTTGGCGCGCAGCCCGGCGCGAGCGATCGCAATGAGCAGCTGGTGATGGAGGCCGACCGCCGCGAACGCGCGCGCCAGGTCCGTCGTCAGCTCAAGAGCCGATTCCAGCTCGAGCCGGATGAATCGCTCAGCCTCGAACAGCTCGTCGATCTGCGCGAGGTCAACGAACGCGCCGAGCAGGACCGTATCCTCGCCGATGCCAAGGCGCGCAATGCCCGGCCGGGTGATGAGCGCGGCCTGCGCGTCTCGATATCGACGCCCGAGGCAGAGACCATCGCACGCCTGAAGCTCGCCGTGGCGCTGGTCGCGGTGAAGGATCGCGGCACGGGCACGGGGTTCTTCGTCACGCCTGGCGGCAAGCTGGTCACCAACCAGCACGTCGTCGGTGGGCTCGACGCCAAGATCTATGTCCTGTGGGACGGGACGACCGGCCGCAAGGCCGAGGAGTTCAAGGTCACGCGCATCGCCGAGAAGTTCGATCTGGCGCTGCTCGAACCCGTGACCAAGGGCAACTCGTACGCGTACCTCGAGCTGTTCGAAAACTATGATCTCGGACGCAACGTCGCCGCCGCGGGCTTCCCGCTCGCCGGCAACATCGCCAACACGCTGGGCACCTCGCCGAGCGATCTCACCCTCTCGCGTGGTACCCTCAGCTCGATCAAGCGTCTCGCGAACGTCCCGGTCTGGCTGCAGACCGACTGCCGCATCGCCAGCGGCTCGAGCGGCGGCCCGCTCATCGACCTCAAATCCATGGGAGTGATCGGCGTCACCACCATGGTCATGACCGCGCAATCGGGAGGGGGAGCCGGTGACGGCGTCAACCTGGCGATCCCTGCGGCGGACGTGAAGAAGACGTTCGGGTTCTAGTTTTTTGCTCAGGGGCTGTCGCCCCTACGGCCCTTGCGGGCCTACCCCCGGGCTTTGTCGCGGCTCGTTTTCAGCGGCAGGGCCGCTGAAAACGTGGCGGCATCGCTTCGCGATTGTATGCCGCCACCGCCGCTCGGCGCCCGATTGCTGACGGCTGACGGCCGACGGCTGCGCTCCTCAATGCCTCGCGTGCTTGCGCACGAGCTCTTCCAGCTCCTCGATCGTCGTCGTGGACACGTCCTCGCGAGGCTCGTTGATGAGCTGAACGCCGGTGCCGCCGGAGCCCTGGTTGAACGCGAGTTCGGGACCGGGGAAGTCCTTGATCGGCATGACCAGATCGCTGACGTCGTAGAGCGTGGTCCTGGTCTCGCCGACGATCGGCTTCTCGGACAGGTAGATGGCCTCGTTCACGTACCCGGAGTGGAGTCCGGACATCTTCGTGACCCAGGTGAGCACGTTGCGCAGTTCCATCTTGTCCGCCTTGAGCGTTATCACCGCGTTCGACGCGGCCACGGTCGGGTCGCAGACGAAATTGCACGACGACACCTTGCGTAGGAAGTCGACGACCTCGAGGATCGGCGTCTCGACGAACTCGACCGTGATCTTTTCGCTCATGCTGTTGGCCAGGCGGGCGTCGCCAACTCCGGCCGGTGCGGTGACCAGCAGGTTGTTGCCCCAATGGTCGATGGCGATCTCGTCCTGGACGGCGGCGGCCGGGACGGCTGCGATAACGCCAGCGATGATCAGGAGAGCGGAGGTCAGGCGGTGGAGGGGCATGGTGGGCTCCTGGATCGGGTACGGTCACCAACACCCTACCGTTGAGGCGACAGTGGCATAAACTCGACTTCGCCCCGTTACATGGGTGAGTCAAAGGCCTGCAGGAGGTTTTCCCGCATCCGTCGCGCGGTCGAGAAACGGTTGTCGGTCGCTCCGAGGGGTGAGAATGCACGATCCCCCCGAGCAGGCCCCAGCGAGCAGGCACAATGCGCAACTCCTTTCTACCCCTGGTGTTGATGATCGCCGTCCTGGTGGGATCGTTCGCCCTGATCCCCCGGGGCTCCGGGCGCGGCGCCGGCGGCCCCGAGATCAATCCGGGCATCTTCCGCTTCCCGTCGAAGTCCATCCATCGCGTCGACTCGATGACCCTGGACCAGGATAATCGCATCGAGGTCGTCCGATCAGCGGTCGAAGCGGAGCCGTTCGCACTGGACCTGCGCACAGTCGTGGTCGTCGCAGGAGGCGATCGCATGGCGCTCACCCAAGCGGCTATGCTCGGCCTGGCCGAAGGGGTCACGAGGAGCGGAGGTGTCGCCATCCTCGATCCTCTGCGCGCTCCAGAGAGCGACACCACCTCGCTTCCGCCGATCGGAGCGACACTGGTCATCGAGGTCGCGACCACGGGGGGCGAAGCGCCAACGTCCCCCAACCAGGCGATCGAAGCCACGCTGCGCATCCGCGCGCGCTCGGTGGGCGTCGACGACCATCCAGCGGCTCGATTCGCTCCGGATATGCCGCGTGTCGCAGCGGAGTTCGCGCTCACCCACCGCAGCGCGGGAACCGGCGGTTCATGGCCCGAACGCTACGCTGCGGTCGGTCGCGGCATCGGCGCAGCGGTGCTGTCGCGATTGGGTGCTGGCGCGGCTGCATCGGCCACGCCGTTGAGCGTGGCGGATTGGGGTACGCCGCTGCCGCAGCCTCCGCAGTCCAAGACCCTGCGCTGGTCCGCTGCCTTCCAGCACCACCTGGTGCGCGGATGGGTGGGTCGCATCGACGGATCGCGCACGATCGTGCGCGGCGGCGGCGAGCAGGGCAGCAGCGAGCAGCTGGTACGGCGCATGGCCGCCAGCGGCTGGGTCGAGGATCCTGGCGACGACGCGGCCCTGCGGGTGTTCACCTGCGAGCGCGATGGCATGTCCCTGGCACTGTCGCTGCGCGCGGACGCGGCCGGCTTCGACGTGGCGATGTGGCAGGAGCGGCCGCACGCAGCCGAACTGTTCACCCAGTGGATGGAGGCCGCACAGAGCGGCGTCGAACCGCCGATCGAACGTGTCGCACGCGAGGGGCGAGCGCGCCCGGACAAGCGGCCTCCGCCCGCGCCGGACGCCGAGCAGGTGCGCAGGTCCGCACGGGATGCGCTGCGGCGGCACCGTGCGTGCGCAGGCATTCCGCTGGAATACCGCGAGCGCGCGCAGGCGCTGATCGCTGTCCTCGAACCACCGGCCGCCGCACCGCCAGCGCCGCCCACGCCATGAACAGGCGTGCCCCCGAGGTCCTGGCGCCGGTCGGCTCGCCCGACTGCCTACCCGCTGCGGTCGCGGGCGGCGCCGACGCGGTGTACCTCGGCCTCAGGCACTTCAACGCGCGCGGGCGCGCCGAGAATTTCCGCAAGGCGGATCTCGCGCGCAACGTCGCCTACCTGCATGGTCACCGGGTGAAGTGCTACGTGGTGATGAATACCCTGGTGCACGACGACGAATACCCCAAGGCGCTGGATCTCGCGCGCTGCGCGGCCGACGCCGGAGTCGATGCGGTCATCGTCCAGGATCTGGGACTGTGGAGCGTGCTCGCGCGCGAGGTCCCGGGATTGAAGCGCCACGCCTCGACCCAGATGACCATCCATCACGCGAGCCAGATCGAGGTGCTCGCGCGCCTGGGCGCCGAACGCGTGATCCTCGCGCGCGAGCTCACCCTGGCCGAGGTCGCGGCGTGCACCGAACGCGCCCATGAGCTCGGCGTCGAGACCGAGCACTTTGTGCACGGCGCGCTCTGCTACGCATTCAGCGGCCAGTGCCTGATGTCGAATTTCGCCGGCTGCCGCAGCGCGAATCGCGGCACGTGCGCGCAGAACTGCCGGTTTGATTATGTGCAACGTGCTCCGTCCTCCGTGCTCCGTCCTCTGTCGGACAGCGCGACAGCGCCCGTCTCTCCGACGTCGGACGCGGCGTCACCCGACACCGAGCTGAGCATGAAGGATCTGTCGTTGATCGCGCGCGTGGCCGAGCTCGCGGACATCGGCGTGGCGTCGCTGAAGATCGAGGGACGGCTGAAGGGACCGGAGTACGTGCACACGGTCAGCCGCGCCTACCGCGAGGCGGTCGATGCCTGGGTCGCGCGCACGCCGTTCGATGTCGCATCGGCGCGCGAACGGCTGAAGGACGTGTTCTCGCGCGCGAATTCCGACGCGCCGCTCTCGGGTGGCTACGGGTCGTCGGCGCGACTGCACCGCTACGATCCGGCGCAGGACCGTTCGCCCGACGCCGAACTGGTCTCGTGCGATCGCGCCCGCGGCGAGGTGGTGGTGGCAGCCAAAGGCGAGATCACCGCCGGCCAGGGCTACGCCTACTCGGTCGGATTCCATACCGGCGGATTCCTGGTCACCCGCGCGGACCGCGGTCGCACGCCGGGCTCGTGGAAGCTGTCGGTGCGCATCGCCGAGCACGGGCCCCGGTTGCCGGCGGGTCTCGCGCTGTTCCGCAACGCTGATCACGAACGAAAACGCGAAGCCGCAGCGGCGATGGCGCGGGTGCCGGTGCCGACAGCCGATGCCGACACCGTCG
>JACCZE010000257.1 GCA_013696105.1 Planctomycetota bacterium | reverse complement strand
AAACCAGAAGTGCGATTGCTCGGCCTGGTAGGTCAGTGCAAGTAGTCGGTCCATCAAAAAGACGCATGCTATTCTAGCGTCACAGATGCGCTTCCGCGGATCCGTCGAAGCCACGGCCGTCGTGCTCGGCGCCGTGCTCCTCGCTGGTGTCTTCACCCTTCCGTACGTCGTCCATTTCACCGACGCCGGGCGGTTGGACACCAATGACGGCCGCTGGAGCATCTGGGTGGTGTCGTGGGTCGCGCACGCGCTGACCACGGATCCGTCGCAGCTGTTCCGCGCCAACATCTTCTACCCGCATCCCAACGCGCTCGCCTTTTCCGAGGGCAACATCGTCGAAGGCGTGCTCGCCGCGCCGGTGTGGCTGCTGACGAAGAATCCCTACACCACGCACAACTTCGTGTTCCTGTGGTCGTTCGTGCTGTCGTTCGTTGCGACGTATTACCTGATTCGCCATCTGACCGGCGATCGCCGCGCGGCAATTATCGCCGGTATCCTGTTCGCGTATTGCCCGTTCGCGTTCGCGCGGCAGGCGCACGTGCAGTTATTGATGGTGGGCTTCCTGCCGTGGGCGATGCTGGCGTGGCATCGCTTCATGGAGCGCACCACGATCGCGCGCGCGATCGAACTCGGCTTGGTGTTGACCACGACCGGCCTGGCATGCGCGTATTACGGGATCTTCGCCGGCGGTATGGTCACCTTCGCGAGCCTCTGGTTTTCCATCTCTCGCGGGCGTTGGAAGGACGTGAAGTACTGGGCGATGGTCGCCGTGGCCGCCGTCGTGTGCATCGGCACCATCCTGCCCTTCTTCCTGCCGTACATGCAGATGCAGCGATCGACCGGCTTCGAGCGATCGCTCGGCGGCCAATACTCCGCCAATATCGGCGCGTGGCTGGTCTCGTCGGCCTGGTCGCATCGATGGTGGGCGGCGTATCTCGACAAGCCGAGCGAGGTGCTCTTCCCGGGGATTCTCGCCTGCGTCCTCGGAATCTGGGGCGCCACGTTGGTGCTTCGTAGAACCGTCGTAGAACCACCGTCGAACGATCGTAGAACGACAGTGCCGCGCGATGTCGCTTGGTTTTACGTCGGCCTCGCGGTGTTCACGTTGTGGCTGACGTTCGGGCCGGACGCTGGTCTTTACACGCTGCTCTACGATACGGTCCCGGTGTTCTCGTTCTTGCGCGCACCATCACGCGCGGGCATCGTCGTGACCCTGTGCCTGGTCGTCCTCGCCGCGCCGGCCCTGATTGCCTTGATGCGCAGGAAGGCGACCACCGCCGCGTTCGCGGTGCTGCTCGTCCTCGCCGTCGCCGACACGTATCGCGCGCCGCTGCGGATGCGCGAGGCGCCGCCGCTACCGCACGCGTATCGCACACTCGCGGACCTGCCCAAGGCGCCGACCCTGGAACTGCCGTATTGGGCCAGCGGTCCCGAGTACCATCGCCATGCTGAATACATGCTGGCCTCCACCGCGCATTGGCAGCCGTTGATCAACGGTTACAGCGATCACATTCCGCAGGATTTCCGCGATGCCGCACCGGCGCTCAACTCGTTTCCCAGCAGGGAGGCCTTCGCGATCCTCGAACCGCTCGGCGCTCGATATGTCGTCGTCCACCTCGATCTAATGAACGCCGAGAATCGCGCCAGCATGATCCGCCGGCTCGATACCGACTTCGCAGCTCACCTCCGCCCGCTCGAGAAGAGCGGCGACGTATGGCTTTACGAAATCATCGCCTCGCCGCGCTAGTTTTCTTCACGGCGATGGCGGTGCTGCACTCGTGGCCGCTTGCCAGCGATCCGGGCCACCTGTCTCGCCTCGACAACCATGACGCCGAGTTTCTGACGTGGACCGTGGCGTGGGTGGCGCACATCCTGCCGCGCGAGCCGCTAAGCCTGTTCGAGGCGCCAATTCTCTATCCGGAGCGGCATACGCTCGCGTTCTCTGAGCACATGTTCGTGCCGTCGGTGATGGGCGCGCCCTTGCTGTGGCTGGGCGCCTCCCCGGTCCTGGTCTATAACCTGCTGATCATCGCGGGCCTGGCGCTCTCGGGCTGGGCTATGTACCTGC
>JACCZE010000254.1 GCA_013696105.1 Planctomycetota bacterium | reverse complement strand
GCACGGTGCCGATCTACCAGGCGGTGCAGCAGGTCGACAAGGTCACCGACCTCACCATCGAGAGCATCCTCGAGGTGATCGAGCACCAGGCGCGCCAGGGCGTCGACTACATGACGCTGCACGCCGGCGTGCTGCTGCGCTTCATGCCCTACATCTCCAAACGCAAGATGGGCATCGTCTCGCGCGGCGGCGCGCTGATGGCCGAATGGATGATGCACCACCATCAGGAGAATCCGCTCTACACCCACTGGGAGCGGGTGTGCGAGATCCTCAAGCGCTACGACGTCACGGTGTCGCTCGGCGACGGCCTGCGTCCGGGCTGCCTCGCGGACGCCTCCGACGAAGCGCAGTTCGCCGAGCTCGCGATCCTGGGAGAACTCACCACCGTGTGCTGGAAGCACGACGTGCAGGTGATGATCGAAGGTCCCGGCCACGTGCCGATGGACCAGATCGAGATGAACATGAAGAAAGAGGCCCAGGTCTGCCACGAGGCGCCCTTCTATGTGCTCGGCCCCCTCACCACCGACGTCGCTCCCGGCTACGACCACATCACCAGCGCGATCGGCGCGGCGATCGCCGGCTGGCACGGCGCGTCGATGCTGTGCTACGTGACCCCCGCCGAACACCTCGGCCTGCCCGACCTCGAGGACGTGCGCCAGGGCGTGATCGCCTACAAGATCGCCGCGCACGCCGCGGATATCGCGCGCCATCGCCCGGGTGCACGCGATCGCGACGACCAGATGTCGGACGCGCGCTGGACCTTCGATTGGGAGAAGCAGTTCTCGCTGGCGATGGATCCCGAACGCGCGCGCGAGAAGCACGACGCGACCCTGCCGCACGACGCCTTCAAGACCGCCGAGTTCTGCTCGATGTGCGGACCGAAGTTCTGCAGCTACAAGAACAGCCAGGACGTCACCGCCGCGTGGAAGAAGTACATGGATGAGACCGGCGGCACGGGTGATGGGACGACGCTGCCGGAGTCGATCTCGGCGGCGCAGGATGGCCACGTCCTCGCCGTGGCGGCCGCCGCTGCCGCCGGGCACGCGCCTGGCGAACTCGCGGCGCAGGCCGCGCGCGAACGCCAGAGCGAGCGCAAGGCGCGGCTGGTAGGAGGCGCTCCGTGAGCGATTACCTGATCCTGTACGGATCGGTGATGGGTGCATCGCTGGTGGTGATCGCATTCCAGCTCGGTCGCCACGTCGAGCGGCTGAAGTGGCTGCGCGAACAGGAGCGGCGGCTGCTCGAGACTGCGGATCGGCACGGCGGCGCAGGCTGGGTTCCGCAGCGCCTGGTCGTCGATCGGACGTGACCCAGACGGACGCCCCGAGCCTGTGGGAACGTTTCGGCGGCGACCCGGTGTTCGCGCCGCTCCTGGCCGACTTCTACGCTCGCGTCGCTGCGAGCCCGATCCGTCCCCTGTTCCCCGAGGACTTCGCCGAGACCCTGCAGAAGCAGTTCGCCTTCCAGAGCGAGTTCTGGGGCGGGCCGGCGCGGTACTCGCCCTGGCGTGGACACCCGCGGCTGCGCGCCCGGCACCTGCCCTTCACCATCGGCATGCCGGAGGCGACAGCCTGGCTGGCCTGCATGGAGGCCGCGGTCGCCGCCAGCGCCATGTCCGAGGCCATGCGGCCGATGTTCCTCGAACGCATGCGCGCCATCGCGATGGCGATGATCAATCAGCCGGTGGGGGATCCTCCTCGGGACACGTGATTCGACCGTGGCCTGCGCGTGGGCGCCGAGAGCCCGTTGCGGGCGCAGGAATGGGTCTCCCTGACCACCTGTTCGTCACGGCCACCCGCTGCGGCACCCATCTCGCCTGTTGGTCCTCAGCGAAAGCTGTAAGAGTCTGAGGCGTCCCCATTCGTTCGGAGGCCCTCCATGACCGCACAGCCCATCAGCCAGCCAGCCACCCAGATCGCCGATGCCGCGCAGCCGCTGCGGATGGTCGAATCCGAGATCGGCAAGGTGCTGGTCGGACAGCGCGACCTGGTGCGCAAGCTGCTGATCGGCCTGCTGTGCGATGCGCACCTGCTGCTCGAAGGCGTGCCCGGCTTGGCCAAGACCACGGTGGTGAAGACCCTGGCGGCGGCCTGCGCGGCGAAGTTCAGTCGCGTGCAGTTCACCCCCGACCTGCTGCCCGCCGACATCATCGGCACGCGCATCTACGAAGGCGGCACCTTCACCACCCGCAAGGGTCCGATCTTCGCGCAGGTGGTGCTCGCGGACGAGATCAACCGCGCACCGGCCAAGGTCCAATCCGCGCTGCTCGAGGCGATGCAGGAACGGCAAGTGACCATCGGCGACGAGACCTTCCCCCTGCCGCGGCCGTTCATCGTGCTCGCGACCCAGAATCCGATCGAGCAGGAAGGCACCTATCCGCTGCCCGAGGCCCAGACCGACCGCTTCCTGATGAAGATCAAGGTGGTCTATCCGACCCAGCCCGAGGAGCGCATGGTGCTCGACCGCGCGCTCACGCGTGCGAAGCCCGATGTCGTGCCCGTGCTCACCCCCGAAGCCCTGGCGCGCGCGCAGTCGGTGCTCGACGGCGTGCACATGGACGACCGCATCAAGGACTACTGCGTCTCGCTCGCCCGAACCACGCGCACCCCGAAAGAGTCCGGCGTCACCAGCCTGGTCGGCATGATCGACGTCGGAGCCAGCCCGCGCGCCTCGATCTCGCTGGCCATGGCCGCTCGCGCCCACGCCTTCCTCGAAGGCCGCGGCTTCGCCACCCCGCAGGACGTGAAGGCGATCGCCGCCGACGTCCTGCGCCACCGCATCATCCCCAGCTACGAAGCCGAAGCCGAGAGCCTCGACAGCGACGCGCTGGTGGCGCGCCTGCTCGACCACGTGCAGGTGCCATGAAACCGTCCTCGGTTGCCAGGAAACCGTCCTCCGTTCTCCGTCCTCCGTTCTCCGTCGGACAGCAGACAGCGGCCGCATGATCATCCGTCACTTCAGCGACATCAAGGCGTGGCAGGCGGCGCGGTCCCTCGTCCGCGAGATCTATGCGCTTTCATCTGGAAATGCGCTCGAACGGGATTTTGGCCTGCGAGATCAGCTGCGACGCTCTGCTGTTTCCGTGATGAGCAACATCGCCGAAGGATTCGGCCGGGGGTCGGATAGGGACTTTGTGCGATTCCTCGATATCGCTCAGGGATCCGCCAACGAGGTCCAGTCATTGCTCTTCACGATCTTCGATCTCGGCTATGCCGACATGGACCAGATCCGATCTGCGCAGCAGGCGACCGAGCGAGCGCTCGCGTTGATCCGAGCGTTCAGGTCCTACCTCACGACGTCGATGACGCGCGAGCCGACCAGCGAATACGATCACGTCCTCTTCGACGGAGGACCGAGCACGGAGGACGGAGAACCCGCAAGCGAAAAAAGTTCCGATGACTGAACTGAAAGAACTCCTACGTCAGGTGAAGCGCATCGAGCTGCGCACCGAGCGGTTGGTGTCGTCACTCGCGGCGGGGCGCTACCGCTCTGCGTTCCGCGGGCAGGGCATGGAGTTCGACGAGGTGCGCGAGTACGCGGCAGGCGACGATGTGCGCACCATCGACTGGAACGTCACCGCGCGTGCCGGTCGGCCGTACGTCAAGGTCTTCCGCGAGGAGCGCGAGCTCACCACGATGCTGCTGGTCGACGTCAGCGCGTCGATGCGCTTCGGCGCCATCCCCGGCATGTCGCCGCGCGTGAAGCTCGCGCTGGCAGCGGAAGCCGCTGCGGTGGTCGGCGTCACCGCGCTGCGCAACCATGATCGGCTCGGCTTGGTGCTCTTCAGCGACCGCACCGAGCTGCACCTGCCCGCGCGCAAGGGCCGCGGACACGCGATGCGTCTGGTGCGCGAGGTGCTGGCCGCACCGCAGCTGGCCGGCGCCTCGCGCG
>JACCZE010000447.1 GCA_013696105.1 Planctomycetota bacterium | reverse complement strand
TCGAGCCGCTTGGCGATCTCCTTCTCGAAGCCGAAGCCTCCCGGCTGGTAGAAGGTCGAGCCGAGCAGCTCGTCGGGCAGGCATTGCTGTCCGGCGAAGTGCTCGGGCTGGTCGTGGTCGTACTGGTAGCCCTGTTTGTAGCCGAGCTCCTTCATCAGTTCGGTCGGCGCGTTGCGCAGGAACAACGGCACGTTGGCGCCGGGATGGGCCTTCATCGCCTCGGCGGCGGCGAAATAGCTCTTGGCGGAATTCGATTTCGGCGCCGTGGCGCAGTGGATCACCGCCTGGGTCAGCGGATACACCGCCTCCGGCATGCCGATGTGTTCGGTGGCGACCATCGCGGAGGTCGCCACCACCAGCGCCTGCGGATCGGCCATGCCGACGTCCTCGCTGGCGAAGATCGCGATGCGGCGCGCGACGAACATCGGATCCTCGCCCGCTTCGAGCTGGCGCGCGAGGTAGTAGAGCGCCGCCTGGACGTCGGAGGCGCGCATGCTCTTGATGAAGGCGCTGGCGACGTCGTAGTGGTTCTCGCCCGCGCGGTCGTGATCGGCGCCTGGGGACGATGCGACCCGCGCCACCGCATCGATGCTCACCGGCGCTGGCTTGGACAGCGCCCACGCGCTCTCCAGGATCATCAACAGCCGGCGCGCGTCGCCCGCGCACAGCCGCAGCAGCGGATCGAGAGCGGCCTCGTCGAGCGCCAAGCCGGGAAGGCCGTCCGGGTGCGTCGCGGCGCGAGCGACCAGCAGGCGCAGGGCCGGTTCGTCGAGCGCGTGCAGTGGGTACACGCGCACCCGCGAGAGCAGCGCGCGATTGACCGAGAAGCTGGGATTCTCGGTGGTCGCGCCGACCATGGCGATCGATCCCGCCTCGACGTGCGGCAGCAGCGCATCCTGCTGCGCCTTGTTGAATCGGTGCAATTCGTCGATGAACAGCAGGGTGCCCTGACCGAAGGTCGTCGCGGCGAGGGCCTCGTCGACCACGCGCCGCAACTCGGGCACACCGCCGAGCACCGCGCTGAACGCAGTGAAGGTCAGGCCGAGGCGCGCCGCGAGCAGGCGCGCCAAGGTGGTCTTCCCGCATCCCGGCGGGCCCCAGAAGACCAGGGACGGCAGATGGCCGCGCGCGATCAGCTGGGTCAGGATCCCCTCGGGGCCGAGCAGGTGCGGCTGGCCGACCACCTCCTCGAGGATCTTCGGCCGGATCCGTTCAGGCAGCGGCGTGGCGACGGTGGTCACGCGCGCAAGCGTAGCGCTGCTCGGCGCCGCTCCACGTCCGCTCCGGCCTGGGCGTACGCGCGCTCGGGGTGGCCTCTTCCGGGGCGATTGCCCGATGGCCCTGGCGGCGTAGCGTCCTCCCATGCCCGCCTACGCGATCAACGCCCTGGTGCCTGGCTCGGCGCTCCTGACGCGCGCGCGCCTCGCGGTGGCGTTGCCGTTGGTGGTGGCGGCGCTCGCCTGCGCGAGCCTCGCTGCCTTGGCGGTGCTGGCGAGCGTGCCTGGGATCGACGGGCTGGCGGTCCACGCTCTCCTCGGATACGCCGCCCTGGGCGTGGTCGCGACCGTGGCGCTGTGGCACCACGACCGCGCCGGCCGCATCGATCCTGCGCGCGTGCGCGCGTTGCACCGTGAAGCCGCCGCGGCGTACCTGCGTTCGGATCTGGTCGCCGCCGAGCGCTCCGCCGGCCTGTTGATCCGCGCCGCGCCGCGCGAACCGGGAGCCTGGAACCTCATGGCTCTGGTCGCCCAGGCGCGCGGAAATGCTCCCGGTGCGCGCAGGGCAGCGCGTCGCGCACGGGCCCTGGAATCGGAAGCGTCCTGACCCTTCCCCTTGGTTCGGGGTCCGTCGGTTGGTAGGGTGGGCAGCCATGGCCAGGACCATCAGCCGTGGATCGCCGTCCTCGCCGCCCGCTGCGCCTCCGACGGCGACGCTTACGATGAGCACTGTGCCGAAAGCGCGCCGGCTCCGCGCGCGTCCGAGCTCCACGTGAGCAAGATCCGCATCATGAACGGCCCCTACCGGGGTCGCGAGAAGACGGTCGGCGAGAAGCCCCTGACCATCGGTCGCGACGCCGAGGCGGGAATCCAGATCCTCGATCGCTCCGCCTCGCGCTTCCATTGCGAGATCTTCCCCGTCGGTGGGATGTTCTTCGTCCGCGATCTCGATTCCAAGAACGGCACCTACGTCAACGACGAGCGCCTCGCCGACGAAGAGCTGCTGCGGGTCGGCGACATCATCAAGATCGGCACCACCGAGATGGTGTTCGAGGCCGGCACCTCGATGTCCGACGATGACAGCTCGAACCGCATCGCCTACAACGACGATCCCGACGTGCTGTCCAACACCCTCGAATTCCGCCTCGACGAGCTGTCGGACATCTCCGAGCCGATCGAGCACGAGCCGCCGAGCCAGAACGTCAAAGGCCTGCGCATCCTCTACCAGGTCGGCCGCCTGATGTCCGATCCGAACGAGGGTTCCGACAAGGAGGCCCGCGTCCTGGATTGCCTGGTGCAGAACATGCCCGCCGAGTGCGCGCTGATCTTCCGCCGCGACCCGGCCAGCGGCAAGCTGGTGCCTGGCGCGGTGCGCACCTCCGCGCCGCACGTGCGACCGGTGATCAGCCGCTCGATCATCAAGAAGACCTTTTCCGAGAACAAGGCGCTGCACAGCGCGAACGCCCAGGACGACGAGCGCTTCGACCGCACGGCCAGCGTCGTCGCCAAGGGTATCCGCTCGGTGATCTGCGTGCCGCTGTCGATCGGCGGACACACCCGCGGGGTGCTGTACCTCAGCCGTGTGACCGGAGCCGCGCCGTTCGACCAGTTCGATCTCGAGCTGGTCTCGGCCTGCGCGATCCAGATCGGCCTGGCCCACCACGGCATGGAGGAGCGCCGCCGCCACCGCTCGGTGCTGTGGCAGATGATGGTGACGATGATCCGCGCGCTCGAGACCTGCTCGAATTCGCTCGGCACCAGCGAACGCTGCGCGCGCACCTGCCAGGCGCTCGCCGAGGCGATGCACCTCAGCGCCTCGAGCCGCGATCGCCTGCGGCAGGCCGGACTGCTCCATCGCTTCACCCGCCTGGTCAGCGACGGCCGCGCCGATGCGCGCCCGGACGTCAAGCGCTCGTCGACCAAGGCCATGGAGCTGCTCGAATCGGTCGATGACCTCGAGCCGGTGCTGCCGCTGGTGCGCATGGCCTATGAGCGCGTCGATGGATCAGGCCCGCTGAAGATCGGCGGCGACGACCTCGACACCGAGGCGCGCATCCTCGCGGTCGCCACCGCCTTCGAAGAGAAGATCGTCAACGACGCGGGCGCCGATCCCAACGCGATCATCGAGGTGCTGATCGCCGACGATGGCTTCGACCGCAACGTCGCGCGCCTGCTGCAGGGCTGCCATCTGGACGGCAGCCTGTACAAGAAGGATGCGCTCTAGCGGAGGCGATCCGAGATCCGCCGCGCGATCACGGCGGCTGGCGTGCGCCCTGATCGCGGGCTCGGTCGCTGCCTGGACCGCGTCGTGCGCGCCGCAATCGGCG
>JACCZE010000246.1 GCA_013696105.1 Planctomycetota bacterium | reverse complement strand
GGGAACGTCTCCCGCGCCGGTACCGCCGTGCGCGGCGCCGGTCGTGCGATGCGCGAAGGCCAGGACGTGGCCCGCGCCGGCGAGACCGTCGCCGCGGTGCGCGCCCAACTCGATGCCCTCGACGCCGAATTCAAGGCCGCTGTCGCCGCCCTGGACGCGCCGCCGCCAGCGGTGGAATCGACCGCGCTGAAGGCCAAGCGCGGCGGGGTCGACGTGCGGCTGGTCGCGCTGGCGTGGGTGGGATAGGCGGAAGACAGCCTCAGTTCTCAGTTCTCAGTCCTCCGTTCTCAGTCCTCCGTCGACGGCGATTCGACCGCAACCGACGCCCCCAAGCTCATGTGGACGTCCGTCACGTCAGCCAGCTCACTCGAAAGTAGCTTCTTTGGCTGTCGACGTAGGACGCAGGACGGAGGACCAAGCACGTTCTTTACTTGAATCCCGGCAGGTACTCCTTCTCGGCCGCGAACATCTCCAGCGTCATCGCCTTGATCTCGGCGGGCGAGCAGCAGGCAGAGGTCAGCGGATCGAGGGTCAGGGCGTGGATCGCGGCCTCCTTGCTCTTCTCGATCGCGGCCACCGCGGCGAGGTCGTACATCGCCATGTTCGACGCGCAGATCGCGGCCATCTGCGGGGGCAGGCGCCCGAACGTCACCGGCTGCAGACCGTTGCGGTCGACCAGGGTCTTCACCTCGACCACGCCGTCGTGGGGCAGATTGTCGATCAGCGGACCGCCGCCCTTCCAGCGGTTCATGACGTTGCCGTGGAACGCAAACGGGGTGTTCTTCTCGCGCGCTTCGATGATGAAGGTCGCGTACTCAAAGCTGCGATCCCAGCCGATGGGCTCCTCTCCCTTGACCATCTTCTCGCGCTTCTCGTCCGCGCCCTTGCGCCAGGTCGGCCAGTTGTCGGCATAGAAGGACGACGCGCCGTCGTAGCCGGGGCGGCAGTACTTCTCGATCAGATCCTTGCGCTTGCGGTAGTACGGCAGGTATTCGCTGAGGTGGCCGCTCGATTCGGTGATGAACGCGCCGAAGTGCAGCATCATGTCCTTGCGCACGAGGTCGTTCACATCCTTGTCATCGACGGGCTTGCCGGCGAGGTCCTTGCGCGCCTTCTCCATCAGCAGGGGATAGATGCTCTCGCCCTTGTGCGCGAGCTTGGTGAACCATGCGAGGTGGTTGACGCCGGCGCACTCCCAATCGAGCTCGTCGTACGCCACGCCCGCACGCCGGGCGAGCAGGCGCGAGGTGCCCTGCACCGAGTGGCAGAGTCCGACCGCGGTCATCGACGACGATCGTCCCGCCGCGAGCATCATCATGCTCATCGGGTTGGTGTAGTTCAGGACCAGCGCGTTCGGGCAGAACTTCTCGGCGTCGCGCAGGATCTCGAGCCACACCGGGATGGTGCGCAGACCCTTGAACAGGCCGCCAGGCCCGATGGTGTCGCCGATGCACTGGTCGACGCCGAACTTGGCCGGGATGTCGTTGTCGTGGCGCACGCAGCCCAGGCCAGAGACCTCGATACTGTTGATGATGTAGTCGGCGCCCGCGAGCGCCTTGGTGCGATCGGTGTGCGCGGTGATCTTCCAGGTGCCGCGGTCGTTGGCGTGCTGGGCGGCGATGCGCGTGACGATGTCCTGCATCGGCTTCAGGCGCTTGGCATCGATGTCGATCAGCGCGATCTCGCCGCCGCTGTGGCCCGGGGTCTGGATCAGGTCGCTGGCCAGGCGCGGGGTGAAGCCGCTGCCGGCGCCGAGCATCACCACCTTGATCGGCCGCGGCATGGTGCCCTGCAGGCCGAGAACGTCGGCGGATTTGGTATGGGCGGCGTGGCCCTGGGTCTTGGTGGCGGCGGCTTTGGCTGAGGCGGTGGCCATGGTGATCTCCGTAGTGGGAAGCGGATAGGTTTTAGGCGGTGCGTGACATCATAACCGGCAGTCTCGCGCGTCTGGATGGCAATTTGTCACTGGCATAGGACAATTTGTGATATGGACGCATCCCCTTACCACGCCAGGCGCGACCGCGTCATCTGGCACGTCGTCGGTGGCACGACCGACGAGCGTTTCGCCCCGCGGGCTCGCTGGTGGCACGACAATCTGGGCCGCTTGCCCTCGGAGCTGGTGGTCTTCCAGATCGTGCTCGAAGGTCGCTGCGTGCTGCGCACCGTCGCTGGCGATCTCGAGGTCCAGAGCGGCCAGGCCTTCCTGTTCACCTACGCCGAGGCGACCTCGTACGGCCGCCCGGTCGACCGGCCGGACTGGCCCGGTTGGACGGACAGCCTGCGCATGTGCCACCTGTCGCTCGGTGGGGCAGGCCTGCGCGAGCACTGGGATGTGCTGCGCGCGCGCCTGGGTCCCGTGATCACCCTGGGCGCGGGATCGCGTTGCGAACAGCTGGTGACCGACATCCAGCGCTTCGCAAAGCGCTCCGACCGCCGCGCGGCGAGCCCCGCGGTGCACGCTTTCATCATGACGCTGTTCGACGAGATCGAGGCCGCGGCCGCGCACGGACTGGGCCCGGTCGAGGGAGCGGTCGACGAACTGCTGCGCGCACCGCTGTCTGCTCCCTCGCTCAAGGCGGTCGCGCGCCGCCATGGCTGCGCGCGCGAACACCTGACGCGCGTCTTCGCCGAGCGCGTGGGCATGCCGCCAGCGCGCTGGCTGCGGCAAGCGCGACTCGAGCGCGCGCTCGAGCTGCTGAGCGCGACGGAACTGCCTCTCGCGGTGATCGCCGCCCAGGCGGGCTTCGCCTCGACGCGTACCCTCGCGCG